>NZ_JAMYQL010000039.1:0-46552 GCF_040320865.1 Mesorhizobium sp. M0598 | reverse complement strand
CGATGGCGACCGTCGCCTCGCGTGCCTTCTGCTGTTCCGGCCACTTGCTGAAACCGTTCACCAGATTGGCCACGTCCTGCGGATCAAAATCGGAAAGCCGGTGTTCTCGCCTTACGCGGTGCGTGACCTCAGTGCCGACTGCAGCGACGGCGCGGCGACACTCAGCCTGCTCCGGCCACTTGCTGAAGCCATTCACCAGATTGGCCAGGCCTTGATGCGTAAATCTGTTGAGCTCGCCGGCGCGGGCAACGACGTCGCCGGCGATGGCGACCGTCGCCTCGCGTGCCTTCTGCTGTTCCGGCCACTTGCTGAAACCGTTCACCAGATTGGCCACGTCCTGCGGATCAAAATCGGAAAGCCGGTGGTCTCGCCTTACGCGGTGCGTGACCTCAGTGCCGACTGCAGCGACGGCGCGGCGACACTCAGCCTGCTCCGGCCACTTGCTGAAGCCGTTCACCAGGATCGCCAAGTGTTGATTCGTAAATCTGTTGAGCTTGCTGGCGCGGGCAACGATCTCGCCGGCGATGGCAACCGTCGCCTCGCGCGTCTTCTGCTGCTCCGGCCACTTGCTGAAGCCGTTCACCAGGTTGTTCAAGTCCTGCTGATTGAATTCGAAAAGCCCGTCCATGTCGGCGCGGCGAAGAACTTCACTGGCAACTGCGAACGTGCCCTGGCCACACCCTGGCAGGTTAGGCCACTTGCTAAAGCCGTTCACCAGCAGCGAGACGTTCCGAGAGTCGAGCTCCTGAAGCAGTGCGGGATTGTCGCTGCATAATTCGGCGATCCTGCCCGCGCCTTCCCAGCATTCCCGCTGTCCCGGATATCGACTGAATGACAAGGCAAAAAGCGGCAGCGCTGGGGGATCTACCTCGTTCAGACCCCCGGCAGACTCCGATAGCTTGGCGGCCATGGCCCTGCAGGCCTCCATGCCCACCTGTCTCGCAGGCCCGCGGCTGACGGCGTTGCATACGTGCGCGTATCCAAACGATTGTCCAATATCCTGCTCCCAGTTTGGCAGAAATCGCTGGGTGAATTGGCCAGCGGCTTTGTGAAGGAATTCCGCCTGCCCTTCCTGGTCCTGCAGCCTGCGGCGATGGCGCACCACGGCACAGGAGAATTCAGCGATGTTGGGAGCACGATCAATCTCATCGAGAGCATCGCTGAACAAACCGCCCGAGAAGGGGCCCCCATTGTTACTACCTGATTGCGGCTCCGACCCTTGAGACCGTTGAGAACCGGTGGGGCGGCTATCGCGCGCGCCTACATCGTCGCTGCGTGGTGGCCTGGCGTCCATGCCGGACGTGATTTGCCCAGGCAACGGCGCGGAGGTGTGAGAGCTTTCGGGGGCGCGATCTCTGCGCCACGCTTCACCATCGGAACGTGAAGGGCCCGCTTGCCGCCCTGGCTCATGAGGCCGCTGTCCGTTTGTACGAGGGATGTTGGTTGCCAGGCCATCGTCAGCACGCCATCCTCCTGACCCTGCATCCATGCCCATTCCGCGTAATGCGGCAGTGAGAAAGCGTCCCCGACTAATTGGGGGGCGCGAGGACGGGGCCTCCGGGGTATCATCGGCGTGGCCTGCGAAGCGGCTGGAGGAAGCTTCGCCAGCCTGCGGCTCGCGGTGCATCCGTTCGACAATCGAATTGAACGGCTGGCCGCCTGTTGCCGAGGCGTGACCTGATGCGGCGGGGGAACTGCTGTCCGGAGCGCCATCGGCTGTGGTATCGCCGATACGCGATCCTGCCGGTCGGCGGATGTTCCTCATATTTTGTCTCCCATCCAGGCAAAACGCATTGCCTAAAGTGCGTTAACAAGAGGGCATCGCGTTGCTTCCCACAACACAATGGTCAGGTGATCAGATGGCCCAACCACGCGCCATCGTGCTTGTGCGATCCAATCCCCCAGCGGCGGTGCGGGCACCATGCCTAAATTCGAAGACCTTACCGCTGTCGGTCTGCTCAAATACTGCGGATTGAGCCCTATCGCTCTGTCCTCGTGGTTTACGCCTGACATAAGAGCCGGCTGGGGATTCCCTTTTGTGAGTGCGCATGCGAGTCTGGCGCATGCGCGCAGGAATATTACTCACCGGTTCTTCGATTGACCGTCAGCGTCTGGGCGCGCTGATCAGAGATCGCAATGCGCCGCAGAAGCACGTTTGGCGCGCCGAGATCATTCTGTTGAGCAGCGACGGCGTGGGCACCGTCGAAATCATGCGGCAAACTGGTAAGTCCAAGACCTGCGTGTGGCGCTGGCAGGAGCGCTTCGCCGCGGAAGGCTTCGAGGGACTGTTGCGCGACAAGACGCGCCCCTCGCGCATTGCCCCACTCGGACCTGAAGTCGCCGAGCGCGTGGTGGCACTGACGTTGCAGGACCCGCCTGGCGAGACGACGCACTGGACCGCCGACATGATGGCGGCCGCGGCCGGCATCAGCGCCAGCGCGGTGCGCCGCATCTGGAAGGCGCACGGGCTGCAGCCCAACCGCTGGCGCCAGTTCAAGCTCTCCAACGATCCGCAGGTCGTCGACAAACTGCGCAACGTCGTCGGCCTCTATGTTGATCCGCCGGCTCACGCCATCGTGCTGTCGGTCGACGAGAAGAGCCAGATCCAGGCGCTCGACCGCACTCAGCCCGGCCTGCCCATGAAGAAGGGTAGGCTCGGCACCATGACCCATATGTGGACGGCCACCTCCTCGCAAGGTGTTGAGCGGCGTTTTGATCGGATCGCTTGCGATCATATGTCCGGCCTCTGTTTTGTGCGGTCGCACATGACCGCGGGCCAAGATGGTTTCCGCAACGCGAGTTCCTAACACGACTGCGACCTACAACGGCCAGTGAGTCATCCGGAGTATCTTGCGTCGTGGATCGATCGATCACACCACCTGCTCATTCTCTTGCAAGTTCCGACATCAACAAACACGGTCGCATTTTCGTCTGCTCCCCGTGTTTGGCTGATCTTCTAAGCCCCGCACGCCATACTAGGCGGCACAGCATTGGTTCGATACGCTTCGCCGGTCACCATCATCTTCCAGGCGATGCGCGCGATTTTGTTCGCCAACGCCACGGCGACGAGCTTCGGCGGCTTGCGCTTGAGGAGATCGAGGAGCCAGGGCGAGGAATTCCTGCCCCGTCCGTCGCGGACTCGTCGCAGGAGAGCGGTGGCGCCGACCACCAGCGTACTTCTCAAGGCTTCGTCGCCGGCGCGTGTAATCACGCCGAGCCGGACCTTGCCGGCTGTGGAGTGATCTTTCGGGGTCAGGCCGATCCAGGCGGCAAAGTGCCGGCCTGATCGGAAGCCCTCGGGCGTTGGCGTCTTCATCATCAGAAGCGATGCGCCGATCGGACCGACGCCGGGGATTTGCGCCAGACGGCGGCTGCATTCATCGGCCCGATGCCAGGCCATCAGCTTGGTGTCGACCTCTCCCAGCCGCACTTTCAACTGCGCATATTCCGCGCCGTGCAGCGCGAACAGCTCCCGCGCCAGCTCCGGCAGCCTCTCATCGGCCGCGATGCGCTCGAGCAGCGGCTCGATCTTGCATATTCCCTTCGCGGCAGTCAGCCCGAACTCGGCCGCATAACCGCGGATCGAATTGGCGAGTTGCGTGCGATTACGGATCAGTCGGTCGCGCATGCCGGTCAGCATCAGCGCCGTCTGGCGGTCGGCTGGCTTCACCGGCACGAAGCGCATCGTCGGCCGGCTCATCGCCTCGCACAGCGCTTCGGCATCAGCCGCATCGTTCTTGCCTCGCTTGACGTATGGCTTGACGAACTGCGGCGGAATCAGCTTCACCTCGTGGCCGAACGACTGCAGTAGTCGGGCCCAATGGTGCGATCCGCCGCACGCCTCGATCGCAATCACCGTCGGCGGCGCTTTCTCGAAGAACGCCACCATCTCCTTACGCCGAAGCTTCTTGCGCAGAACCGGGTCTTCAGCCGCGTTCACACCATGGAGCTGGAACACGTGCTTTGACGTATCCATGCCAATTCGAATAATCTGTTCCACGGACGGTCTCCTTTGCTTGAGATCTTCAACGACCTCATTCTGGCACATCGATGCCGTGCTGGGGGCCGTCCACACCAACACGACTACAAGCGCAACGGCACGACCACCCTGTTTGCCGCCCTCAACGTGCTCGAGGCACCGTCATCGGCAGGAACATGCAGCGCCATCGTCACCAGGAGTTCATCCGCTTCCTCAACGCCATCGATGCCGAGGTGCCGGCCAGCAAGGCCATCCACGTCGTCCTCGACAACTACGCCGCTCACAAGCACCCCAAGGTGCGTGCCTGGCTCGGCCGCCATCAGCGCTTCACCTTCCACTTCACACCGACCTCATGCTCGTGGCTCAACGCGGTCGAGGGCTTCTTCGCAAAACTGTCGAAGCGTCGTCTCAGACGCGGCGTCTTCCACTCCGTCGTCGACCTTCAGGCGGCGATCAACCCCTTCGTTGCAGAGCACAACCAGCAACCTAAACCCTTCACTTGGACCGCCGATCCAGACAAGATCATCGCTGCCGTCAAACGCGGGCACCAAGTGTTAGATTGCATCCACTAGCATCAGGACGGCCGCCGTCGAGACTGCGACCGTCTTCGCCAACGTATTTTTATTGGTTAGATGATTTTCCTTATAATAATGGACCCGATGCCTTCTTAAAGAAACGCACGGATCATTTCTAAGCATGTGACTGCACAATATAAGATCTCTATTTCCGTAAAGCACTTTTCACAAGTCCAGGTTTTTGGCATTCATTGCTGCAGCTGTCCAAACAAAAAACGTTTCGCCCGTAGCATTACCCCATTAATCCATTAGACCGTTGACGAAGGAGGAGCACGAAAGGCAGCCAACGCCTGTTTTTGGTTTGTTAGAGGTGTTTTGCCCGCTGCAGCGTGTTTTTCGGGACGCATGATGGCACCGCTTCTAGGTTGTGGTCGAAGGGCGATTTGGCCGCAATACGGTCGTGGGGTGTCGGCCGGCGCTCGTGGCCTGCTCCCTGAATGCGGCGTCATGACCAGCGTCGGGTCGGCCTGAGGCGGGCGAAGAGGGCGAGATTGTAGGGGACCACCGAGGACCAGACGTAGGTCTCGAAGTGGTCGAGCCCGCGCCAGGTGCAGCGGGCCAGGCCGTAGGTCCGCTTCAGGCAGGAGATGCCGGCTTCGATGCCGGCCCTGAAGCTTCTGAGCTTGCGATACACCCAGCGGCTCCTGACCATATCTTCGATCCGGAGGCCGCTCTTCTTATGGAAGGCCATGTCGCGCACACCCCAGGCCTTGGCCTGGCGCAGGTTTTCACGGCTCGCATAGCCGCCGTCGGCGGCCGCCTGCCGCGGCGCCTCGCCATAGAAGGCGATGTGGCGCTCGACGTTATGACCGTGGTCTGAGGAGCGGCCCGTCCTTCCTTTGCTTTGGGGATAGGCTCGGCAACCCGAGCAACCCCCGTTTGCTTAACAGCTGCAAAGTCTAAGGGCGGGCCGCTCCTCAGACCACGGTCATAACGTCTAGTAAGGGCAAAAGCCGCTCGCTGTCGGCCGGATTGCCGGCTTCGAGATCGAGAATCAGTCCGCTCCTGCCGGTGGTCAGATTGATCTTTGTGTCCGTAATCGACGTCGCGGCTGCCCTTGACGATGATGTCGGCATGCGGCTCGAAGAGGCTTACAAGCTTCTCGCCGGCCGGCACCGCTTCGCCGGCCAGCACCCGCCGCTCGGTCTGGGCGATGATCTGCGCGATCAGCGGCTGATAGTGGCGAACCTGGGCCTTCCAGAGCTCGCCGCCGGACCCGCCGCCAGCGGCAACTGTGCCGCCGCCTGCTGCAGAAAACCCAAGGTGTTCCGGGCGATCCTAAGCAGCGCGCGGTAGTGCTGAACCCGTTTGGGGCGACCGCGGGTATACTCGATCGCCCGAGCCCGCTTCTTCGCGCGCGGCAGTGATCGTGCCAGGGAAGGTGCTGCCAAGCGAATCCGCCTGCTGCAGAAGACGAACCATCACCCGCACGCCGTCCCACAAAAGGCTGCTGTCGCTTGGTTCATGGATCAGCGCCGCCGTGACGGTGCTGTCCACACGCACGCTTGCCGCTTTCCAACCACTCTTGTCGGGCGCTGGCCAGCAGCAATTTGTTGACCGCTTCCCAGGTGTCCGCCCGGATCGCGCTGATCGTCTTGTGCAAGACAGACTTTTTCGGGCTCCACCCCCATGGCAGCCGGGCAAAGGCCCGGAACGAGGCGGAAGGAGTTGTCACATAAACCGACTGTCAGTGAGTGGTGCGTGGAGATAGTGGGATGACGAATTCAGCCATCAGCTACAAACGTCACCGCTTCCCGCAACAGATCATCACCCATGCGGTCTGGCTGTACTTTCGGTTCCCGCTGAGCCCACGCCTTGTCGAGGAAATGCTGCTGGAGCGCAGCATCGTCGTTTCATACGATCCGCCGATGGGGTCGGAAATTCGGACCGGCCTACGCGAAGCAAATCCGTCGTCGGCGGCCGTCGCACCGGGACGTCTGGCATCTGGACGAGGTGGTGGTCTCCATCGCTGACCGCAAGCACTGGCTTTGGCGTGTGACCAGGACGGCTATGTTCTCGACTAGATCCGATGCGATACCAAGGCTGCCAAGCGATTGCTGATCAGGCTGCTGAGGAAAGCGAGGCATGGTGCCCAAGCGGATCATCGCCGACAAACTCCGATCATATGGCGCCGCCAAGCGTGACGTTATGGCGACTGTCGAGCACTGGTCCCACAGGAGCCTCAACAATCGAGCGGAAAATTCTCATCTGCCGCTGCGAAAACGAGAACGGACGATGCAGGGCTTCAGATCAGCCGGCAGCCTGCAGCGGTTTATCTCGATCTTCTCGGCAATCTCTTCGTCACCCCGCATCAAAAACGATCCGCCCTGGCCACTCACATTCACAGCATCCGCGCAATAGCAGCGCATTGGAAAGCCGTGACGGGCGCGGTTGCCTGATCTCGCAAAGCCGCGGGGGCAGTTCGATCACCGCTCGATAACGTGACAACCCTCGGCATAAACCCACAACAACAGCCGATTTGGACGCGCCCAGATCCCGTTAGGCAAATCGGTCAAGCCTGAGCGCCTGCAGTCTGCCCCGGTCACAACAAATATGCTTCAACCTGCTGTTAACCTTAATCCACTGGACGCCGGGCGAAGAATCGTGGCCTAGCTAGTTCTGGGTTAAGGACCGATATGTCGCATGTAGACCGACAAGGAGGACAAATCGACAATGGCTGTGCTTGCCGCAACCAGAGTGCAGAACGCGGATCCGGCCGACAAGATCGTTCGGCATGCTGGCATTCTCTTCGAATATCTGCAGGCGCGCCGCCAACAGATGTATCCGCTGAACGCACGGAGAAGCCTTCGGAACTTTATGATTCACGAGGTTTCACGACTGGCCTCCACTCCTGAATCGACACTATATCCAACGATGGGAAGGGCCCGGTCCCTGTCCGCCTTGAAACCAACCCATTGAGCGGGTGAAGAAGCCGCCGCCGCCGTGCCGCAGCGAGAAGGAGATTAAGGGTCCAGCCGAGAAAGTAGTCGGCAAGGCGACATTCTCCAGCGGCGACATCCAGCTCTCTATTGTGACAGGATATGCGCCGGCGTTTGGCGATTCCGTCGAGGAAGAGCTGCAAATGCTAATAGACAGGTTTTCCGCCCGCCAGGGCGAGGGGATAATTTCAGCGCTGGAGGGCGGCTCGGCCGAAAACCATAGGATAGCGCAACAAACATAGAGGTAGCATGCGATAAAAAAAGGCCCTGAGACAACTTCTCAGAAGCCTCTCGCGTTCGCTTGGGTGACATTGAGAATCTCACTTCCGCGATTTCACAGTCAACTTCCGCGATTCAAGTCAGTCAAGACTCTCCATGAGGAGATCTGACACCATTTTGGTGAGCGCTTTCGCTTTGCCAAAAGCTAGAGGGCAGAACCATGACGGGACATATAGTGACGACGCCCTTTGGGCGGCGAACGATGACGCTTGGCCAAATTGCGAGCCAGATGAAGGCAAGAGCGGCACCGAAGGATGCCGCCGTTAACAAGTGGCAGACTTTTCAGCACATCAGAGAGGCCCGAGATCTCCTCGGCGCCACGGACCGCGCTCTGGCGATTCTGAACGCGTTGCTGTCCTTCCACCAGGAGACGGTTCTCACGGGTGATGGCGATCTTATTGTCTGGCCGTCGAACGACCAGTTGATGGCGCGCGCCAATGGCATGCCACCTACAACGCTTCGCCGGCATCTCGTCGTTCTAGTCGAATGCGGTCTGATCATTCGCAGGGACAGTCCTAATGGAAAGCGATATGCAAGGAAAGGTCGGGGAGGCAAGATCGAGCGGGCCTTCGGCTTCGATCTGTCGCCGATCGTGGCGCGGGCAGCCGAGTTCAAGGACATGGCGGATGCCGCCCAGGCCGAGAAGCGCGCATTCCGTCGCGCAAGGGAACGACTGACGCTCTTGCGACGGGATATTGTCAAGCTGATCGATACCTGCACCGAGGAAGGCGTGCCAGGCAATTGGGACCGGGTGCAGCAGAACTACCAGGCCACCATCAGCCGTCTGCCGCGCTCTGCTCCACGTCAACTCGTCGAAAGCATCTGTGAAGAGCTCGAGGTGCTATGGCGTGAGATCCTTGACGTGTTGGAATCGTTTGCGGATTCATGGAATACGGACGCCAATGAGTCCCATTTCGGTCGCCACATACAGAATTCAAACCCAGACTCCAATTCTGAATCTGAAAGCGGCACAGGAGAAAGAGAGGAAGCGGGCTGCAGCGCCGAAGGTACTCACAATCTGCGGAGCCAGCCAAAGCGGGATTTGCCATTGGAGATCGTGCTGTCCGCCTGCCCGAACATGCGGGAACTCGCCCAGAGCGGCGAGCTTGGCCACTGGCGGGATTTCCTGGCCGCGGCCGAGCTCGTCCGGTCCATGTTGGGGATCAGCCCGAGCGCCTGGCGGGAGGCCTGCGAGGTTCTGGGCGAACGGCAGGCGGCGATCACGTTGGCCGCGATTTATCAGCGCGCTGATCAGATCAACAGCGCCGGCGGTTATTTGCGTAGCCTGACGGACCGCGCTCGGGACGGGAAATTTTCGACTAGGCCGATGGTCATGGCGCTCTTGCGCGCCAAACCAGATGCCGAAAAGACGCTCTCGAAAACCTATGGCAGGCCGCCTGACGATGGCGTTCGGAATGAAGGAAACGCTTCTGATAGCCTGCGCAGACCGAAATCATGATGCTGCATTTTTTTGAGCCCGCGTACCGGCCGCCGTTTCCATTGATCCAGCCAGGTGCCCGGGTCCGGCCGGGGGCTTATTCGACGCCGCAAGACCGTTTAACGCCTCAAGCAGCGCATGAATGATCGCCTGCCCGAGCCCCTGTAGTGTCTCACCGATTTGGGCTTCGTTTGCGTTGCGCGCGGCGGTGGCGAGATCCGAATCCTGGTTCGTCAGAATCGCACTGGCCCGATCGATCGCCCACTAGGCAAATCGTTCCGGCTGTCGATGATCCTGCTTTCAGTCAATGCGCGCTCCCGCGTTTACCATTCGTTTGCCGAATTCGGGCCAGGGGGCGCGAGACGGGTACGGCGTTCGCGCCATAACACGTTTCGATCTTCGCCGGTGCGGAAGACCAACAAGACCCATTGTCTGACCGACGGCTTGTGGCGGCCCACCGCCTCTATGCCATATAGTTGGATTGAATCGGCCGGCGACATGATCTTCGTGCGCTACGCGGACGACATCCGTGGTTGGCTTTCAATACGAAGCTGATGCCCGGCGCTTTGGCGCATGATGTGAACGGTTGCAGGAGTTTGCGTTGCAGCTCTATCCGGACAAGGTCGGCGGGCCGGAGGCGGTGCTGGTTGTCGACGACACGGCGTTGCCGGCGTGGCGCCGCTATCGCGCCTGGAAAAACCGCTAACTGCCAATCGCGGGTTCGGTGACGCTGGCCTCGCGCGAAGTGCCGCTGATAGTCGGTCTAAAATTGTTTTCTGCCCTAGTGGAAGTGGCGCCGTGCCGTCGTGCGTTATGGTTCCCTAGCTTTATAGGCAGGCCAGGCTGGGTCCGGTCCAGCGCCTGGATCTGCGATTTTCATCAACCGACAGCACGATGGCCTGGGCCGACGTCGCGCAGTTTGTCGACTAATCTCGGCTCGTTTGAGAGCTTGAACTGCCCCAGCGGTGGGGCTGAAGCCCGTGCGCCTTCCAGATGCGCCGGACAGCGCTGGCGCTGACTGATGACGGCTACGTTTGCCGTCATGTCGGCCGTCCAGTGCGTCGTCTCGGCGGCGGGTCTTCGAGTGTGAGCGCCACCAAGCGTGCGGCGACATCGGGGCCGGCGGAATGCGTGAGGGCCGCGTCTTGTCGCGCAGCAGCCCTTCAAAGCCTCCCTCAGCGAAGCGCTCCTGCCAGCGCCAGACGCAGGTCTTGGACTTGCCGGTCCGCCGCATGATTTTCGACAGTGCCAACGTTATCGGCGCTCAACAGCACGATCTCGGCGCCCAGACATGCTATTGCGGACTGTTGCGGTCGCTGACCAAGGCAGCGAGCTGCCGATGATCAGAAGGCGAGACGGTGAGAGACATTCCTGTGCGCATGCGCCAGATTCCCACCCAGGAATCTTATGTCAGGCGGAAACCACTAGTGGCTCTGCACAGGGATTATGACTCTTTGGCGGTTGGTTTTGGATAGGCTTTTGCCAATTTGAGGCGGGCCTGTTCGGTTGAGAACAGCCAGTTGATGCGGTCGCCGCTGTTATTTCGCTGGTTTTCCCAAGCGGCGGCCTCGCTAACGAGGCGGTCGCGGCTTTCGATGCGGCGGTCGAGGCACTAACTGCGCAGGACACTGATCTCGGTCTCGACCATGGTGAGATCCTATGAGGAGGATGCGTCGGGCTTCTGAGGGCGGCAGGGCCTGGTAGAGGGCGGCCGGCGTATGGGTGGACAGATTGTCCAGCACCACGCGGATGCCGGCGGCCTCGGGATAATGGACATCGGCGAGATCGCGCATGCAGTGGGCATCGGCGGCGGCGCGCCGCTCGGTGACTTTCACCTTGCGCCAGGGTCGGTGAGCGTCGAGGAAGACGAACAGATTGGCGGTGCCGTTGCGCCTGTACTCGTAGTCGTAGCGCTCCAGCCTTCCCGGTGCGGCCGGGATCGGCTGGCGCACATCGCCGACAAGCTGGGTCGGGCTTTCGTCGAAGCACACGACCGGCCGCTTCGAATCGGGCGTCTCGGCATAGAGGTCGAGCACATCCTCCATGCGCGCGACATACTCCGCATCGACCTTGGGGATGCACCACATGTCCTTGCGCCAGGGCTTGAGGTCGTTCTCGGCCAGGCGCCGGCGCACCGTCTCACGCGACAGCTGTTCGTGCTCGGTCAGCTTGACGAACGCGTCGGCCAGCAGCTCCAGTGTCCAACGGGCTCGGCCCGGCGGCGGGCTGGAGCAGGCGGTGGCCACCAGCAAGGCTTCCTCCTTGCCCGTCAGCTTGCGGTCGGCGCCGGGGCGCGGCTCTTCGCCGAGCGCGGCCTCCAGGCCCATCTCGACGAAGCGGCGCTTGGTGCGGTAGACCGTGGAGCCGCCGACCACCACCGTCGTGGCAATGGTCTCGTCGCCTTGGCCGGCATCGGCGGCGAGCAGGATCTGGACCGCTTGAGCTTGCGCGCCGGATGCTTGCCGCTGCGCAGCATCGCTGTGAGTTGGTAACGCTCGGGTTGGTCGAGATCAACGCGATAGCGTACATTCATCCGGATGACCTCCTTCGGTTGTGGAGGTTCTGGAAGAAACGGAAAATGAATCAATTCCTTGACGGCTAGCCGCCAGCCCAACCCCGCTTCACCGAAAACCAGGGCCAGTATCTCGCCTTCATCTGGACCTACGCCCTGCTCAACGGTCGCTGGCGGGCCGAGCGCGACAGGCAGAGCTTCTTCGGCGTCACCGCGCCTTCCGTCCATCAGATGGTGCTCACCCTCGAGCGTGCGGGATTGATCCGCAGGCAACCGGCCCTTGCGCGCACCATTGAACTGCTCATTGAACCCGACAGCCTGCCCAGGTTGCAACCCATCGGACCCGTGAAATCCTCTGTGCAGAGGTACTAGAAGTGGACGAGCGCCTCCCAACCGATGGCGAAGGTCGTGTTCCGAAGGAGCGGCAGCGCGACGGAAACCGCGATAGAAGAGATCGAGCGGCTGATGAGCGCAGGCGTGCAGTTCGGGATGGTGCTCGCCGATTCCTGACACGGGTCGAGCGCGTCTTTCGTCAGGCCTTGAGCGAACGAGGCTTGCGCTGAGCGGTCAGCCTGTCACGACGGCCAGAACGTCTATCCCCGATGTCGTGTTGATGTTCCCTGTCACGAAACAGGAAGGCGCCACAAGTATTACATTCCCTAAACGCCGCCGCTCGCCGCCGATGCGATGTTCGATTCCTTTGAAATCATACTTCCCCTTCTAACTACGAGATAAAACACAAAGCTACAATCGGAACCTGTTTTCCTTAGACGCCTAAGTCGAGCAATGGCATAACTATCGCTGTAGGGCGCGCGCTCGGGGCAGGTGTTTTATTAAGAGCATAAACAGTCGTTATGTATAAAATGTCAGCTCGTGAATTAAGAATGTATTATAGAAGCAATTCCGGTCGAAATGGCCCCATGTCTCAAGCAAACAATCTAGCGGGTAGAAGTACGCTTGTTAAGACAATCGCGGTCTCAACCCCGACCGTCTTCATGATCGGACAGGGCGACCCAGCCGAGGCAGCGGTATTTGAGCAAACCGACAACGGAAAGGTCATCGAAGTGAGGGGTGGCGCCCGCTCCGGCGCTGCGCCGGAGGCAGGGCCGCAGTCGGCACTGTTCAATTTCGGTGCTGAGGCCGAAGCTGTCCCGCCGCCGCGGGCCCAGCATCGGTCCCCATGGCGGGCGAACGCCCGAACCTGAAGCAGAACGGGCCGCTGGTAACGGCTACGGCAACCGTAGATACGACGAATTTTGTAACGGAATTCACAAACGCGCCGGCCGATGACGCAGTCGAGATGGGCTCCCGACGTCCCCCTCATGCCCCCCACGTCATCGGCCGGTGCGACCAAAGCGGCGCAGGAGTTTCTGTTGTGCGTCTTCACTCGCTCTCGCTTCCCAAGGCCGCGCCACATGTCGAAAATTTTAACTAGTGATCAGCAGGATACGTACTGGCTCGCCGCCGATTTTGGACGGCGATTTGCCTCGACGCCAAGCGGACGCAAATCGAGCCTAGGCGAAGCAACGTTTGTCGATGTCTTCACCGCGATGATTCAGCGGGAGAGCAATTTCAAGCCGCGCACGGGTTCCTCGACCGGTGCGATAAGCCTCGGTCAGCTGATGCCTGGCACCGCGCGGGATCTTGGTGTCAACAAACCGTTCTCGGCTCGGCAAAACCTAAAAGGCGCGGCTACATACCTGACCGAAATGCTCAATGAGTTTGGCTCCGTAGAACTCGCCCTTGCTGCCTACAACGCTGGGCCCGGAGCTGTACGCAAATATGGCGGCATTCCGCCCTATCGAGAAACTCGACAGTATGTCTCGGATGTCCTCCACTCAGTCAGTGTCAACCCGCACAATATCTCTTCAAATTGCGAGCGCGGGCGACGATATGCCACCCCACGTGGTGCCGATGACGCCTCCGACGACAATACCGCGCTGGAAGGTATTTTTCGGACTGTCTTGCGGCCATCTGCGCTTGCCGAAGGGACGACGAGGCTTACTAGTCCGGTAAGCGGAAAGAAGGATCTCAAGAAAGAACGCGCGCTCCAAGCAAGAGCACGCTTGGAAAAACCTCCGGCGCAGCCGGGACGCTTCATTAAACCTCTCAGGATCGCGAAAAATAACAGGAATCAACGAACAGCATCTACAGGCGCACGCTAACTTAGTTTCAAGGAAGGCGACAATTAAACCATTGAGAGGTAAATATGAAACAGATCTTTTCTAACATTAATTGGACAAAATTTTTGTCGATTGCCGGTACTGCGGCTTTCCTGGCCCTTATTTTCGCTAGTCCGAGCGCCGCTCAGGATTTCAGCGGCGTGCACACATTCCTTGACGCGATCGTGAAGGGGATCACCGGCCCGATCGGTGTTGCAATCTCGGCTTTGGCTGTCATTGCTGTCGGCTTTTCGTTCATGACCGGTCGGATGGACTGGACCTTCGCAGTCTCCATCATCTTAGGCATTGCGATCGTCTTTGGTGGCGCTACCTTCGTCAAGGGCTTGGCCGCCCACTGAGGGAGCGGACCGCCTCGCAGCTCTATCTAAGGAGTATAGGCTATTCAACGCACAGTGCTCTTCATAGGCTTGACCCGAGAAGTCTCCTTTGCCGGTTTGCCGATCATGTATCTGGTGGTCCTCATATCTGTCGTGATGATTGGCTTCATCATCACTGGGTCGTTCGTTTATCTGGTAATCATGGGGGGTATCGGCTACGGCGCGTTGCGTGCTTTAGCCGCCTATGATCCAAAAATCATCAATGTCTTCATCGCAACCGCGCGAAGCACGCGAATGAGCCCAGCACTGTTGAAGGGCGAAGGACTGGTGTACCATGCTTGATTTTCCTCCCAAAACCGAACAACTCGCCAGCGAGCTGCCGTATCTCAGCATCGTGGACGATGCCACACTGATGTTGCGGGATGGCGATCTAATGGCCTCTTTTGTCGTCGAAGGGGTCAATGCTGACACGATCGACGATCGACAGACGATGGAGCTGAGTAACGCGTTTTCGCGCTTTATTGCGCAGCAGCGCGGTGACGTTGGGTATTACGTTCACCGAATATCAGTTGAAACCCGGCCGACTTTGCGGCCTGTCGAGGGGGATGCGTTCAACGAGGAGATTGACCGGCGCTGGCGCAATTACCTTGAGACCATTGGACTGCGCGACCGCGTTACGATGGTCACCATTTTGATCCGGCCACCGAAAAAGCTGGCCAAACTTATCGATATGTTTGGTAACAAGGATATCCACAGTCGCGAAGAGGTTGCCGCGCGCGCGGTCCGCCTCGATCAGATGATCGACGCCTGCTTGGTCAGCACAAGTGAGGCAAAACCTCGTCGGCTAACCGTCTCGAATGGTGAATGGCTCAGCTTTTTACGTACGCTGATCGACGGATCAAGTGGGCGGCTCATCGCTGGTAAGAAGTTCATCCCTGTCGCCGACCTTCTAGCAAATTCGATGATCACGTTCCGCGGCAAGATCTTCGAATGCGATAATCCGAACCCAGGCCTCAAACGCTACGGCACCATCATAACGGTAAAGGACTATCCGGCCGCAACCTATCCCGGCATCCTCGACAGCCTCAACCTACCGTATGATACCGTGGTCTCGCAGAGCTTTACACCGATCGATAACATCACCGCCCAAGGTAAGATCGCACGTGTGCGGAAGCAGATGAAGGCGGCGGAGGATGCGGCCATCTCTCTGATGGCACAGCTCGAAGAGGCCGAGGACGATGTGGCATCGGGCCGCATCGTCTTTGGCGACCATCACTGCAGCATCGCTCTGTTCTGCGAAACTCGAGAAGAGCTTGAGGGAGCGATGGCCTATGTCACGCGCGCCGTGCAGGACGCTGGTGCTTCAATCGTGCGCGAGAACTTCTCCGCTCGCGCCGTCTATTTCGCTCAGCATCCGGGGAATTACAGATATCGCACACGAGCGGCAATGATCTCTTCTCAGAACTTCGCAGAACTTTGCGCAATGCACGGCCTGCCGAAAGGCAACCCACCGGAGCAATGTCCTTGGGGCGACTGCGTGACAATCTTCCCGACAGCGCGCGGCGAGACTTTCCGCTTCAGCTTCCACTTGCCGGGAAAGCCAGATCAGCGCACGGTCGGCCATACGCTCGTGCTTGGCCAAACCGGGTCGGGCAAGACACTTGGTACCGCGTTTCTGCTTAGCCAGGCCCAACGGCTTGGCACTCGAATTATCATCTTTGACAAGGATAATGGTTTCGAGATGGCGATCCGCGCCATGGGCGGAACATATTCCTCGGTGCGTATGGGGCAGGAAACGGGCTTCAATCCTATGCTTGCAGAGGCAGATAATCGCGGCGTAGCGTGGCTATCCGACTGGCTTGCTGCATTGGCTTGCAATGAGGGCGGACCATTAAATCCGCTGCAGCTTCAGGCACTCCACGATGCCGTTCAGGCCAATGCAACGGCTGACCCTCGCCTACAGAATTTCGCACAATTCCGCAGCCAGTTGCGTGCGACTGACGATGATGGCGACCTTTACAACCGACTTGGCCGGTGGGACGAGACTGGCCAGTTCGGTTGGCTGTTTGGCGGCAAGGGGGTCGATTCGCTTGCTTTCGACAGTCGGATCACGGCTTTTGACCTCACAGAAATTTTCGATAACGACTCCATCCGCACAGCGTGGCTCAGCTATGTCTTTCGACGCGTGGAACGGCTCGTCGAAGACGAGATGCCAACTCTGCTGGTTCTTGATGAAGGCTGGAAGCTGCTTGACGATTCGTACTTCGAACGGCGCCTCAAAGACTGGATGCTAACGATGCGCAAGAAAAACGTTGCGGTCGTTCTCCTGACCCAGCGTGTGTCGCACATCGCCAACAGCGCCGCCGGCGCTGGCATACTGGAGAGCGCCGTTACGCGTCTAGTCTACCCAAGTTCCTACAACACCGAAACCGAACTCGCGCCGCTCAACCTCACGCCCACCGAAAGCGCGTTCCTGCAGACAACTAACGTGGACAACCATCTCGTGCTGTTAAAATCGGGCGGTGACAGCGTCGTTCTTGATTTCGCGCTTGGGGCGATCGGCAAGGGCATCGACATTTTGGGAGGCGGCCGTGGGGAAAAAGCGCCCGCAGGATGGCGTGACAGGCTAAACTTTCAAATGGACATGCTTCAATGAAACGTACCCTGATTTTTCTCGCATTAACACTCGTCCCCCTTCCGGCCTGCCAATCCGTTCCCGCGGTGCGGGAGAACAATTGCGCCTGCACCTGGGAACCCGTTGACTATCAAACCGAAGGAGCCGTCACATGAAAGTCGTTGTCCAGTCTGTCGTTGTGTCCGGCCTTTTGCTTGCGGCCACGGGTCCGCTGGTTTACGCCCGAGAGCCCCAGATCACGCCTTTACCCCTGCCTCCTATTGGAGCGCTCCCCCCGGCGCCGGATGGCGCGCAGGCGACCTCCGACGAGAATGCTCTCGAGGTGCTGACGTCTATGGTTGAAATGTCCCGGTTGATAGGCGGTGGGATCGCACAACTCTTTGCGTCCGCACTCACAGCTGAAAACCTGATGACTCGGATCAACGATGCGGCTCAAGCGCAGCGTGCTGCCATCTCAGGCCCAAAGCCGTTCCCGGTCAACAATGGCGGGGCAGAGGTCGCGGCCCGTGAAGGAGGGCCAGGTTTGTCGGAGATGGCCAACGCTGCGTTGGGCGGCGAGATGGTTGGGCCTCAAGGCGTTCAGGCAGCGCTTACCGGATTTCGCAACCGTTACCACTTGGACGACGCATTTGCGCATGGAAACGACAACGCCAACGCTATTATCGCCCATGTATCAGCACAAGGGGCGGTTACCGCCTCTACCGCAGAGGATTCCTACAAGCGCGCCAATGCTAGCATGGGCAGGATCAACGGCTATATCACTGCACTAGAATCTAGTAACGACTTGAAAACCAGCGTCGACATCAACACACGTGTGATGATCGAAACCGCGCAGCAGCTCAACGAAACACTGCGCACCCAGGCCGCGATCGCATCGCTGGCAGGCTCGTACTTCATGGCATTAGGAGCGGAGTCCGCCGAGCCGGAGAGCATCCGTGGGCTTGAAGACTTCAACAGGTAATAATTATGCGCGTGATCGCAACGAGTGCTCATATTATCGATACCACGCTTGTCGATTATGTTCAGAAAGTTTTTGAATCAACCGCCGGACCAATCAGAACGCTACTTATCGCGATTGCGTTGGTGGCTTTATTATTTATCGCGCTGAATGCTATAATTCAATTCCAGGCTGTTAATTACTCGATATACCTACAATGGGGGCTGCGCTATATACTTGTTTATTCCTTCGCCACTATGTGGGTCAATTTCCAGGGCATTTATACAATGCTCACAGAGGTTCCTGGTGACTACGTGGCGCTTATGGTGAAGAGCGTTGCATTAACGATAGAGGCTAGGAATCCCCGTATTCTCGATCCAGCACTGATAAAGGACGTTTATTCGGCAATGGACGAGTTCTCCCATGCCACGGTTCAAATTGGCTTGGATCATCTCACGCCGAACGTTTCAATTTGGAAGCCCGCAAAGTTACTACGTGAATTTTTTTTTGGTGCGCTCTTCCTGGTTATTGGTCTTTTTTTTACCGCCGGATCAGCTATTGTTGTGCTAGTCGGGAAAATAGGCCTCGCAGTATCGATCAGCCTGGCGCCTTTGGCCATTATCATGCTGATGATGCCTCAAACGAAGCAGCATTTTGAGAGTTGGACGCGTTTCACGGTCGGCTTCGCAGTTATCCCGTTATTAACGGGCGCATTGATGACTGTTGTGCTGTATGTCGCCGGTGAGATCTATGCCGCATCGACGAAATATAACCTCGAGTTCGCTTTGATCATGATCGCGGCTACCGTTCTTCTGTACATGATCCCGACCATGGCGAGCACGCTAGCCTCTGCATCGGTTGCCGCTGTCGGGCCCGGTGCCGCAGCTTCCATAGCGTCCATGGCCATAGCTGCAGGAAAGAAAAGTTACTCCGGCGCTCAACGATTGGAAGACGGCGCGCGTGTAGCAAACGCCGCACGTGCCGCTGGCGCTTCGCCGGGCAAGGCAGCACGGTCGGCGATCAACGCGATGCGCCAAAGCACCCAAATGCGGAAACAGCGTCGGGATGAGCGTCTTGCTCGCGGCATGGTCGGACAGTCATCGCAGAGATCGGAGGGTAACGGAGCTGCTGCTCACCCTTCCGGAAGCTCTTCTCCCTCAAGGAACCAAGCCTCGTCTCCCGAACAGACCAATCTCTACCGCTGATCCGCAATCCATCGAGGCGCAACACAATAGGAGAGACGCGTGGCTGAACAAACATTACAACACGCATTCGAAGACGAAGTCTTTTTCAGCCTTCGCCAGCAGCGCAACAACTGGGCGAAAATCGCGGTTGGCGCCGCCGCCGCGAGCCTTTTGTCGTTGATAGCCCTGATAGTCGTGCTGCCGCTCAAAGAAATCAAGCCCTATGTGGTGCTGGTCGACAAGACCACTGGCGAGGCCGAAAAGATCGTCCAGGTGCCGCCTGCTTCGCTCAAACAGCAGGACGCCGTACGTGAGGCGGAACTCGTTTCGTACGTTGTCGACCGGGAAACCTACGATCCAGCCGATAACAGCACCCGCATTCCTGAGGTCATGGACCGCTCATCCGACAACGCCGCGGAAACTCTCGGTCAAACCTGGCGCTCGAATTCGGCACAGTATCCACCCACAGAATACGGCAACGACGTTCGAGTGCGAGTTGTGGTCAAATCTGTCTCGCTGAATCCCTCGAACCATCCCAATACAGCTGATCTCGCACGTGTGCGCATCACCAAGTATCGTGAAGAAAATGGACGCGACACTGTCCAGCGCAGTTACATCGTGACGGTCGGCTACCAGTTCAAACCACAACGAAACGCCATTTTGGAGTCGGTTTGGAAAAATCCGTTTGGCTTCAATGTCTCGTCATACCGGATCGATGCGGAAACGGCCAACTAAGGTGCTGATGAAACAATGGTAAATGCAGTGTTCCGTATTCTATTACCTTCAGTAATCACTGTCGTAGCACTGATAAATCCAGTGATGGCAGAGCAATCCCCGGTGGGGTTTGCATCAGACGCGCGCATTAAACACTATGTGTACGATGAGAACAACGTCTACAAACTTCACCTCTACCTGAAATCGGTCACAGCCGTCCAGTTCGCCGAAGGGGAGAATGTCGAATCAATTCTCATCGGCGATAGCGCATCTTGGGAAGTGGTCAAGCTCAAAATGGGCAATGTGGTCAGCTTGAAGCCTGTTATCGACCAAGCGCAGACGAATATGACAATCTACACCGACCAGCGCGTTTATACGTTCGAGTTACGGTCAGTGGGCGAGGTAAAGGCAGGGACGAAGACAAGAGCCGACCAAGCCTTCCGGACAGTCTTTACCTATCCTGATAGGTTCAAGACGTTGGACAAGAGCCGCGCCCAAGGCGGTCCCATAAGGCACGACTACATGGTCTCGGGTTATGCGCAGTTCCGTCCGCTCGCGGTGAGAGACAATACGTTGCAGACGACTTTCGTCCTGCCCAAGGGCGCGCCACGGCCGGCAATTTTTAGGGTCGGTCATGACCGGGAGGAGAAACTGACCAATTCGCGCACAGACGGCAACCATATCATCGTCGACGGCACCAGCGACTATTGGGTGATGCGAATCGGCGATGACACTGTCTGCGTGGGCAAGGCAAGCGCCGTGCACACGGCAAAACCAGTGAGGAAAGGATTGAGGCGTGCCGGATAAATCGGGCGAAATTGACCATCGACCCGACCACAATGCCGAACAAAAATCGGTGGAACGGGAAAAACTGATCGAGGAACGCCGCGCCCGGCAGATGGGTAAATTAAAGCGCGGAACTAACCGCAGGGTGGTTGTTGCTGCCATAATGCTGGCCGGTGTCGTCGTCGCGGTCGTGGTGACTTTCGGGCCGACACAAGCTCTGAAAATGCTCGGCTTGGGAGGTGACGATGAGGAAAAAACTTCGCAGATTGACCTGAATGTCGGAAGCGCGCCCACGAACCCTCAGCATCTGGACTTTTTAGTTCCCGAGCCGCCTGCAGTCGCCGAGACTGAGGCCGATCGCAACGCTGGGATAAACAAGCGACTTGATGAACTACGCAAGGAGATCGATGCACTGGGCCGCCGGTCCAACGTGGGCTCGGACTTTTCACTCGCTGACGTCAACAAACTGCTGGAGCGCCACAACAAAGAAATGGCGCAGAAGTTTCACGATGAGCGCGAGAAGGCAAAGGCCGAAGAGGCGCGTCTGGGTGCCAAGGCCGCGCGAATAGAAGTCGAGCGCAAACGCGGTGAGGATGCGGCCAAGCTCGGCGCCGAGAAGCGGCGCCAACAGGAAGAAATCAATACTAAGCAAAGGGAGTCGAAAGGCGTAGTCGTAGATGAATCGGGGGCACATCACGCGGTAGTGGGTGGTATCCCACAAGTTCGGCAACATCTGAGCGTGAACGATCGTTTTCTTGCCTCGGAAGCCGGCTCGGAAACAAAAACCTCAGTATCTCGTGCTCTCCCTAATCCATCGCTTACCGTCGTGCAGGGCACGATAATCTCGGCAGTGCTTGAAACGGCCATTGATACAGAAATGCCGGGAAATATCCGCGCCCTGATCATCGAACCAGTATTCTCCTTCGACGGTTCTCGCATTCTGCTGCCCCCAGGGACAAACCTGATCGGCGCCTTCAACAACGAAACGGATATCGAGCAAAAACGCGTGCTGATTGCATGGAACCGGGCCATCACTCCCGAGGGCAAATCTATCGCGCTGGGCTCCACAGGTACGGATCTCCTTGGTCGCGCCGGTACCGCAGGCAATGTGGACAACCGTTATGCAAAAAAGGTGGGTGCAGCTGTTCTCATCAGCGCCATCACCGCTTTGCCCTCGGCCATTCCTGCCCCGACCGGCAGCAGCAGGTCCTCCAGAGAAGGAGGCGCGACGGTCAATCTTGGAGGTGCGGGAACACGCAACAACAATGCGGATGGCCAAGCGGCATCAGATATCACCGGGGCGCTTAGCGATCAAGGTAAGGGTATACTGGACAAATACCTTTCCCTGCCTCCCGTCCTTCGTGTACCGCAAGGTGAGGAAATCCGAGTGTTCGTCAATCAAGACCTCGTTATTAGATGAATGCTCCTCGGCCCAGTCGCGACATTTCATATGTGGAGCAGTACTTGAGTCCGCTCAAGGAATATCTCGTAAATGACAATATCAATGAGTTGGCGATCAACCCCGACGGGTCCATCTTCGTCGAGGAATCCGGATCGGTACACATGCATCAGATCGATGTGGCCTTGCCGGCACATGCAATCAAGCGGCTTGGAGCGCAGCTGGCCGGAGACACGCGAAACACGTTGGGAGCGTTTCATCCGATCGTCTCAGGCCGCGTCATGGTTTGGGGCAGTCCGCAGCGCGTGCAGGTGGTGGTCGAGCCTGCTATCGAGGAAGGCGTGTCCCTGTCAATCCGCAAACATTTGACGCGAACTTTGGAAAGTGCCGATATTGACTTCGTCGACGGCGGGCAGATCACCGTGGACACCAACCGTCGCGAGCGCCACCGGACAGTTGCCAGGATGGCTAAGGCCGGCAGCCTGCAAGGTCTGTTCCGACAGGCGATTGACGAGAAGTTTAACATTCTGATTTCAGGCGGCACGTCGTCTGGCAAAACCACGGTCGCGCGCGCTTTGCTGGCAATGTCAGATCCCGCTGAGCGGATTATCACCATAGAGGATGCGCAGGAGCTTTGCCCACCCCACAAGAACCAGGTGGGGCTAATCGCTGACCGTAAGGGGAAATCTGCTCGTAGCCCGTCGAAGCTTTTGGAAAGCTGTCTGCGAATGCGCCCCGACAGGATCATTCTCGGCGAAATTCGTGGCATCGAGGCTTTTGATTTTCTTGAGGCGATCAATACCGGCCATCCTGGCGCGATAACAACCGTCCATGCAGACAGTCCTGAACTTGCATTCGACAGGCTGGCACTCATGGTGATGCGCTCTGGTGTGCAGATGTCGCATGGCGATATTGTCGATTATGCGAAAAGGACGATTGACCTGGTTGTTCAGGTCGGCCGGCGCAATGGCAGGCGTGGTGTCCTGGAAGTGTATTTGCCCTCGTAGCCCGGGCAGGACCGCAACGGCGTGCGTAGCGGGCGCGCCTGAAGAGGGCGGAAGGCTTTGTGGGATACTCGGCCTCGCAGCGTGGCGAGCCGCGACGAGCCGTTTTCGTTCCGAGGTCCGCGATGCGTGGCGGTGGAACTGCAGGGCGTGGCGGCTGCTCCTGTCGAAGACTACAGTCAGCGAGACGAGATCGCCAACCTATGCAAGCGCCTCGTCGGCCGTTGAAGGAGCGAAGGCGGGGAGGATCTATGATCTCGCGAGCCGCAGATTTGTCGCGCTTGGCCTTGGGGATCGACGCTGCTCATCGCGGTGGCCATAGGTTGCGCCATGCCTGCGCCTCTCGGCTGTTGCCGAAGGCCTGTCGATGAAGGAGATCAGGACCATTCGGAACACCGCAGCGAAGCAGCGTAAGACGGTATGTCCGCCTCTTTCGGTGAGGTGGCTCGCCCTACACTGCGCGTCCGAGGGCTGCTCGGGCGGTTCGAGCCGGTCCTCATCACAGGAGGACGAGCCGTGTCAGATGTAACCATCCGGTCTGGCTCCGATTACCCACGTCGTCGGCGGGCCTATTGCCCCGTATGAATCTGCCGTTCTGCCCGTGACGCCGAAGCACGGAGGCGTCACGGATGCGAAATAAGACCGGCAACAGCGAAGCCGCTTGGCAGGAGGAGGCTCAGCGGCGCTCGAACCACAAGGCTCATGAACAGGACGGGCTACGAACAATCGAGTATTGCTGGATCGAGTTCCCTCGGTTACTGCTGCAAGCCCCCGGCTGTGCAAACTCTAGGCAGCTTCTGTACTCAACGCGCTCAGGCAGCGAGCTATCGTTGAAAAAAGGAGTTACGATCAGACCAGGAGCGACAAGGTGGGGTTGCGCGTCATGAGCAAGGCCGGCAAGATCAGAAGCGTCCTTATAGTCGACGATGACCCCGCGCTTATTCAAACCATGGAAGAACACCTGCGGGCCAGCAATTTGTCGACCACTGTGGCGGATAAGCACACGGAAGCGTTAGCGATCTACGAGAAGCTGAAGCCGGACGCTATCGTCGTCAATTTGGATTTTGGCCAGGACAATGGCCCCCAAATATTGCGTAATCTCCGCAACCGTGGAAACGTCCCCATCATCTTGATTGGCAACCGCCGGGGCGATAACGATATAGTGGTTCGGCCCCAAGAAAACCATCGAAAAACACAATCGGGAAGATGGCTTTTCGGGGGATGGTCGCTATGCCTGAAGACTCGCCAGCTCCGTGAGCCTTCAGGCGCGATGGTGGCTCTGACAAAAGGAGAATATGCGCTCCTAGTTGCTTTCGTCGAAGCGGCCCAACGGCCGCTGTCGCGAGAATACCTGCAACGGGCCACCCGGATCCACGAGAATATTTTTGATCGCAGCATCGATGTTCAGATCCTCCGCTTGCGCCGGAAGCTCGAAGTAAATGCGCGCGCGTCGCAATTGATAAGAACGGTGCGTGGCGTTGGTTATGAATTCAGTATTCCGGCTGAGCGGGCTTAAGCGCCGGGTTATCGATGCCAGTGATGCTGCCGGTATGACGGTGCTGGCCGTCAAGCCTGCGGCAGGCTGCCTGTGGCTGATCGCGTGTGCGTACTCCTCGACATGACTCCTCTCGGCGAAGCTGTTGAGGCGGCCAACGAGGGCAGCCGCGAGCGCATCAGGATTGCCGATCACCGGCTCGATCGCGCGCTGGCTCAGCTGAAATGATGTGCCCAAACCTACGTCGGCTACATAGTCGAGGTTGCTGGTTGTGCTCTGCAGCGAAGCGGTTGATCGCCGCCTGAAGGTCGACGACGGAGTGGAAGACGCCGCGTCTGAGACGACGCTTCGACAGTGTTGCGAAGAAGCCCTCGACTGCGTTGAGCCACGAGCATGAGGTCGGTGTGAAGTGGAAGGTGAAGCGCTGATGGCGGCCGAGCCAGGCACGCACCTTGGGGTGCTTGTGAGCGGCGTAGTTTTCGTGGACGACGTGGATGGCCTTGCTGGCCGGCACCTCGGCATCGATGGCGTTGAGGAAGCGGATGAACTCCTGGTGACGATGGCGCTGCATGTTCCTGCCGATGACGGTGCCGTCGAGCACGTTGAGGGCGGCAAACAGGGTGGTCGTGCCGTTGCGCTTGTAGTCGTGGTTCATGGTGCCGAGCCTACCCTTCTTCATGGGCAGGCCGGGCTGAGTGCGGTCGAGCGCCTGGATCTGGCTCTTCTCGTCGACCGACAGCACGATAGCGTGAGCCGGCGGATCAACAGTAAGCGCTCATTTCCCCGCACGTCGACGGCCCTTGCAACAGTTGATCGCTTTCAGACGGACGCGTCGGGTCAGGCTGCGGCGGCTTTGAGGAAGTTGAAGGGCAGGAGATCCTCGATAGCCACGTTCTCGGGGCGCTGAGGCAGTTCAGTGAGGACGTGGCGCAACCACGCTAACGGCTCGACGCCACAGGCGCGGCAGGTCAACATCAGGCTGTAGATGACGGCGCTGGCCTTGGCTCCGTCGACAGTATCGCTGAACAACCAACTCTTCCTGCCAGTTGCAAAAATCCTGATGTCGCGCTCGAGAAGATTGTTGTCGATCGGCATGCTGCCGTCCTCGGTGTAACGCGTCAGATATCCCCATTGGTTCAGGGTGTAGGACACGGCGTCGCCGAGCTTGCTGTCCGGCAAGACTTTTGGGGCGATGTCGTCGAGCCATGCCTTAAGAGCATTGAGGATGGGGACACTATGTTGCTGGCGGAAGCGGCGAATGCAGTGATCTCGCGTTTCGCCCTTGTCCGGTTTTTCGTTCCGCGCCTGCCTTTCAACCCGATAGAGCTGTTCGAAGAAGCGGAGCGCCTGTTCCGGCGGGTCGCCGCCTTTCTTCCTCGCCTTTAGGGCATCGACGAAGCGCCGCCTCGAATGGGCCATGCATCCAATATGCGTTGCCCCCTCCAGCGTGCGCCAGGCGGAATAGCCATCGCTCATCACTATGCCGTGGTAATGGCCGAGGAAGGCCTGCGGGTGTATCTGGCCGCGACCCGGTTGATAATCGAGCAGCACGATCGGCTCGTCACTGTCGTGGCCGCTCCGGTAAGCCCACATGTACGAGGTGCTGGCGGCCTCTCTGTCCATTTCCTTCAGCACCTGGACCGTGGTCTCGTCACCATGGATGAGGGGCTGCGATCTGAGCCGCAGCTTCAGGGCTTCATAGATGCGGGCGAGATGCTTTTCGCTCGAGCCGATCACCCAGTGGCCCAGAGCGCCACGGCTGACAGGAACGCCCGCGCGCTCGAAGGCCTGCGCCAGGCGGTAGAGCGGTGTGCCGTCGACGTATTTGTGAACGAGCGCGAAGGCCAGCGTCGAAGCCGTGGCGATGCTGCCCGGCAAGGGTTGCGCGGGCATCGGCGCGGTCACGACCGGCGTGTTGATGCCGGTACGCTCACAATGGCGGCAGATCCCATGGGGAGTGGATCGTGGCCCGCACTCTGGCAGAGTGGGGCCATCGCAACTCGCTCTTTGGAGGCCCTTCATGCATCTTTCGACCGCCGATCAATCCGAGCTACAAGCCGCTGTCCGCGTGGATCTTGGCGCAATCTTCGTCTCGCTGGAGCTGTCCAGATCGACCTGGCTAGTCACCTCGATTGTCCCGGGCAGCGAGAAGATGTCGCGCCACATGGTCGCCGGCGGTGACAGTGCCGGGCTGCTCGTTTGCCTCACCGGGCTGCGCAGCAAGGCCGAGGCGCGCACCGGCACGCTTTATCCGTTGGTGGTGATCCAGGAGGCGGGGCTGGACGGCTTCTGGATCGACCGGGTGCTGAACCGCGAGGACTGGATCGAAAGTCACATCGTCGATGCGGCATCGATCGCGGTGTCGCGCCGCCACCGTCGCGCCAAGACGGATCGGCTCGATGGCGAGGCGCTGATCCGCGCCCTGCTGGCCGTCAAGCGGGGTGAGCCGCGCGTCTGCTCGATGGTCGGGGTGCCGACGCCCGAGAATGAGGATCGCCGCCGGACCAACCGCGAGCGCAAGGTGCTGGTCGCCGAACGGGTGGAGCACGTCAACCGCATCAAAGGCCTGCTCTTCAGCCAGGGCATCCGCGACTACGAGCCTTTGCGCCGCGACCGGCGTGATCGCCTGGAAGAACTGCGGACCGGCGATGGCCGCGCCCTGCCGGCCCGCATGAAGGCCCAGATCGGCCGCGAGCTTGACCGTCTCGAATTGCTGCTCGGCCAGATCAAGGCGGTGGAGGCCGAGCGCGACGCGCTGCTCGCTGCCACGGCGGTGGACGCCTCGACGCCGGCGGCGATGTTGCTCAAGCTGAAGGGTATCGGGCCGGAATTCGCGACGATCCTCCATGCCGAAGGGCTGTTCCGGCATTTCAACAACCGCAGGCAGGTGGCCGCCTACGCGGGACTGGCACCTTCCCCATGGAAGAGCGGCACGATCGATCACGAACAAGGCGTGTCGAAGGCAGGCAATCCGCGGCTGCGAACGACGATGGTCGAGCTTGCCTGGCTGTGGCTGCGCCACCAGTCGGCCTCGGGCCTAGCCCGCTGGTTCAGCGAACGGGTGGCGCGCAACGGCGGCCGCCTCAAGAAGGCGATGATCGTCGCACTCGCCCGTAAGCTGCTGGTGGCTGTGGAAATACGCGACCGCCGGCGTCATCATCGAGGGAGCGCTCATGAAAACCGCATGACCGCTTCCACCACCCTTTTCCTCCATTCCGCAAAGGCCTGATCAGCCTTTCGGATCCAGGTGGGCGAACCGAAAATATGCATGGCCTCAACAGCCGATCGGCAGAATGGTTTCGTCTTCCTGAGCCTGCGCCCGCCGCAAGCGGGATATTGGTGCTGCCGCCCAGAGCGGCGACCGCATGTGAGGTGGATGAGGCCCGGCGACCGGGCCGCGTCACGTGATCGGGCTCAGACCTTGGACCGAAACTGCGAAGGAGGAAAATCACACTTGACCATGTAGTCCCCATGTGAAGCATATTTGAACCGCACATTCTGCAGAACCTTCGCCTTCACCTCGATATAAAGTTGCTCGGTAACGGCCTCGCCCATGCGATGCATCTGGTGACGGCAGCAAGGACAAGCCTTCTGGTCGTCGGGAAGGTCATACTCGACACGCTCGCGCGGCAGGTTTTCTGGCAAGGCCTTGCGGCCGCGCTTCTTTCCGGTCTTGCTTTCGACCACTGGCAATCCAGTATCCGGAAGGTCGGCGACATCGCCATCTTCGCTGTCGGCGGCGTCCTCATCCGCGGCCTGTTCGGCTTCATTGAAGAGGCTTCAATGTGCTTTTCGCTCTTCGGCGCAAAACGATGCAGTCGTGCAAGCGCCAACTCTTCCTCGAGTTTGACGACGCGTTCGGTGAGTTGACGGTTCTGCGCCTGCAGCGCAGCAATACGCGCCATCAACGCTTCAACAGTCGGTTCGCCGGGTCGATTCATCAGATTCTTGAATCGAAAGCATGCTGCCGCGTCAATCGCTCAATTCGAGAGCCCTCAACCCGCAACCTGATATTGCCGCACCGGATGGCGGACCATCGCATCGATGTCGATGCCATCGAGGATCCATATGTGGACGGCCCCTCCTTGCAAGAACTCTTTTGATGATTTTGATCGGATCGCTTGCGTTCATATGTCCGGCCTGTTGGTGCGCTCCCACATGAACGCTGGCCAAGATGGGTTCCGCGACGTGGGTTCCAAACAGTGCATCGACCACGTTGGGCCATTGGATCCTACGGAGTGCCCCGCGTCTCGGATCGATCGATCACACCATCTGCTCGTTTCCTGCAAGTTCACGCATCAGTTCAGCACGGTAGCGTCTATATCCTGCTCACCGTTACCGACTGATTTCGTTATGCCGCGCAGGCCAGAGCCGGTCGCGCAGCATTGCCCTTATAGGCTTCGCCGGTCACCATCATTTTCCAGGCGGTCCTGGCGATCTTGTTGGCCAGTGCCACAGCCGCGAGTTTTGGCGGCTTGCGCTTGAGCAACTCGATGAGCCAGAGCGAAGCGTTCCTGCCTCTTCCCGCTCTCACCTGTCGAAGCAACGAGGTTGCACCCACGACCAATGTTTTGCGCAATGCCTCATCGCCGGCCCTCGTAATGATACCGAGCCTGACTTTGCCAGCAGTCGAATGATCCTTGGGCGTCAGGCCCATCCAGGCGGCAAACTGCCTTCCGGATGTGAACTGTTCCGGTGCGGGCGCTTTCATCACCAGCAAGACCGCGCCGATCGGTCCGACACCAGGGATCTTTGCAAGACGGCGACAACATTCATTGTTGCGATACCAGGCCATCAGCTTTGCCTCCACCTCTTTCAGGCGCTCACCCAACTGCACAAATTCCTCAGCGAGGGACGCAAACAGCTCACGTGCCACAGCCGGAATGCTTTCATCAATCATGATGCGTTCCAGAAGGAGCGGAATATGAGACATGCCTTTGGCCGCGGTCAGTCCGAACTCAGCTGCATAGCCACGAATCGTATTGGCAAGCTGCGTCTGTGCGACGACAGCGCGCTCGCGCATGCCCACTAACATCAGCGCGGCTTGCTGATCCGCACTCTTCACCGGAACGAACCGCATCGTCGGGCGGCTCATCGCCTCGCATAGCGCTTCGGCATCGGCCGCATCATTCTTGCCGCGCTTGACGTAGGGCTTCGCCAGTTGTGGCGCGATCAGTTTTACCTCATGTCCGAGCTCCCTCAGCAACCGCGCCCAGTGATGCGAAGCGCCGCAGGCTTCGATCGCAATCACGGTCGGTGGGCATTTCGCAAAGAAATCCACCATCTCCTTGCGGCGCATCTTCTTGTGCAGGATCGGTTGCTCTGCGGCGTTGACGCCATGCAATTGAAAGACGTGCTTTGACGTATCCATGCCAATACGGATAATCTGATCCACGGGCGGCTCCTTCGTTTGAGACCGTTAACGACTCACTCTGGCACATTTCGGTGCCCCGTTCGGGGCCGTCCACCCCAACAGTGCAATTGCTCGGTCGTAAGCGTGACCACCGCTGCCTCCCGGCGCGGCCACCGGAACTTGTCCTCGGTCAGCCGCTTCAGGACCAGCACAAAGCCCGACCGATCGAAGAACAGGAGCTTCATCCGGTCGCGACGGCGATTGCAGAACGCAAAAACCGCCGGAGCAAACGGATCGAGCGCCATCGTCTTTTGGACCAGAACCGCAAGGCTGTTGATGCCGGCCCGGAAGTCGATCGGCTCGCGGTGCAGGTAGACTTTCAGGTCAGCGCCCAGTCTGAACATGACCCAGTGCTCCGATGGTCGCCGTCAATGCATCCGCATCACCGCATTCCAGCGTCAACTTCACGCCGTTCGGCAGCGACGCGCTCACCTTGGCTGGAGAGGAAAAATGCGCTGTCCTTTTCGATGCCGACCTACGTGCCCCATCGCAAGTCCCCGGCAAATCCACCGCAGCCATGCTGCTCTGTCGCAGCAAGGCCCGATCGGAAGTGCTTTCAATCTGAACCGGGATGAACGCCGATGGTGGGGGCTGTGGGAGGGACTGGGTCTCCGCCCGCTTCTTTATCCACTTCCGAAGAAGGTTCGCATTGACCCCATGTTCGAGCGCAAGCCTCGATACCGACACGCCAGGCTCAAGACAGGCCGAGACAAGACGGTCCTTCGATGCCGGGTCGTATCGGCGTCGCCCGTCCCGACCGACAAGCCTCACCCGCAGTTTCTGCTCATCTTCTTCCATCACTTGGTGTCCACCTATTTCGGTGGACACCTGCATGCATCAGAGCACTCAACAGCAAAAGGTGCGGGGAAATTCGCGCTTACGATCAACATAGAGGCCGACGACGTTGCGCAGTTTGTCGACGACCTGCGGATCGTTGGAGAGCTTGAACTGGCGCCAGCGGTTGGGCTGCAGCCCGTGCGCCTTCCAGATGCGGCGCACCGCGCTGGCGCTGATGCCGGCCGCGGCCGCCATCATGTCGGCGGTCCAGTGCGTCGTCTCGCCAGGCGGGTCCTGCAACGTCAGTGCCACCACGCGCTCGGCGACTTCAGGTCCGAGTGGGGCAATGCGCGAGGGGCGCGTCTTGTCGCGCAACAGTCCCTCGAAGCCTTCCGCGGCGAAGCGCTCCTGCCAGCGCCACACGCAGGTCTTGGACTTACCAGTTTGCCGCATGATCTCGACGGTGCCCACGCCGTCGCTGCTCAACAGAATGATCTCGGCGCGCCAAACGTGCTTCTGCGGCGCATTGCGATCTCTGATCAGCGCGCCCAGATGCTGACGGTCAATCGAAGAACCGGTGAGTAATATTCCTGCGCGCATGCGCCAGACTCGCATGCGCACTCACAAAAGGGAATCCCCAGCCGGACTCTTATGTCAGGCGTAAACCACTAGGGTGACACTAAGGCACTCGCCGACAGTACGCAGCCGCAACACCTGCAGAAGATGGACGAATTCGAAGCAGCCTCATCCCGACAGCTTCTAATTCTCGCTTGGTTCAGCAATCCGGTGCAAGTGGCCCGTGTTGCATTCGATTGTCTCGTTGATGCGCCCAATGGCGCCTGCCTTCTGTAACGCTATTATTGCCCGATTGACCTTTGGCCGACTTGCTCCCAAAAGCTCTGCGATGTCGGACTGAGTGAGCGATAGTTTGAGACTCGCGCTTGGCGGCAATTCATTACCGTGGACCCTCCTGAGCGTTGCGAGAAGAAAACGAGCGACCCGGGAATTCAGGTCATAAAGGGCGATGGTTTCCAACTGCTCGGTAGTGCCCCGCAATAGTGCGCAGAGATAACCGATTGTCGCGCCGGCGGCCCTCGGCGAAAGTGTGATCAGGTCCATAAAAGGCCTCCTAGCAATGACGAAACCTTCGGAGGCCACCTGCGCCGTGGCGTCAGCAAATCGAGGCTGATCGTCTAGCATGGCCATCTCGCCGAACAGTTCCCCAGCTTCGAGTTGCCGTAGCACCAATTGACGGCCCTGTGCTGTGGTCAGAGATAGCTTGATACGTCCAGAGATCACGCCAGCCATATAGTTTCCCCCATCACCTCGAAGGAAGATAACGGTGTTTGGAGGCCATCTGCGATAGCTTGAGATACCGGCGAGCGCGGTGAGGGTTTTGTCATCGAAGTCTCGAAAAATCGGAAAGGAACGCCAGGAGGCAAGGTTTATGCTCATTTAGGTTATATTGATTCCTCAATTGTCCGCGAGTTCATTCGCGCCCACAACGCGCTGCAACTAGAAGCGGCACGCCGGCGACGTGGCGCCAGCGACAATCGCGCCAAGGCGGCCAGAGATACGGTCGCGGCCATACTTCGAGCACTGAAGGCGACGTGGTGATAGGACGCGACGGGGGCGGTCAAGGTCCTTGTGGCGACGAAGATCCGGGGTGGGGGAAAGCCGCACGCCAGATCTATGAGCGAAAGCCGAATGGCTGAGCTACTCGACCACCATTGTAGAGGATTCAGAAGCTAAACACGAAGTTTCGGCGTGTGTACGCTCCTCATTGTACCCCCTGTTCAAAGCCGCTTTTGTCTGCATGTCCGGTGACTGATTTCGCATCGAAGGTTTTGGGGGGCGTCTTTGGTTTTGGCGTCGTGCCGCGCCATGGCTGCAGCGATGGCGTCTCTTCCAGTCAGGCGGTTGGTGGGCTGATTGTATAGCGTCTCATTCACGCCTTGCCTCTGAATTTCCTGTATTATCCAAGGGATGTTGGTTTGAGGCCCATTGCTTGTGGGTCGAACTTGTCATTGGTCCTTTTGGGTCAGTTTTTTTCTGCTGTGACCGGTCCCGAGTCGCGGCTCCCGAGGGGAGGATTCGGCGTTGTGCCCGCCATTCGGATCGGGCTTAGCGCGCCTGCGCCAAGCGCGAGGTAGAACGATATACTACAAAGAAGCTTAGCGTGGTACATCGTGATACCAATCTTCGTTATGAGAGTAAGTATCGTACTCCGCGAGGTGATTGTAAAGAACTGTATAGGAGAGCTAAACTTATATCCGGTTTCCCATGACGTCAACATGTTATCCGTGAGATTGCGTTTTAATAAGCTACATTTGAGATATGGCATAGTATGACGCCTTCTTCTCCTGTCTTTTTCGGGACGAATGTCGCCCCGTGGGTCACTCGCCTAACCGCCGGGTGGGCGGGATCTCATTATGCGGCGACGCCATGATGCGCAAGCTGCTCTACGAGGCCGCGCAGACCCTGCTGACGCGGGTGACGAAATGGTCCTGGCTGAAGGCCTGGGCGATGGGCGTCGCCAGAAGGCGCGGTGAACAGAAGGCCATCGCCGCGCTCGCCCGCCGGCTGGCGATCATCATGCATCGGATGTGGAGCGACGGCACAGTTCCGCTGGACCAGGACGGAAATCATGCCGGTCGCCGGCTGATCGCAGCCCGACCAGCGCAGCACGCCGCCGTGCTCGTGCCCGTCAAGAATTGAAGATCGGCGCACAGGTCCGCGTCTCGGTGCGCCGCATCAAGGTGGCAATGGCTTCGGCCTGTCCCCATGCGGAGGAATTTGCCTTGGCACACGCCCGAATACGCGCCGCGGCCCGATGAGCCGCAGGACCTGAACCCTTCCCGCCAACAACACAGGATACATTGCAGAAACCACGGCCGCCGCACACCGCAGCGCCGGCTGCGCTCGTCTTCGAACGCGGGACCTCGAAGGCGGCGTCCGGACCGGCCAAAACGCGGCTCAATGGCCGGTGCGGTGAGAGAAACGGGCTAGAAGGGCGCTTGAATTCAAACCGCCGAATAGAGAAGCCGACCAGTTCCTTCCTGCCTTCCGGCGTCGCGCCGATGACAACCAGCATTCAGGCAGCATCATCCTCCATACGCGCCTGAAGATAGGCCCCGTCGGCCCAGATGTAGACATAATGGCGGGCCGAGAGGTCGCCGCGCTGCCCGCGATTATAGTCGGCCTGCCACTCCTCCTTCAGCCGTCCGATCACCGACGGCGACAGGTTCGGTGCGTCCTTGCCGAAGCGCCTCCTGGAAATCGCCGGTCGAGATGCCATGCAGGTAAAGGACCGGCAGCAGCGCGTCGAGGCTCTTCGTCCGCCGCGCCACTTCGGCAGGATCGCCGAAGTGAAGGTGATGCGGTCCTCGCCGGAGGCCTCCGCGGCCCGGTCGCGCAGCTTGACACGGCTCACCGCAACCGGGCCGATCCCCGTCTGGATCGTTCTCTCAGGACCACGCCCGTGCCGTACCAAGCGGGCCCGCCCATCGGCCAGGCGCTCGTCGGCCATGGCGGCCAGGAATGCCTCGGCTTCCGCCTCGACGGCCTGCCAGAAGCCGCCGGGCGCCCTCGCGCAGAACCGATGTCAGGGGATCGAGTGTGTCGGGATGCGGAAAGGAAACAACGGTGGTATCTGTCTTCATGGCTGCAACAAAACAGAAAGGTGCGTTCAGCCGCCTTGGCGCTTTAAAACGGCATTCCTGATTTTTCAGACGTAACACAAAATAGGTTGACCATTCAAAATACATGCACAACATCGATAAGAACTCGAGTGGCCCCGACGCGGGTCAAGATGATCTCAACAAACCGCAACCTCCCAGCCGACAAAGTAAATTTGGCAACGATGAGACATTCGTGGACAACGACAACCGACAAAATGCTAGAAACCCAAATGCGTCATCGAGTGAGAGTTCCAGCGACAACCTCACTAGAATTAGGATGGCTGCAGCGCGAGCCCAGGCAGGCGCGGTAAGCCGCAGGCCTCGAATAGCCAATCATCTAATGACAGGCAAATGGCTATGTTTGAAGCAACGAAACGCCGTGATGATGCAGCCAAGAGAGCGGGCCCCGACGCGCGGGCTGTAGCCTGTACGGGACGGGGATAATCGAGCCGTGGACTCACGCCAGAAGAGGGATACCGTTCTGCTCGGTGGGGCGTTCTCGCTGGTCGCGGGACTGTTCCTAGCGAGCGCCTATGCCAATTTCCAACATGGCGTCACGACCCAAGCTATCCAGGGCTTCGACATCCTTGCTTTCTGGTACGAAACGCCCTTCTACAACGGCGATGTGAGGCCAGTCTTCTATCATGGACTAATGATCACCGGCTTCACCGTCGCCGTCACTTTGTTCATTCTGGCTATCATCGTGCTCAAGCCACAGCACCATGGCACAGCCCGCTGGGCCCGCTTCGGCGAGATGAAAAAGGCCGGTTATATCATGCCCTACCAAAGGATTTCTGGACCGATCTTTGGTAAGACAATACGTCCGTGCTTGCCCGGGCAATATCTAAGCAATGGTGATCAACCACATAGCCTGGTGGTGGCGCCGACTCGCGCCGGGAAGGGCGTCGGTGTTGTTATTCCCACACTGCTGACCTTTAACGGCTCGGTGCTGGCGCTCGACGTCAAGGGAGAGTTGTTCGAACTAACCTCTCGCGCGCGACAAGCCCGTGGCGACCGAATCTTCAAGTTCGCTCCGATGGACCGGGCCGGCCGCACACACAGCTACAATCCAGTCCTCGACATCGTCTCGATGCCGCCGGAGCGGCAATTCAGCGAAGCACGGCGTCTTGCTCACAACCTGATCGCGCCCAAGGGCAAGGGGTCGGAAGGCTTTATCGACGGCGCACGCGATCTTTTCGTCGCCGGCATTCTGGCTTGCATCGAGCGCGGCACGCCTTCGATCGGCGCGGTTTATGACCTGTTCACGCTGCCGGGAGAAAAGTACAAGCTTTTCGCTCAACTGGCAGAGGAGTGCCAGAGCCCAGAGGCGCGGCGCATCTTCGACAACATGGCCGGTAACGACACTAAGATTCTTACATCGTACACTTCTGTGCTGAGCGACGGCGGCCTCAACCTTTGGGCGGACCCGCTGATCAAGGCAGCGACCACGACATCCGACTTCTCTATTTATGATCTGCGCCGCGACCCGACGACGATCTATCTTTGCATAAATCCGAATGACCTTGAGGTGATAGCGCCGCTAGTTCGCCTGTTCTTCCAACAGGTCGTGTCGGTAATGCAGCGGACCATGCCAACCAAGGATGAGATATTCGAGGTCCTATTTCTGCTTGACGAGTTCAAGCATCTCGGCAAGCTGGAGACAGTCGAGACGGCCGTCACCACCATTGCCGGCTACAAGGGCCGGTTCATGTTCATCATCCAGAGCCTGTCGGCCTTGACGGGTGCCTATGAACAGTCGGGCAAGGAAAATTTCCTCAGCAACACCGGCGTGCAGGTCTTCATGGCAACGACCGACGACGAGACGCCGACCTACATTTCAAAGTCAATCGGCAACTATACCTTCCGGGCCAAGTCGAAGTCCTTCAGCCAGAGCCGTATGTTCGACGCCAACATCCAGCTCTCGGAACAGGGAGCCAACCTGCTACGACCGGAACAGGTCCGCCTTATCGATGAGGACAGCGAGATCGTTCTCATAAAGGGCCAGCCGCCGCTGCTCATTCGTAAAGTGAAATATTACTCAGACTGCACCCTGAGCCGCATCTTCGAGAGCCAGACCGGCCCTTTGCCGGAGCCGATCGGACACTGCGGAACGCCCGCTAAGTCCCCCCCAACACCCGCGCGGGAGCGGGACTAGGCAGGCGACTGGCGGTGCGGCCGATCATGCTTTCGGAGTGGGCAAAGCGAACCATTTCGCTACGGATGACGTCGATGTCGGTCAGGACGAGAAATACTACGACGTCGCCGACCACTATTCGGAAGAGCACCGGCTCGAACACAAGGCAGACGCAGCAGCCTTGGAAGAGGAGTCCCACATAGGGGTGGTACATGAGGCTATAGGGGGTTGTCACATAAACCAAGTGTCGGGACTTGCGGCATAGACGCGATGGCATGAACACGCCTGCCGTCAGCTACAAGCGCCATCGTTTCCCGCCCCAGATTATCGCGCACGCGGTCTGGCTCTATTTCCGGTTTCCATTGAGCCTGCGCCTGGTCGAAGAATTGCTGCTGGAGCTTGGGATCGTTGTCTCCTACGAGACGATCCGCCGCTGGGCAAAGAAGTTTGGGCCAGACTACGCCCGCCGACTGCGACGCAAGCAGGCGCGCCGCGATGATATCTGGCACCTAGATGAAGTCCTCGTCATCATCGCCGGCCGCAAGCACTGGCTGTGGCGGGCTGTCGATCAGGACGGATATGTGCTCGACGAGATCGTTCAGAACCGCCGCAACACAAAGGCTGCCAAGCGATCGCTGACACGGCTGTTGAAGAAACAGGGGCTGGCGCCAAAACGGATGATCACCGACCAGCTACGTTCTTATGGAGCGGCAAAGCGCCAGATCATGCCGAACTTCGAACACCGTTCCCATAAAGGCTTGAACAACCGGGCCGAGAATTCCCATGTGCCGCTGCGAAAACGAGAGCGGGTGATGCAGGGCTTTCGATCGCCGGGAGGCCTTCAGCGCTTCATCTCGATCTTCTCAACCCTCAGAAATCTCTTTGTTCCGCCCAAATCTAAGCGATCCGCATTTCAGATCCACCTCCACCGCCTCAATGCCATGGCCGAATGGAAGGCCGTGGCTGGTTCGCTCGCCTAAATTCTGCCGCAGCCGCATTCCTCCGACCAGTGTCACACAACGTGACAAGCCCGCCGCGGATGCTCATCTCGACATCGTGCCGCTTCGACTGCAGCAGCTTGCGCGTCGTCAGCAGGGCGCGAACCTCCTGTGCCGGCAGAGACTTGCAGTGCACGGGCCGGAACCAGCCAAGCCGCATGAGTTGGGCAATGCCGCGCGCGTCCTTGCGATCCGTCTTTACCGGCATCGCCTTGAAGGCGTCGTGCACATGGCGCGTCTCGAGAAGCTCCACCGCCAGGCCCGACGCCTGCAACGCAGCAAACAGCCACTGCGACAGCGGGCCCGCCTCCAGCCCAATCCGCGCAAGCGGTACTTCGAGCGCTGCAAACCAGGCGATCAGCGCCTCCGGTTCGCTCGCCACCTTCGCTTCCCTCTCAATCTTGCCCTGCCCATCAACAACGCAAACACTGGAGCATTCCAATGACACATCATGGACGCCGTTCACACCATCATTGTGAGGGACGCCCGCCTCGACCAAAACCCCTCGGTCGCCGGCGCGAGAGCCCGTTACCCCATCTAGACCCGTCGCTAACGATTCCTTAGGACGTGTCTTAGGCCATCAAGGCGCTGTCTGGGAGGCGGTGCCAATCGGGCGGTTACTATCCAGCTCGCTCTGGTCCGTGATCTAGGTCGGCCGTGGCGTACGGGGGGAAGTTCCGCCTGAGGCGGTCGTCTCCCTTGTCGCCGATCAACTGGGTATCGACGCTGCGGTGTTCGCGCTCTATGCCCAGCGGGAGGAAACCCGTCGAGAATATGCGCGGGAGATTGTCGTGCACTGAATGTCCATCCCGTTCGGACGAGCGAGTGTCGCATGCTGATCACCACGGCGCCACGCGAGGCAGCCGCGACCGAACAAGGCGGGCCGATCGCCAAGGCCGTGACCGGAGCCCTGAAGGACAGGGAACTGCTTTTTCCCGTGCCGGGACTGTTGACACGTCTGGCGATGCCGGCCCGGGCGGCGGCGCGACGACAGGCGTATCGCAGCTTGTCCGGGCCGGAGCAACCCGACGAAGCTGTGCGAGGCTGTCTTCTCTCGAGCGTATTTTTTTGCTCGAGCACGTCCAACCAAGCGGACTCCCGAATAAATCTTTGAGCCGGGGTCATAGGCCCAATCCTTGAGACCGGCCACGCGTGCGCTCTGTATACCGTGCTATGTCACGGTCACGCGATCCTTGCAGGTCGCGGTTGTCCCCAAGGCCGCTTTCTTCTGCAGGGCTTGCATCAGGCGGATTGCCTTGCAACAGGTCGGATAGATTCCTGCCGCCATAATACTCTTTCGCCGCTTTTTGGCAGACTTCACGATAGAACGCGTCCGCATCCTCAACCGTATATCCAGCGCCCACAAAACAGCCACGCGCCACCTCGTGGAGTGTATGCCGAATCGAACTCGTGTCGTCGTATACGGCGTTGAGGCAGGCTACGATCACAATGACCTCTTTCTTCGACAACCGCCGCTGACCACTCATCAGACGCGCGTGGTTAATGCAGGCGACGGCGTTTGCGCATGTGAATGAGTCACCAAGTCCAGAACAATCTTCGAATCCGTCTCCTTTCTCATTCAGTTTTACATGAGCGATCGGCAGGTTCTTCATGTCTGCGATTTCCCGGTGGTTCAGATCCTCAACAAACTCGGGATCATCGCCGGATCGCATTTCCTGGAGCCGGATGTCTAGGTTGTGCAGCCACGGCCCCACCAAACTGGAATTGCGCTTCAGCTTATTCTTCTGAGGATCCTCGAACATTAGCGTCGCATCGAGCTTTTCGGTTTCCTCCTTAGAGAGCAAACCATGCTCGATCAGGGTCTTCATCACAACGTTTTCGGCATGTCCCCAGTGCGCCTCAGCAGCATATACCTGTCTGAAGTTTAGGATGGTCTGACCGGCCGCAAACTGCGCCTCTTCGCTAAGGCCGAAGGTCTTATCGGCCAGGAGCGGTTCGAGCATCTCGACGCATCCCTTGAACGATAAGCCCTTCTCGCTTCGGAGAGTATTCCTGAAGTGCTGCAGGCCTTTGTTAACGAAGGGGTGAGTAATCGACCTTGACGTGTAGCCGTAGGCGCCGGTCTGCTCGTTGAAAACTCCCGTCAGCGCATACTTGTTCTTCTCATCATAGATCGGGCTTTTCGTTAGGTCGAAATCTTTCGGGACCTGAGGCGGCCTATACCTTGCCACGCAGTCGTCCTTCACGAGAAGGCCCCTCATGCAATTCAGATTCAGGGCGAGCGACCGGCGCGCCTCAGCGGAGTCCACCCGCCGCGCAATGTGAACACGCGTCGCTGCCCGGTAGTCAATTATGGTGACAAACTGTCTATCGCCGCAGGTACGAATCGGATTTAGCGGCGGCCTGTTTAGACGCTGAGTTTCAGCGGCGGCCGCATGATACCGCGTGTGAAATTCTCGTGCCCTGCCCTGAGCCCTCCTGAGCCGCTCACTCGAGGTGAATCCTTTTTTGCCGTCATGCAGTGATGTGGTGGAGAGGGGAAAGTCATTGACGATCTTATCGTAGGCGTAGCCACCAACCGCTAGGAACAAGGCGTACTTCAACGCACGCGCGGAAAGGCTTGACTCTTGCGTTCTGCTATTCGTTGCACTTTCGCCTCGTTGTTCTGCAAGCCCATTCTTTGATTGCGCAGGCTTCCCGCCACCTGGTATTGCGGTGCTCAGGGAACGACCCGCAGTAGGTGAGTTAACCGCTACATCGCGCGCAGTTTTTGTCCTCAGTGTCTCTCCCAATCTGTCAACGATCCTTGGTGTCGAAAAGCCCTTAAAATGCCTACTTCCAATTCGCATCTTACTGGTCCTCATGTGTGGAGCGTATATGGACCCCGCCCGATTGCAACGGTTTGGCTGAATCAGGATCGACGGTCACAACTGCTGACGTATATCCGGCTTCTTGATGCGGCTTGATATATCGTCGCCGCGAGCCCCGATGGATTTTCGCGCGCTTCCACCTCATCGGCCCCCAGACATTGGCCGAAGCCAAGCCGGTCCACACACCAGGTTCGGAAAGCGACGGAATGACCGTTTCGCCATCTCCTGCCATTCTGCTGCAATTGCCGGGTGAGACCTCCTTCTATTATGCCTTCGTCTGCTGGCCGTCTCAGGCCGCTTTCACGGGCGGCATGGGCTCGTAAACAGTCTCGCCCTTAAGCATGGCCCACACAATCCGAGCATTCTTGTTGGCGAGCGCGACGGCCGCAACGTGGGGATGCCGCCGTGCCCGCAGCTTTCCGAGCCAGAGGCTCCTTGGATCCTGCTTGCCGGCTGCCTTGCCGAACGCAGCTCGAGCGCCATGAATCATCAATGTGCGTAGATAACGATCACCACGTTTGCTAATGCCGAGTAGACGGACTCGCCCGCCGCTGGAACGTTGTTTCGGCACCAGGCCGAGCCAAGCTGCGAACTGACACCGTTCTTGAAGCAAGTTCGATCACCTACAGCGGCGATCAAGGCAGTTGCCGTTAGCGGATCGATACCTTCGATCTTGCCAAGTTGCTGACACTGGTCGTTGGAGCGGAAGATTTCCCGTATCCGCCGGTCATAGGTTGCGATGCGCCGATCGTGTTCGACCAGCTCCGCTTGCAATTCCCTCATGAGCGCCCGAACCATGTCGCTGAGACCGTCATTGTCATTCCCGACGATGACGGCAAGGCCCCGCCGCAATTGCGTGATGTCGCGGGCGATGACTATCCCATGCTCGGATAGGAGACCACGGGCCTGATTGACACGCCTGACCCGATCGGCGACCAGCCGTCGACGAACGCGATGAACGGCCTGGATCGCCAGCTGATCGATCGACTTTGGCGGCACAAAGCGCATTGAGGGCCGGCTAACTGCTTCGCAGATGGCTTCAGCATCGTTGCGGTCATTCTTGTTGGATTTCACGTATGGGGTCACAAACTGCGGGCTGATCAAGCGAACCTCATGGCCGAGATCGGAAAGTACCCTTGCCCAATAGTGCGCCCCGTTCGAAGCCTCCATGCCGACCACGCATTGCGGCAGATTGGCGAAGAAGCGGGCGACCGCATCGCGGCGCAGCGTCTTACGCAGGACAACCTTACCGTGGCAGTCGACACCGTAAACATCGAAGACGTATTTCGCCAGATCCAAACCTATTCGAACAACCTGCATGACATCCTCTCATTGCAGTAGATGCTCGAGATTCCACCTCGCAGGGAGGGCGGGGTCCATACCATTGGCCATTCAGAGGTGGCTCGGTTTGTCTAGACAGGAATTCCCGATTTATAGGTGGAATACTGCCTCTGGTTAGGCCGCCTCGAGAAGCGGCAGCGGGGTGAAGTAGGCCTCATCTGGCGCTCTGCCGTCAAGGCTGGAATGCGGGCGTCCCCGATTGTACAACACGACAACACACCGCCCACAGGACCGAGGAACGCGAGCTTTTTTATCCATGGCATCCCTGGACTGGGCGTTGTGTTCACGTTCATGAGGTGATCGAGAAGGCGGCTTGGGACGTATTCCGCTGAAGCCTCTCCGGCCGGGCTTTCGATCGGTGGCTGGAGCTTCCAGCTTGGATGTTTGATCGGGCGGCAAGGGCGGGCTGGCGCATCGCAGCCGTTCCCCATGTCGAGGTTGCCGCTCTGGCCGACTTGGCGACATTGCTTCGGGACGCTGCGGCGATTCCCGGCACCTCATCGCAATCGCAAGATTCGGGCGCAACATCGGCTTCTCACGACGCGAATCGGGGAGAGGTCCATGCCGCGCCAGTCCACGACACATCAGTTCGATCTGTTCTCCAACCCGCAGCATCCGGAGACCGCACAGATGCCACCATGGCAGGCGCTGCCGGAAGAGACGCGCCTGACGCTGACAAAGCTGATGGTGCGCCTGATCCTCGACCACGTCGACGGCGAGTGCGCCGTGCAACGGGAGGAGGCGGATCATGATGCATGAGAAGATCAGGCCGCACCATCTGGAGCGCAAGGCGATCCTGTATGTGCGGCAGTCCTCGCCCCATCAGGTTCTGCACAATCGCGAAAGCAGTGCCCTGCAATATGCAATGCGCGAGCGCCTGACGGCGCTCGGCTGGTCTCACATCGAGACGGTCGATGATGATCTTGGTCGCTCCGCAGCCGGCGGCGTCGCGCGCGCCGGCTTTGACCGGATGGTGCCGAAGTCTGCCTCGGCAAGGTCGGGGCGGTTGCCGCGCGGGAGGTATCGCGCTTCGCCCGCAACAGCCGTGATTGGCAACAGCTCATCGAGATGTGCCGCGTCGTCGATACCGTGCTGATCGACCAGGAGGCGATCTATGCGCCGCGTCAGGGCAATGACCGGCTGCTGTTGGGATTGAAGGGCAGCCTCAACGAATATGAGCTCGATCTTCTGCGACAGCGTTCTCTCTCGGCCCGCTACGAGAAGGCGCGGCGCGGCGAACTCGTCGTCGCTGCCCCGGTCGGCTTCGTGACGGTCGGCGACAAGCTGGAGAAGGATCCCGACCGGCGCGTGCAGGAGGCCATCACGCTCATCTTCGACAAAGTCGCCGAACTCGGCAGTGCCCGGCAGGCGCTGCTTTGGTTCCTCGAGCATGGGCTGGATTTGCCCGCCAAACGTAACAATGGCGATGTGGTCTGGCGCAGACCAAACTATGCGACCATCCACCGGATGATCGAGAACCCGATCTACGGCGGCGCCTACGCCTATGGTAAGACTCGTGTCGCGCTGGGATTTGGCACGTCCGCCGTTCGGTCAGGCGCTCGCCGCAAGGCGCGCGACGAGTGGCTGGCGCTAATCCCGGGCACACACGAAGGCTACGTCAGCTGGGAAAGGGCGGAAGCGATCCGCAACATGGTGAGCGACAACGTACCCACGAGCCGGCATCATGGCGCGCCCAAACACGGCAGTGCGCTCATCGCCGGGCTGATCCGTTGCCGGCGCTGCGGACGCAAGTTGACGCTCCGCTACTCCGGAACGAAGCATCATATTCCACGCTACAGCTGCAGCCGCGGCTGGATGGACAATGCCGAACCCCGCTGTATCGCATTCGGCGGATTGCGTGTCGATGACGCCACGAGGAAGCTCTTCTGCGGGTTGTCGAGCCCGGTGCCATCGCGGCCGCCGCCGAGGCCGAAGCGCAAGCTGCCAGTCGCCGCGACCAGGTTCGTGATGCTCTCGACCGTGACCTTGAAGCGGCGCGTTACGCTGCCGATCGGGCATTCCGGCAATATGACATGGCCGATCCCGAGAACCGGTTGGTCGCGGCCGAACTGGAGTTGCGATGGAACCGGGCGCTCACTCGCGTCGGCGACATCGAGAGCAGGGTTGCCGCGCATGATGCCGCGACGCCGGAACCATCATCCCTGTCGGCAATGGACCTCACCGCGCTCGTCGCCGATCTCAACGCTGTGTGGGCGGCGCCGACGACAGACGCAAGGCTCAAGAAGCGCATCGTGCGGACCGTCATCCATGAGGTGGTCGCCGATATCGACGATGCAGCATCCGAGATCGTGCTGCTGATCCTTCTCGGTCTATCACCAGGAGTTGGCTCGCGACCCGGCACCGGCGGTTCGTCTTTGTGCGGCGAATCCTCCTGTGTCATCCAGGCCGGATCAACTCGGCCATCAGGCTTCTCACGACCTTATGCATGCGATTCCCACTTTTATTAGCATTCGGCGCGAACCCGCACCCTGCACCAAACCTGCGAAAGAACCCTTGATTGTTGCCGCCTAAAGCTTATCGTCCTCGACTTGAGCGTTCTCTGCTTCTCGTGGAAGACGCTAAATCCGCTCGTGCGTTACTGCCGGCCAGCAAAGGCTGCGGGTCGGCGGTGTGGGTGTCGAGGGGCGGCGGCCGCTCCCCTTCACTCAATGGAGCCGCCGGCGCCTGGATGGTTTCCACGACGCCGCCCCCGCAATCGTAGCCGTTGTGATGATCATCGTGCATGCGCTGCGCTGTTGGGGACATGCTGATGGCGGTGCCGGAAGCACCGGAGACATGTGATATCTCGGCAGCGGGCAGAGCGGCCCCTCTGTCGCTGCACAGGAAAGCGTAGAGTTCCTTCACGCAAGTGCGGGCGTTCTTCTTGTCTTTTTGAAAGGGCGGGACCAGGGGCAACGTGATATCGGCCTTTTGGTAGAACGGACTGCGCTCTTCGTACAGCTGGTCAACCTTCTGCTCGATGTCGGCGCCTTGCAGCAGCGGCCGGCTGGTGTCCCTCTTGAGGCGCCTGCGGAGCTCTTTCAGCTCGGTGTCGAGCCAGATCGACCTCGCCTTATTAAGGATCAGGGCTTGATTGGACTCCTTGCCAAAGCAGCCGCCGCCGGTTGCGATGACGATGGGCCCTCTCTCCAGCTGCTTGGCGAGCTCTTTGGTCTCCAGGTCCCTGAAGTGCGCCTCGCCGCGGCCAGGGTCGGCGAACATCTCCATCAGATTGCCGTGCTCGGCGACGATACGCTTATCGGTGTCGACAAACTCCACCCCCAACTCCTTGGCAAGCTGGGCGCCGATGGTCGACTTGCCGCTCGCCGGCATGCCGACGAGCACGACCGGCCGCGTGCCGAGGGCCGCGAGGATCTCGCCGGCTTGCGGCGAGCGAGCGCCCGCAATCTGTTGTCTTGCGACGGTGGGCGACCTGGAGGTCCCTGCCGCCCTCGACCTGCTTTCTCCTGACAAGCCCCAGTGTAATATCTCCCAGGCACCACCGGGAATGGGGACCAGGTCGCATTCGCTCTGCGCGCGCTGCGCGAGCTCGGCCCGGTAACTGGCCGGCGTATGGAACTCGACCTCGAAGCGATAGTTCTGCGCGGTTCTGAACGCCGTGTGAACGCCGCGTAACCGCGGCGTGTCCATCCTAATGAACCAGTTGGTGGTCTCGACCTCGCTGCAGTCCCGCTCCTCGAAGGCCAGTGCCGCCTTCCTGAAGGCGCGCGTAAAAGCCTCGTCCGGGATCTCGAAGACATGGCGCACGGCATTGGTGACCAGTTGGGCCTCCGGCGCCGCGCTCACGCTCTGGCCGGTCAACTCGTCGGCTATCCAGACCTGCCCGCGCGACCGTTGGTCAAGATGCGGCACCTTCACCTCGATGCCGTCCTGCCGCAAAAGCTCGGCAACCGCGAGCACAGTTTCGGTAATCGCGCTTTCTTGCGCTTCGGCGCGGGCGGCTTCGAGCCTGGCGCGCTCCAGGGCCTGTTCGCTGCTCAGCGTTATCCTGCTGGCGGGGTCGTCGTCGGCCGAGATTGCTAAGGCGCTGGGCAGGATGCGCTTTTCGACGGCGAGTCTGATCGAGGCCTCCATGACCGAGGCCGCCAGCGTGGGGTTGTCCTTCAGATCCGCCAGGCTGCCATCGACGTCGAACCGGCCCTGGTGGAGCTTTGCCGCCTGCGCCTTGACATAGGGCGCCGACTTGAAGCCCGGCCTCTGCTCCAAGAGCCGCTGCAATCCGGTGGTTTTTTGCATGAACATCCGCGCACCGGTATCGGACTTGTAGGCGTCCGTGCCGACCTTGATGCCGACGCTCAACAGATTGATGGCGCTTTCACGCAGATCGTCCGGGTTGTAGCCGTCGGGCCGCGGATCGATGCGCGGCTTGTAGTGGTTGAGCAGGAAGTCGATGCGCTTCCTGGCGTCAGCGGTTGCCGGATAGGATTCGCTGAGTTCCGGGAAGAGCACACCGGCGTCGGCGCTGACGGCAGGCTTCGCGCCGGTTGAGGCCACGGATCGCGCCAACTGCTGCTTGACGTCCGACTGCTCATGAGCCGGCTCGCTATTGAGCTGCAGGTTCCAGTCCTGGAGCTCGGCCACTAGCAACGCGGCCAGTTCGCAGGCCACCGGATGCCTGGCGGCCTTGCTGTCTTCCCCCGCCCTGGCGATGAGCTCATGGAGGGTCTGGCCATCCGGCCGATCTTCCTGCAACAGTGCGCGGATGTCGGCCTTGAGCTCATGATGAATGCCCTCGTAGGTGCCGAAGATGGCACGCTCGGCAAACCAGCGTTGCGCCTCCAGCGGCTGCGCCAGCACGTTGCGCTGCAGGCAGCTGTAGGTCTCCAGCACCAGCCCGGTGGCCGACAGGATCTGCTTGGACCGGCTGAACTGGTAGCCGCCGTTCTCAATGGCCGGCGTGTGCGACTTCGGCGGCTTCATCGAGGCAATGCCGCGCGCCTGCAGCTGCGCGTCGAACTGGCGCACATGCTCGTAAAGGCGA
>NZ_JAMYQL010000038.1:50000-51355 GCF_040320865.1 Mesorhizobium sp. M0598 | reverse complement strand
ACATAGAAATTGACACTGCAAGCTCCTCGGCTCCTTGCTTCAGTGTCAGTATGTCTCGCTCATCACCTCAAGCCGCGCCAGATGGGGTCAGCTTGGCGCTTACGTTAGAGCTGCATCCATGCAGCACAGTTGGGTGCCGGCAGGACGTGGAACTCCGTCGCGGCGCGCGAGCTTCGGTGTTTGGCAGCACGCCCCAAAACAAAAAACCCGGCGCCGTAAGGCTACCGGGGTTTTTGATGCTCGCATGCAAGGAATTTGGTTGCGGGGGCTGGACCTTCCTTGGTGTCTCGCTGTGCCTGCTTCGTGCGAGGCCTGACGGGGATCGAACCAATCGGCCAGCAAAACGAAAACGGCCCGCACAAGGCGGGCCGTTTTCGAATTTGGTTGCGGGGACAGGATTTGAACCTGTGACCTTCAGGTTATGAGCCTGACGAGCTACCGGGCTGCTCCACCCCGCGTCAACCCTAAAGGTAAGCCTTGGCTCACCGGATTCAAGCTTCCGCCAAATGAAAGGGCCGCTTTCGCGGCCCGGAGTCCCGTTGGCGGGCCTGTTCGTAAGGAGAAGATTAAACAACGTGCGCTTGGCAGACCTGGCAGCGACCTACTCTCCCGCGTCTTGAGACGAAGTACCATCAGCGCTGGAGCGTTTCACGGCCGAGTTCGGAATGGGATCGGGTGCAGCCGCTCCGCCATAACCACCAGGTCGGCAAAACGCACGTTGCTCGAGAAGCTGTTTTCTGTGCCATCCATTTCGGCGCAATCCAAGGATTGTCACCAGAAATGGGCATTAGGAATGAGAACGATCAAGCCGATCGAACTATTAGTACCGGTAAGCTTCAAGCGTTGCCGCTCTTCCACACCCGGCCTATCAACGTGGTCGTCTTCCACGGTTCTCAGGGAATACTCGTTTTAAGGTGGGTTTCCCGCTTAGATGCCTTCAGCGGTTATCCCGTCCGGATATAGCTACCCTGCTATGCGGCTGGCGCCACAACAGGTCCACCAGAGATCCGTCCATCCCGGTCCTCTCGTACTAGGGACAGATCCTTTCAATATTCCTACACCCACGGCAGATAGGGACCGAACTGTCTCACGACGTTCTGAACCCAACTCACGTACCGCTTTAAATGGCGAACAGCCATACCCTTGGGACCTGCTCCAGCCCCAGGATGCGATGAGTCGACATCGAGGTGCCAAACAACCCCGTCGATATGGACTCTTGGGGGTCATCAGCCTGTTATCCCCGGCGTACCTTTTATCCGTTGAGCGATGGCCCTTCCACGCGGGACCACCGGATCACTATGACCGACTTTCGTCTCTGCTCGACTTGTCAGTCTCGCAGTCAGGCAGGCTTATGC
>NZ_JAMYQL010000038.1:0-45000 GCF_040320865.1 Mesorhizobium sp. M0598 | reverse complement strand
AGCAGGCGAAAGCGCCACCCGCGCAGGGCCTTCTATAAGAGACCAAACGGCGCCTCCCAGGCGCTTCCTATAAGAGACTAAAGAGAACCCATAGAGACAGACGTGTGATTGGGGATTTCGGCCGGGGCCAGGCGCTTCGTTGACTTCACCCGCCGTGACAGGCAAATGTCATGGCCACAACAAGAACGACAAGCCGTTCCGCCCCGGGGAAGAAGCAGCCTTTCTGGATGCCAGACACGGAAGATGTCATAGCCGACCTCGGCAACGAGCCGCCGCTGATCGCGGACGGCCGCAGCGGCCCTCCCGACCGGCGCGAGGTTTCGGCGCGCTGGCTGTCGGGCACCTTCCTTACCGGCGTGACCTCGAGCGTGCTGATGGGCGTGGCGCTGTTTGCAGCGCTTGACGGCCGCCAGCAATTGGCGACGCCACCCGAGATCGCCGAACTGATCAGCCTTGCCAGTGGCGACGATTCCGGTGAGATCGCCAAGACGACCAGGCTGGTGGCGCTGCGCCAGATCGCCAAGGCCAAGGATCGCCGGCGCATGGAAGTGTCGATGGTGACCAAGGTCGGCGACCGCGATGTCATCCACACCATGCCTTTCGTGCAGATCAAGATGGCGCTTGCCGCCGGTCACACGACCAGCCGGGCCTATCCGCCTTTCGACCCGATGCAGGTGTTTGGCAATGGCGACGATAATGCTGCCCAGCCGGCAGCCGCCGCCGCCAGCCAGATCTATGGCGCCAAGGTCGAAAGCGAGATGAGCCTGAAGACCGTCGATTTCCCGATCGAGACGGCGGCCTTCGACGAAAAGAGCGACCTTTCTGCCGACGAGGTGGAAAAGGTGGTGCACGAGGCCGGCACCGATCTGAGCGACGGCGCCGTCCAGGTCGCGTCGCTGCACTATGTCGACCCACAGCGGTTCGGTGACGGCTTCGCCGAGAGCATGGCCGGCTCCTATGACGTCAAGATCGTCCCGGAAAACGTCTCGGTGTCGCCGCGTGCCGCGGTCAACGATCAGGCGCCGGCCTTCGCCGAGGAAATCATCCCCTTCACCAAGGATCTCGACATTGCCGAGGCCTTCGCCGATTCGGGCTATACCGGTGACGACGCAACCGGGATGGCCGAGGCGATCGCCAAATTGCTGAATGCCACGGCCCTCAAGGCAGGAACCGTGCTGCGCGTTGGGCTCGAGGTCCATGGCGACGCCGCCAAGATCGTTCGCACCAGCGTGTACGACAGGACCCAGCACATCGTCACCATCGCGCTCGACGACCACGACCAGTACGTGCCGGCGCAGGAGCCGGAGCCAAATCCCGAATTGCTGACGGCGTTCGACGATTCGCCTGCGCCCATAGTGCGCGGCAATCTGCCGAACATCTATGACGGCATCTACCGCACCGCCTATTCCTACGGCATGTCCAAGGCGATGACGCAACGGCTGATCAAGTTGCTGGCATCCAGTGTCGACTTTCAGTCGCGCCTCAATCCTACGGACCGCATCGAGGTGCTGTTCTCGCAGCCCGATGGCGACGACCAGGCGTCTGACGAATCCGAGCTGCTTTACGTCTCCGCGACTTTCGGCGGCACGACGCGAAATTTCTACCGTTTCCAGATGCAGGACGGCAGCACCGACTACTTCGACGAAAATGGTAGCAGCGCCGAGCAGTTTCTGCTGCGCAATCCCTTGCCCAATGGCCGGTTTACGTCCGGGTTCGGTGCCAGGCGTCACCCCATTTTGGGGTATGTGAAAATGCACACCGGCACCGACTGGGCAGCTCCCGTGGGATCGCCGATCATTGCCGCGGGCAACGGCGTCGTCGAAAAGGCCGGCTGGGCCGGCGGCTATGGCAAGCAGATCATCTTGCGTCACGCCAATGGCTACGAGACGTCCTACAATCACCAGAGCGCCTTTGCCAAAGGCATCGAGCCGGGTGTTCGCGTTCGCCAGGGTCAGGTTATCGGCTATCTCGGCTCAACCGGCCTCTCCACCGGTCCGCATCTTCATTACGAACTGATCGTCAACGGCACAAAGGTCGATTCGATGCGCGTCCGCCTACCGGTCGGCAAGACGCTGAAGGGCGACGACCTCGTCGCCTTCAAGCGCGAGCGCGAGCGCATCGACGACCTGCTCAAGCAGGAAGACAGCAATCAGTTGAAGGTCGCGAGCGCCAAAATCGAAGGCTGAGCCGACGTTTTTCGTCGTCAGCCCTGCTGATTCGCTGTGTCGCGCGCCCATGGCAGCCGCTCGCCGGAAACCGTCGTCCACGCGGTGATTGCCGAAAACAGGCAAAGCAGCGCGGTCACCGCGGCAACGCCGGCGAATGCCGCGTCGCTGGCGGCAAGTCGTGCCGCATCGAGGCCGGTCGCCAGGCCGGCTGGCGGCGGTTCGCCGAAACCCGGAATGCCGGAGCCGGCAGCGGTGCCGAGCACGCCAGCATAGACCCAGGCCGCCAGCGATCCCATCGCCGCCACGGCAATCAGGCCGCCGATGCGCGAGACGGCGTTGTTGATGCCCGAGGCCGCACCCGTATCCTTGTCCTCGACCGCCGTCATGACGGCGGTCGACAGCGGCGATACCACCAGCGCCATGCCGAACCCCATCAGAGCCATCAGCGGGAATACCCCGATCCAGAAATTGTGGATGCCCCAATAGGCCAGCAAGGCAAGTCCGGCAAAGGCAAGAGCCACAACCAGACTGCCGCTGGCGATCGGAAAGCGAGGCCCGATGCGGTCGGACCACTGGCCGACCGGTCCGGACAACACTGCGATCAATGCCGACAGCGGCAGGAAGATGAAACCGACCTCGGCCGCGCTCAGCCCCCATCCGGCGATCATGAGCATCGGCAGATAGAACAGATTGGCCGACAGCGCGAAATAAAGGAAGAAGGTCGCCACATTGGCGCCCGCGAACGCGCCGATCCGAAACAACGACAGATCGATCATCGGCTCGCGCCGCCGGCGCTCGAAGACGATGAACACGACGAGCAAAACCGCACCGGCGGCAATACTCGGGCCGGACATCAGCCCCTCCCCGTCGCCGCTCATCGAGGTCAGACCGTAAGCGAGAGCTCCGAACGCCAATATGGCGAGTGCAGCGCCGCCGAGATCGAGGCTGCGCTTTTCCGCCGGCGCGTCGGCAGGGACCTTGGCCAGCAGAAGATAGACCGAGATAAGGCCGAGCGGCAGATTGATGGCGAAGATCGCCCGCCAGATGCCGTCGCCGAACGCCGACAGCACGAAGCCGCCCAGCACCGGGCCGAGCGCCGTCGTCAGTGCTGATGCTGCGGCCCAGATGCCGATCGCCCGGCCGCGTTCCTTTTTCGGATAGGCTTTGGCGATAATGGCCAGGCTGCCCGGCACCATGATGGCCGCTCCGACACCCTGGATAGCCCGAAACGCAATAAGCACCGCCGGGTTAGGCGCCAGCGCGCAGGCAAGCGAGGCGGCAATGAACAGGACGATGCCGGCGACGAAGGAGTGGCGCAGGCCGAAGCGATCGCCGGCGGCGCCGCCGACGAGAATGAGGGCTGAGAGTGTCAATGCGTAGGCATTGGAAATCCATTGTGCCTCGGCGAGGCTGGCGCCGAGGTCGACGCGGATCGCCGGCGTCGCAATGGCCAGGACCGACCCGTCGATGAAGCCGAGCGCAGAAGCCAGGATCGCGGCGATCAGCACGAACCGCCGCTGCGCCTGCGGACAGAACGTATCGGCGGGAAGTGAGCCGGTCAGGGGAACGGCGCCGGTACCGACTTTGGTTGGCGTGTGCATGCCGCCTTACCTAGATCGCCGGCGCGCCGGCGACAACCGGCCAGCACGCTGTTCTCGTTGAAACCAGGCCCAACCTGGCCACACAGGCAGGATCACGCCGCTCAGGGTGCAAACGGCAAGTGCCGTGCTAGGCTTCTCGCAGCGCTACAAACAAGGGGGAAATACCGCATGAAACGACCGCTCGAACCCTCGGCGGAAGGACGCGGGCGCGTCGTCGGCATCACGGACGGCGTGTTCGCCATCGCGCTCACCCTGATCGTTCTCGAGATCAGGGTGCCGGCGCATGAAACGGTGCATTCCGAACGCGAGTTGATCACAGCGATCACAGCACTGGCGCCGCGCTTCCTGACCTATGCGCTCAGCTTCCTGACGCTGACCATCTTCTGGTTCGGCCAGCAGGCGCAACACGGGCTGATTGCAAAATCCGACCGGCGGCTTGCCACGCTGAACCTCTGTTTCCTCGGCTTCATCGCCTTGCTGCCGTTCTCGACCGACCTTCTCGCCGACTTCCTCGAATTCAGGACTGCGGTGCTCGTCTACTGGTTCAATCTTTTGATGCTCGGACTGACGCTGCTCGCCAGTTGGCGCTACGCGGACAAAAACGGATTTCTGGCCGAAGGTGTCGACGCGGAGACCACCCGAACGGTCTATCTGCGCATCGTCAAGGCACAGATCCTGTGGGCCGTCGGCGCTGCACTCTGCCTGATCAGCCCGTCGCTCAGCGTCGGCTTCATCCTGGTGGTGCAGCTGATCTATGCCGCAGCGCTGCGCCACTGCTGCGCAAGGTCATCGGGTGATTCGGGCGCAGGCGTTGCGCTTTAGTCGACGAACTCCACGATAACGCCGGGCGTCACGATCTTGGCAAGCTCGCGCGCGTCCCAATTGGTCAGCCGCACGCAGCCATGGCTTTCGGTCTTGCCGATCTTGGACGGATCCGGCGTGCCGTGAATGCCGTAGGTCGGCTTGTCCAGCGCAATCCAGACCGAGCCGACCGGGCCGTTCGGCCCCGGCGGGATGGTCAGGATCCTGTCGTTTTCGCCCTGCTTGAAATTGATGTTCGGGTTGTAGGTGTAGTTCGGGTCCAATGCGACACGCGACACCGCATGCGTGCCGGACGGCGACGGCGTGTCGGACGAGCCGATAGTCGCCGGATAGGCTGCGACCAGCTTGCCCGCCGCATCATAGGCGCGGACCTGCTTATTGGACTTGTCGGCGATGATGCGCGCCACCGGCGTCGCCACCAGCCTGCCGAAATTGGCGACCTTGATGATGGTGCCCGGACGATTGAAATTGGCGTCCGGATTGAGCTTGTTCAGATAGGTTTCATCCATATGGAAGCGCTCGGCCAGCGCTTCGGGTACCGACGTGTAGCCCATCCGATCGAGCTGGGCCTTTTGGCTGTAGTCCTCCGGTATCGAGGCGACATAGGGACCGGCCGCATCCTCGGGCGTGATCGTATAGGAGGCGAAGGCATCGCCGCCGGATTGCGCCAGGGCCGCCTGGATGCCGATTGCGTCGGTCGATTTCAGATTGCTGCCGGTGATCTCATTATAGGCGGCGAGCGCCTTGTCGACATTCGAGCCGAAGCGTCCGTCGATGACGCCGGGCGATGCACCGGCACGGTCGAGCAGCACCTGCAGTGCCGCCACGTCCTCGCGGGCGCCGAGCGCAAGCGACGGGTCGACCGCCGTCTTGCCGCCAGTGCTTGGCGGCGGGGCTGTGTCTGGCGGTAAGGCCGCCTGCTCGTTCGGCACCGTCGGCTCGACCGGCTCGATCGAGGCCTCGTTGAGCGGCTGGCGCTCGATGGTGCGCGGCTTTACCGGCTGCGCTGCCTCCGGATAACCGTTGCCGTAGCCGTCATCCCGTGGCGCTTCGGGGAAGGCTTCCACCGAATTGTCGCCATAGGGGTCGTACTCGTCAGCCGGCGGTATGATGACCCTGCCCTCGTCTTCCATCTGCCTGCGGCGGAACCGCGCCGTGTCCTCAGGGTCGTCGAGATAATAGGGGTCGTCCTCGACCGGTCCGAGGTTGCGCAAGCGCTCGCGGCGCAAGGCGCGGCGGTCGAGCCTGGTCTGCGGCGGCTGGATGGCGATGACCTTGCCGGTCTCCGCATCGACGATGACGCGGTTTCCCCTGGCATCGTAGTAGATATCGAGATTGCCGTTCTGGGCGACAAGAATGCCGCCGCCATTGGCGGCACGAACCACCCGTGGCGCGGTATCCACTATTGGCGAGGCCATCGCATTCGACGCCAGCTGCCCGGCAGCAAGCGCTGAAAGGGTGAAGATGGTGCGCAACATGATGGCCAAATTCTCCGGTCCGTAATTGCCGCCGCCGGCATTGTCTCTTCAAAGCGCCGCGCGTCTTTTTCGACGCGCAAAGGACGCTCTAACGCTTTAAATCTCCGCATCGTGCTTTGCGAAAATCAAAACTCGATTTCGGGCCGATGTGGTAGGCGAACCCCTTCGCCAGCAAATCAGTTGCCAACGATAAGGTTCCAATATGAACCGGGCATGAAGATGGCGGATTTCTGACCGATTAACCGGCAGCGAGTCCCAATTCCTTGCGCGCCTGCTTCGTCAGCTTCAGCACGACAAGACGGTGGCTTTCGCGCAAATAATCCTTCAGCGCGCCATCATCCATGCTTTCGCCGGTCTGGCGCTGGATCCATTTCATGCCGCGTGAGGCAAGATAGGGCGCGGGCCGAAGGCCCGGCTGCTCCCTCAGCACGTCATAGGCGATATCGGAGCATTTGAAGGTAACGAACGGCTCCTTGCCCTCACTCCAGCCGCCGATCGCGAAGACCTTGCCGCCGACCTTCCAGACATGGGCGCCGCCCCACTGCACGACATGGGTCGCCGAAGGCAGCGAGGCGCAGAAGCTGTTATAGTCGTCCAGCGTCATCTGCGCCCCGCCAGTGATGTTGGACCATGAACCGAAGGCCGGCGTAACAAAAGGGTATGCCGGTTTTTCGGAAAGGATCATGGTCGAGATTGAAGATAGGAATTCCATCCCGATTCGATCGGGATGGAACAGGCTCTTGGCTTGAGCTCAGGCGGCCGCTTCGGTTGCCACGACTGCCGGCTTCGAGCGGAAGTTCAAGCGGTCGGACCCAGCGGTGACCTTGACGGTCGAGCCGTCGAGGATCTCGCCGAGCAGGATCTTTTCCGCCAGCGGGTCCTGCAATTCCTTCTGCATCACCCGCTTCAGCGGCCGCGCGCCATAGGCCGGGTCGTAACCCTTGGCCGCCAGCCAGTCGATCGCCTCCTGATCGAGCGAAAGCGATATCTTGCGGTCAACAAGCAGGTTTTCCAGCCGCTTGAGCTGGATTTGGACGATCTGGCCCATATCCTGGCGGCGCAGCCGGTGGAACAGGATCACCTCGTCGATGCGGTTGAGGAATTCCGGCCGGAACGAAGCCCTGACGACATTCATCACCTCGTCGCGCACGACGTCGACATCCTGGTCCTCGCCGAGATTGACCAGATATTCGCCGCCGAGGTTCGACGTCATGATGATCAGCGTGTTGCGGAAATCGACCGTGCGGCCCTGCCCGTCGGTCAGCCGGCCGTCGTCCAGCACCTGCAGCAGCACGTTGAAGACATCAGGATGCGCCTTCTCGATCTCGTCGAACAGCACGACCTGATAGGGCCGGCGCCGTATCGCTTCGGTCAGCGCGCCGCCCTCCTCATAGCCGACATAGCCGGGAGGCGCGCCGATCAGCCGGGCGACCGAATGCTTCTCCATGAACTCCGACATGTCGATGCGCACCATCGCGCTCTCGTCGTCGAAGAGGAAGCTGGCCAGCGCCTTCGTCAGTTCGGTCTTGCCGACGCCCGTCGGCCCGAGGAACATGAACGAGCCGAGCGGCCGGTTCGGGTCCTGCAGGCCGGCGCGCGCACGGCGCACCGCTTTTGATACCGCCTGCACCGCCTCGCCCTGGCCGACGACGCGCTTGCCGACCTCGTCTTCCATGCGCAACAGCTTGTCGCGCTCGCCTTCCAGCATCTTGTCGACCGGGATCCCCGTCCAGCGCGACACAATATGGGCGACGTGATCGGGACCGACCACTTCCTCGACCATGCCGGCCTTGCCATCCCTGGCTTCAGCCTGCTTCAGCTGCTTTTCGAGTTCCGGGATCTTGCCATAGGCAAGTTCGCCGGCGCGCTGGAATTCGCCCTTGCGCTGGGCAATGGCAAGTTCGTTGCGCGCCTCGTCGAGCTGCTTCTTGAGGTCGGCGGCAAGCCCGAGCTTCTGCTTCTCGGCCTGCCATTTCGAGGTCAGCTCGGTCGATTCCTCCTCGAGGTTCGAGAGTTCCTTCTCGAGCCGCGCGAGCCGGTCCTTCGAGGCATCGTCCTTCTCGACCTTGAGCGCCTCGCGCTCGATCTTGAGCTGCATGATGCGGCGATCGATCTCGTCCAGCGCCTCGGGCTTCGAATCGACCTGCATGCGAAGCCGCGACGCGGCCTCGTCGACCAGATCGATCGCCTTGTCCGGCAAGAAGCGGTCGGCGATGTAGCGGTTTGACAGTGTAGCGGCCGCGACCAGCGCCGAATCCGAGATGCGCACCTTGTGGTGCTGCTCGTATTTCTCTTTCAGGCCGCGCAGGATCGAGACGGTGTCTTCGACCGTCGGCTCATTGACGAAGACCGGCTGGAAGCGGCGGGCAAGGGCCGCATCCTTCTCGACATGCTTGCGGTATTCGTCGAGCGTGGTTGCGCCGACACAATGCAGTTCGCCGCGGGCGAGCGCCGGCTTCAGCAGGTTCGACGCGTCCATGGCGCCATCCGCCTTGCCGGCACCGACAAGCGTGTGCATCTCGTCGATGAACAGAATGATGCCGCCGGCGGCAGACGTGACTTCGGAAAGCACCGCCTTCAGCCGCTCCTCGAACTCGCCGCGGTATTTGGCGCCGGCGATCAGCGACCCCATGTCGAGCGCCATCAGCTGCTTGTCCTTGAGCGATTCCGGCACATCGCCATTGACGATGCGCAGCGCCAGCCCTTCGGCGATCGCCGTCTTGCCGACACCGGGTTCGCCGATCAGCACTGGGTTGTTCTTGGTGCGGCGCGACAGCACCTGGATGGTGCGGCGGATTTCGTCGTCGCGGCCGATGACCGGATCGAGCTTGCCCGCGCGGGCGTCCGCCGTCAGGTCGCGCGCGTATTTCTTCAGCGCGTCGTAGCCCTGCTCGGCGCTCGCCGAATCGGCAGTGCGACCTTTGCGTACGTCGTTGATGACCTGGTTCAGCGCCTGCGGCGTGACACCCGCCTTGGACAGGATGTCGGCGGTCTTGGCCGATTTTTCCATGGCCAGCGCCTGCAATAGCCGTTCGACGGTAACGAAGCTGTCACTGGCCTTCTTGGCCAGTTCCTCGGCGGTCGAAAACACCTTTGCCAGCGGCTGCGCCAGATAGAGCTGGCCATTGCCGCCCTCGACCTTGGGCATTGCCTCCAGTGCCGTTTCGACGCCGAGCTTGACGTCACGGACATTGCCGCCGGCGCGCTCGATCAGCGACGCAGCCAGGCCCTCGTCGTCATCGACAAGGACCTTGAGGATATGCTCGGGGGTGAATTGCTGGTGATTGCGGGAAAGCGCCATGGTTTGCGCGGACTGGATAAAGCCGCGCACACGCTCGGAATATTTTTCAAGATTCATGCCTGTCTCCTTCCGTCACCGGCCCGCTTCGCGGCACCGGATCAGATTGCGGTGACGGACCCGCCCGTTCGAGCCGGGTCCTGTTCACGCAAGATATGGGACGCAAACCACGGACCCTCAAGACGCCTCGACACTGGCGAACGCATAATATTCCGAGCGCGCAAAACAAAAACGGCGGAGATTTCTCTCCGCCGCCTAGGGTACGCTAAGATCGCCTGAGCGTTTCTTCGATCAATTCTCGACGTCGGCAATAATAGGTTGACCGCCAGCGTCTTCAGTCGGCGCCGCATCGACATTGCCAGTCTCGGCACTGTCAGGGCCGGCATTGTCGTTGCCGCCATTTGCCTGTTCGACATCGAGGCGCGGACGGCGCGGACGCCTGGGGCGGCGTGCCGGGCTGTTTTCGGCCGCGGCTTCGTTGAGCTCGGCCTGGGCGGCGAGACCCGCCGGCGAAAGGTTTTCGAATTGCGGTGCGGGCTCGCTCACAAAGACCGGCTCAGCGGCCGGTACGGGCTCCGCCTGCGCCGGCGTCTCGTCGCGCCGTGGCTGTTCGACGCGCTGGCCGCCCTGCTCGCCGCGCGCGCCATACTCGCCGCGCTGGCCGTTCTGGCCGTAACCGCCATTGGGGCGACGGTCGCGGTGGCGTCCGCCATTGTTGTCGCGGCCGTCACGGTTGTCGCGGCCGCCCCGATTGTCGCGGCTGTTTTCCTGGTTCAGCGCCAGCTCGGCCGGCGTGCCATCGATGACCGGCTGCGGGCCGGCCCCGTGATTGACCGCCGAACCCGACGTCTCGTTGGCATTGTTGTTGCCGGCATTGTCGAACTCGTCGCGATCCTCGTCGCCGTCATCGTCGAAATCGTCGCGATTCTGCTGGGCGTTCTGGATCGGCATCTGCGCCTGAGCGGCTGCGATGATGCGGTTATAGTGCTCTGCATGCTGGAGATAGTTTTCCGCCATCACCCGGTCGCCGGAGCTTTGCGCGTCACGGGCAAGGGTTGCGTACTTCTCGGCAATCTGCTGAGCCGATCCGCGGATCTTCACGTCCGGGCCGTTGCTCTCATAGTTACGCGTCAGGGGATTCGGCCCCTTACGATTGTTGTTGTTATTGTTGTTGCCGCCGCCGCCACTGTTGTTGCGACCGCGCATGCGCCTGTTTTGCTGTTGTGGCCTCATTAGACTCTCTTCACTTTGAAATTTTCGAAAAACTCTTCACGAACGGAGGCGCTCATGCGGCCAGCCGTTTCGTTCCTTCACCGGCGTTCGCCCGCATCAATTGCGTTGGCGCCACGTGCCATCCTGTTCCGGTTACTTCACTTGCCGGACGATTCCCGCACGAAGCTTGGGCGTCGTTTGCGCAAGAAGGCAGCTATTTCCAAGGAAAACCGAATCGCTAAGAGCACTGCCTGCTTCGTCTCATCCGGTTATGGCGACCCTAGCCGCATTCCCCGGTATTGCCAAGCGCTTTTTTCGCACTGCATCACGGCTTCCACCGTTCGAACACAAGAACTCTGTCGTTTCCGCCGAGATCACGAAACACCCCGACCGAACGGTACCCGGCCGCGGAGAATATCTCCGTAACCTGTTGGTGCTGCGTATGGCCGATCTCGACCGCAATCCTGCCTTGGAGTTCCAAATACGCTGCCGCTCCTGCGGCGATCTTCCTGTAGGGGCTCAGACCGTCCACGCCGCCATCGAGGGCCTGGCGTGGATCGAAACCGCGGACCTCGTCCTGCAGATTTCCAATGTCGTCTGAGGGTATATAGGGAGGGTTTGCGACAATTACATGGTACCGGCCAGAAACTTTTTCAAACCAGTCGGATTTGAGCGGCGTGAACCGGCCGGCGAGCCCCAATTCCCCGGCATTACGCATGGCTGTGGCCAGCGCCTCCTGCGAAATGTCACCGCCGGTGGCGGTCGCGGCCGGAACGGCGCTGAGCAGCGCCAGCGCGATGGCACCGGTACCGGTCCCTAGATCGAGGATGCGGCAGCCGCCCTCGCGTGCCGCCATTGCCTTGACGAAGGGCAGTATAGCCTCGACCAGCGTTTCGGTATCCGGCCGCGGCTCCAGCGTTTGCGGCGAAAGCGAAAGGCGCAAGCCGTAGAATTCGCGGTAGCCAAGGATCCGGTGTACCGGCTCGCCGGCGATGCGCCGCCGCAAGGCGGCTTCGATTACCGCCGTCACGTCCGCATCGACAGCGCGCCCGGGATCGGCGATGGCCTGCGTGCGACTGGTGCCGGAAAAATGCTCGACGATCAGCCTGGCATCGAGCGCCGGATCCGCGATCCCGGCTGCGGTGAGCCGGTTTCGCGCCTCCCGCAGCAGCGGCGCCAGCGTGGCGGGCAGGCTGTCAGCCATCGATGCCGATATCGGCGAGCAGCTTCGACTGGTGATCGGCGATCAGCGCGTCGATGATCTCATCGAGTTCGCCCATCATCACCCGGTCGAGCTTATAGAGCGTCAGGTTGATACGATGATCGGTGACGCGACCCTGCGGAAAATTATAGGTGCGGATGCGTTCCGAGCGGTCGCCCGAGCCGACCTGCGACTTGCGCGATTCGGAACGTTCCTCGTCCGCCTTGCTGCGCTCGAGGTCGTAGAGCCTGGCGCGCAGGATCTGCATGGCCTTCGCCCGGTTCTGGTGCTGCGACTTTTCCGCCTGCACCACCATGATGCCGGTCGGCAGATGGGTGATGCGCACGGCCGAATCGGTGGTGTTGACGTGCTGGCCGCCGGAACCCGAGGCGCGCATCGTGTCGATGCGGATGTCTTCGGCCCTGATGTCGATATCGACCTCTTCCGCTTCCGGCAGCACCGCGACCGTCGCCGCCGAGGTATGGATGCGCCCGCCCGCCTCGGTCGTCGGCACGCGCTGCACCCGGTGCACGCCGGATTCGAATTTCAGATGGGCAAAGACGCCCTTGCCCGAAACGGTGGCGATGATTTCCTTGTAGCCGCCGACCTCACCCTCGCTGGCCGACACCGTCTCGAAACGCCAGCCATGCGCCGCGGCATAGCGCTCGTACATGCGAAACAGGTCGCCGGCGAAAAGCGCCGCCTCGTCACCGCCGGTGCCGGCGCGGATTTCGAGGATGGCGTTCTTGTCGTCGGCGGCATCCTTGGGCAACAACAGGATCTGGATGTCCTTCTGCAGCGCCTCGATGCGATGCTTGACCTCCGGCAGGTCGGCCTCGGCCAAGGCGCGCATCTCGGCGTCGGTGCCCTTGTCGGCGAGCATCGCCTCCAGATCGCCCTGTTCGTGCTCGGCGGCGCGCAGTGCCCTGATCTTTGCCACCATCTCCTGGATATCGGCATATTCGGAGGCCATCCTGACATAGGCGTCCGGCGCTGGCCCGGCCGACATCTGCGCTTCGAGCATGTCGAAACGCTTGACGACTTGATCCATACGGTCGCGGGGCAGGTTGATCATGGCGAAGTCTATAGCGGTATAGAGCGGTCGTCGGCAAAGGCTTGCAGCAGCGCCCGCATCGGCAGGCCATGCGCCGGCGCCATCAGATTGTCGTCGAAGAACGCTTCCAGTTCGCTGAGCGGCAGTTCCGTCAGCATCGCCTTGACCGGGCCGATCGATGCCGGCGACATCGAGATCGAGCGATAGCCAAGGCCGATCAGCGCCATCGCCGAGATCGGCTTGCCGGCAAGTTCGCCGCACAAGGTCACCGGCGTCTGGTTGCGCGCCCCGGCGTCGGCAATCTGCTTCAGGACGCGCAGGAACGGCGTCGACAGCGGGTCGAAGCGGTCGGACAATTGGGTGTTGCCGCGATCCACCGCCATGACGAACTGGAACAGGTCGTTCGAGCCGACCGAGACGAAATCGACCGCCTTCATCAGTTCGTCGAGCTGGAACAGCAACGACGGCACCTCCAGCATCGCCCCAAGCTTCAGGCTGGTCGGCAAATGATGGGCAAAGCGCGACAGATGCCGCACCTCGCGATCGATGATCTCGCGCGCCTGCGCGATCTCGCCGAGTTCCGTCACCATTGGCAGCATCAGCTTCAGTTCGCGCCCGCCGCACGCCTTGAGCAGCGCGCGGATCTGGGTGCGCAGCAATCCAGGCCGGTCGAGCGTCAGGCGGATGGCCCGCCAGCCGAGCGCCGGATTTTCCTCCTGGATCGAGCCCTTGAAATAGGGCAGCACCTTGTCGCCGCCAATATCGATGGTGCGGAACGTCACCGGCTTGTCGCGCGCCGCCTCGAGCACGTCACGATAGAGCCGCTCCTGGGCTTCGGCGCGCGGAAAGGTCGAAGCGACCATGAATTGCAGCTCTGTGCGGAACAGGCCGATGCCGGCCGCACCCGCTTCGGCCAGTTGCGGCAGATCGACCGCCAGCCCGGCATTCATCAGAAGATCGACCTGGACACCGTCCTTGGTCACCGACGGCTTCTTGCGCAGTTCGCGGTAGACCTCCTGCCGGCGCGCCCGGAAACGCACTTTCTCGGCATAGGCCGCCTCGAGGTCGGGCTGCGGGCGCAGATGGATCGCGCCTTCCTCGCCGTCGACGATGATGGCATCGCCGTTTTCCGCCATGGAAACGGCGCCCTTCATCTGGCCGGCGACCGGTATGCCCATGGCCCGCGCCACGATGACGACATGGCTGGTCGCGGCGCCGTCCTCCAGCACCAGCCCGCGCAGCTTGTCTCTGGGATAATCGAGCAGCTCCGCAGCACCCATCGAGCGGGCGACGATGATGGCGTCCTTGGGCAGCGAGGCCGCGACGTCCTCCGGTCCGCGCCCCATCAGCTGCCGCAGCAGCCGATTGGCGAGATCGTCGAAATCGCTCATCCGTTCGCGCAGATACGGATCGGTCATGTGCAGCATGCGGGCACGCATGTCGCTCTGCACCTTTTCGACCGCCGCTTCGGCCGTCAGGCCGTTGCGGATCGCCTCCTCGAGCCGGCGCACCCAGCCGCGGTCGTTGGCGAACATGCGATAGGCTTCGAGCACCTGGCGATGCTCGCCCTCGAAGGCGACGTCGCGGCGCTCCAGCATGTCGTCGATGGAGAGCCTGAGCGAGCCGAGCGACGCGTCGAGCCGCCTGACCTCTTCCTCGCTGTCCTCGTTGAAAAGATTGGTGACGACGATGCGCGGCTCGTGCAGCACCACATGGCCGAGACCGACGCCTTCGTTGAAGGACAAGCCGGTAAAGCTTACCGGGCGGCGCAGATCGAGCTCGAGGCCGGGCCTTGTCAGCCGCTCCAGATCGCCGGTGGCGATCATCTCGGCGATCACCATCGCCGTTGTTTCCAGCGCCTCGACCTCGTCGTCGCGATAATGGCGCATGGTCTTGTTCTGCACGACCAGGACGCCGAGTGTCCGCCCTGCCCGCAGCACCGGCACGCCGAGGAAGGAATTATAGATTTCTTCCCCTGTCTCCGGCAGGTAGGCGAAGGCAGGATGCTCCTGTGCATTGGAGAGGTTGAGCGGCCGCGCCGAGGCCGCGATCGTGCCGACCAGGCCTTGGCCCAGCCTGAGCTGCGCCAGGTGGACGGCGTTCGGGTTCAGGCCTTCGGTGGCGTAGAGTTCGAGCACCGAATCGGCGCGCAGCACATAGAGCGAGCAGACCTCGGCAACCATGTTGGAGGCGATGTCGCGCACGATTCGGTCAAGCCGCTCCTGCGGCTCCAGCGGCTCTTGCATGAGCTCGCGGAGCCGTTTCAGCAAAACGCGCGGGCCACTGGCCGAATCACGCATCGCGGCTTCTTCTCCAATAGCGTTTCAACCGGTGCAGGTTGCCCTGCACAGCGGCACAAACGCAACAACTCAATTAGAGCGCCATCGTCCAATTGGACGCATAAAGACCGCTCCAAGATTTTCGATCCGCTGCATCCTGCCTTCCGAAAATCGATTCCGATTTTCGGGCCGATGCAGTCTGCTACTGCTTATCCAGACCGTACACGGAATGCAAAGTGCGAACTGCTAGTTCCGTATAGGGACCGTCGATCAGGATCGAAATCTTGATTTCGGACGTCGTGATGGCGCGGATGTTGATCGCGCGGTCGGCAAGCGCCTTGAAGGCGGTAGCGGCGACGCCGGCATGGCTGCGCATGCCGATGCCGATGACCGAGACCTTCGACATGCCGGCTTCCGACTGCACCACGTCGTAGCCGATCGTCGCCTTCAGCCGCTCGAGCACGGCGAGCGCCTTGTCGACGTCGCCGGATGGCACGGTGAAGGTCATGTCAGTGAACTTGCCGTCCTCGGAGATATTCTGGACGATCATGTCGACATTGATGTTGGCCTCGGCCAGCGGCCCGAAAATGCCGGCGGCGACGCCCGGCCGATCGCCGACGCGGCGCAACGAAATCTGCGCCTCGTCCTTGGCGTAGGCAATTCCGGTGACGACCTGCTGTTCCACGATCTCTTCCTCGTCGCAAATAAGCGTTCCCGGCGGATTAAGCAAATCCCCCATTCCGGGTGCGTCGGGATCGTCGAAGGACGACCGCACGAAAGTACGCACCCTGTGCACCATGGCAAGCTCGACCGAGCGCACCTGCAGGACCTTGGCGCCGAGCGAGGCCATTTCGAGCATTTCCTCGAACGAAATCTTGGCCAGCCGCCGCGCCTTCGGCTCGATGCGCGGATCGGTCGTGTAGACCCCGTCGACATCGGTGTAGATATCGCAGCGGTCGGCCTTGACCGCTGCCGCGATGGCGACAGCGCTGGTATCGGAACCGCCGCGGCCGAGCGTCGCGATCCGATTGTCCGGCCCAATGCCCTGGAACCCGGCAACCACCGCCACCTGGCCTTCGCCGAAGCGCTTGATCAAGAACGCGCCGTCGATGTCGAGAATGCGCGCCGCGCCATGCGCGTTGTCGGTCTTGATCGGGATCTGCCAGCCTTGCCAGGAGCGGGCATGCACGCCGATATTCTGCAGCGCGATCGCCAGCAAGCCGGCAGTGACCTGCTCGCCGGAGGCGACCACGGCGTCATATTCACGCGCATCGTGCATCGGCGAGGCCTCGCGCGTCCATTGCACGAGCTCGTTGGTCTTGCCGGCCATCGCCGAGACCACGACGGCGACCTCATGGCCGGCGTCGACCTCGCGTTTGACATGACGCGCCACATTGCGGATGCGGGCGATGTCGGCGACGGAGGTTCCGCCGAATTTCATCACGATGCGCGCCATAGAAGCGAAATGCCTTTGACTGGATGCCGGACCGGAGGCCGAAAAGCGGAAAAATGCGCCAAGCTGTGGCCGGGCGCTCAATGCGCGGCCTCCTTAGCCAAATGATAGCGGTTTCGCAAGGCGGTGAGGATTCCGTCGCCTTGCCCCGTCCATCAACCAGATTTCAAGCCATGCTCTTGGTGAGTTTTGGCTTTTGCTGCTCGACACGGGCGAGACCCGCTCCGGCGATGACGCGGTCACGGCCCTCAGCCTTTGCCTGATACAAAGCGCGATCCGCGGCATTGACGATCTCCGCCCATGAGGCGCCGAGCTCCGGGAAGGCGGCGACCCCGAACGACGCGGTGATGGTGCCGAGCGTGCGGTCGCGGTGCGTGACATGCAGCTGCTTGATCGCCTTTCGCAGAGCTTCGGCGCGATCGGCGCCATCGGCCAGTGACGTTCCCGGCATCATCAAGGCAAATTCCTCGCCGCCGTAGCGCGAAACCACGTCGCTTTCCCTGACATGGTCGACCAGCGTGGCGGCCACCTGCTTGAGGACGAGATCCCCCGCTTCGTGGCCGAACGTATCGTTGAACTGCTTGAAATGATCGACGTCGAGCATGATCAACGTCAGCGGCTGCTCGGCACGTTCCAGGCGCCTGAGCTCGCGGCTGCTGGTCTCCTCAAGGTAGCGGCGATTGTAGAGCCCGGTGTTGGGATCCCGGATCGACTGCTGCCGCAACGTCTCGCGCAGACGCAGATTGGCAAGCGCCAACGCCAGCGTATCGACGACGCCACGCAGTATCTGCTGCCGTTCGGCAAGCCACTCCGGCTTGTCAACGGCATTCGGCTCGCACAGATGCAGGATGCCAAGTGTCTCTCCCTGCGCTGCTAGAGGCATACAGACATAACCGCGGCCGCCATTTTCGGTGATGTGGTTGCAGCGCGGCGTCAGCATGCCTGGACCGGCGACGTGCTCCTGGCCGCGCCGCAGCGCCCAACAATCTTCCGGTCCGAACTGGCCGACGCTCGACCGGATGGTGCCCCAATGCGCCATCTCCTCCACGAGGTTGCGCGACGCACTGGTCAGGTGAACGGTTCCGCTCAATCCGCCGAAGAAATCAGGCATGGCGGAGCCGACGACGGAAAATGCCTCGCGAAAAGTGACGCAGGCCTGAAGCAGTTCGCCGAGCTTGACCAGGCGGGTCGCTGAGCGTCAGCACGATGCCGCCATCGGCGCGGTTGAGCGGATTGCAGCTGACGACCACGGGCAAGGAGGTCCCATCCGGTTTTGCCAGCCTCACCTCATTCTGGTGGCGGCGGCCGGTGGTCATGGCCAGTTCGACCGGAGATGTTCCCGACGCGGGCTTGTCTCCCGACGGCCCCCTAATATCCAGGGCCGACTGCCAGTCCTGCCCCACGACCTTGTCGCTGCGCCGCCCGATGATCTCGGCTGCCGCCGGATTGACGGACACGACCTGACCCTTGCCGTCGATGACGGCGATGCCTTCGGCAACGGTCTGGACGATGTCTTCGATGTAGGCCTTCTGATCGACAAGTTGAGCGCGCGAGGCTTCGATTTCGGAGGCCATAGTGTCGAAACCTTGCGCCAACTGTCCGAACTCGTCATCGGAGGTGCGGCCGATACGGGCCCCGGCGTCGCCGCGCGCCAGCGATTCGATGCCGCGGTTGAGACCAGCAAGGCCTTTACTGAAGCCTCGCAACAACAGGAAGGCGGAGGCCGCCGCGATCAGCACGGCTGCCGCGGTACACAGGCCCACAAGCCACAGCATATCATTCGTGCGCTGCTGTGCGGCACGCAGCAGCGGCGTATACTCGAACAGGACGGCGCCGACGATCTTGCCGGGTGCATCCTCGATCGGCACCGCAACCAGGTCAATCGGATCGGCCACGTCGGCACTGGCCTCGACGAAGTTGCGCGGCACGCCGTCGTCAATCGTCCGGGCGATTTCATTGCCGGGATCGTAGTCGAACGTCGTGCCGATATTTTGCTCTTCTCCCGGAACGTCGGCGAAAATAACCTTGTTTTTGTCTACGATGACGAGATCGCGTTTCGAGCGGCCGTGCTGCAAAGTCACGAATTCGCGGAGCGCATCGGGTCTCTCGAATAATGAACGCGGCGCGTCCGATGCCCTGAAGGCAATAGTTTCGGCCAACTGCCGTGCGACGCTTGTCGCCTCGGCCAGCGCCACGGATTTGGTCAGCGATATCTGCGAGACGATCGCAACGCCGCCAACCAGGCCGATCAAGGCCACGGCGCTGAACAATGTCGCGACTATCTGGGTTCTTATGCGCACCGGGCTGCCCTACTCGGACAGCAATCTAAATGCCAAACACTGACCCAACGTTAAGAAACCGCCAATATCGTAAATTTGCCGTTAAGCCACACCGGCCAGTTGCACTCCCAACGCGGGCGGTTCAGCCCGTCCGCACGATGGCCTGCCACAGGCGCGGATAATCGAGGACGAAACCGAGCGACGAGACCTCCAGTGTCTCGTGGTAGCCGAACATCGGGGCGGCATAGGCGTAATGTGCAGCATCGACGCGCTGATAGGTTTGCTCGAGGCGAACGAGCCTGAGTTCGGGAAATGTCAGATAGGCTGCCGGCGCGGGCGTCGCCATACCGACATCGAGGGCAAAACGGCGAAGCGCCAAAAGGTTTGTGGCGGGCGTGAAGCCGAGATCGACATCGATGAGACCGTCGACTTCCGCTTGATGCTCGCCGTTCAGCGTCCATTGGCGCTCGGTCAGCCGGTCGATCCTGTAATCCAGCTCTTGCGTGCCGAGAAAGCCGTCGGCGCGCGCCGATCGTGTATGCCAATCGGCGTCGCAGTCCGCCTCGTAGGCGATGCTGCACGGCTCGCCGTCCTGGACGAAAAGCGCGTGTCCCCTGAGGTTCCACCCGGAACTCGCTTCCGACAGAAGGCAAGCGTCGTGGCCTTCCTGGTCAAGCCGGCGCCAAAGAATGGAAGCAACCGCTCGCATCATTGCGCACTCCTCCGAACCCGATGTCTCTGCTTCGTCCGTCAAGCCTAGGCGTTTCCTTCCGGCACACCATCAACTGACACGTGCTGACACAAATGCACCGGCAAAAGGCGGCGCCGGAAGGCATCGCGCGCATCGCACCGCCGGCGGTGAATTTCGCGCCTTGACATTCGCAGCCTCGCGCCCGACTTCCTAGCGTCCGAGGAGACCACGCCATGCCAGAGCCCCGACGATCGACGATCGATGCCGGAGAGGTGGAACGCTTTTCCGCCCTTGCCGCCGAATGGTGGAACCCGAACGGCAAGTTCCGCCCGTTGCACAAGTTCAACCCGATCCGGCTTGCCTATATCCGCGACCAGGTGGCGGCCCGCTTCGGCCGCGATCCGCGTACGGCACAGCCGTTCGAAGGCCTGCGCTTCCTTGACATCGGCTGCGGCGGCGGGCTTTTGTGCGAGCCGATGGCGCGGCTTGGCGCCGAAGTGGTCGGCGCCGATGCCTCCGCCACCAACATCGAAGTGGCCAAGCTGCATGCGGCGGAAGTCGGCGTGAGCGTGGATTATCGCGCCACGACCGCGGAAGACCTTGCCGATGCCGGCGAAAAATTCGACGTCATCCTCAACATGGAAGTGGTCGAGCATGTCGCCAATGTCGATCTGTTCCTGGCCAAATGCGGCGAGATGGTCAAGCCTGGCGGCATCATGTTCGTCGCCACCATCAACCGCACGCTGAAGGCCCTGGGCCTGGCCATCATCGGCGCCGAATATGTGCTGCGTTGGCTGCCACGCGGCACCCACCAGTTCGGCAAGCTGGTGCGCCCCGAGGAACTGGAAAAGGCGCTTGCCGGCGCCGGCCTGGCCGTCATCGACCGCACCGGCGTCACCTACAACCCGCTCGCCGACCGCTGGCAGCGCTCGAAGGACATGGACGTCAACTACATGGTGCTGGCGGAGAAGGCATCCGTCTGAAGCTTACGCCTTCTGGCCCCTATGGCCTCTGGCTTTGCGCCTTGGTGGTGATGAACACGCCGGCGGTGATGATGACGGCACCGGCCCAGGTCAGCAGTTGATAGCGCTCGCCGAGGAAGAGGGTCCCGGCAAACAGCCCGACCGCCGCCGCGACGTAGCCGATCTGGCTGAGATAGACCGGGCCGCCGACCGCTTGCAGGCGGAAGAAGAAGGCGAACATCGCCGAGGCTGATGCCACCTGTGCCGCAGCGACCAGCGGCACGCCGCCGAGCGAGCCGAATGCATTGCCGCCAAGCAGGACCAGAATGCCGGCAAACAGCATCAAGGCTGCTGCCAGGTGGCTGCCGACGGCGAGCTCGATCGGGCCGGTGCCTTCGGGCCAGTCGACGGTACGGTAAATGTTGCCGGCGGCGAGGCTGACCGGGATGAGCAGGCCCATCGCAACCCAGAAAAATTCGGCCGGCTGGCCCGCTTCGCCGCGCGTCACCGCCACCATGACTGCGCCGACGAAACCGACGACTATGCCGACGATGCCCAGCATGGTCGGGCGCCTGACGCCGAGCAGCATCGAGAACACCAGCGTGACGACCGGCGACAGCGTGAACATGATGCCGCTGTAGCCGGCGCCCAGATGCGGAATGGCTGAAAACATCAGCAGATTGGGGATTGCATATGAGACGGCCGCGGTGACGAAGAAATAGCGCAACCTGTGCGGCGTAAGCCGCATGCGCTTCCCGTTGAGCAGCAATGCGCACAAAAGCACGCCGCCGGCACCAAGCGAGATGACGAAGGCCCAGACCATGGCAGCCACGCCGGCCGCCGTCGCGATCTTGCCGAACGGCAGCGTCAGGCCGAGCAGTCCACCGGTGACAACCAGAAGGCCAAGCGCCGAGTCCCAGAGAAATTTCATCGCACCGTCCCGTCGCTCGTTCGCGGCACTTGGCCAACATCGCAAGCTGAGGTAAGATAAGGTAAAGATTCTTCACGTCAAGATACATAACGGTGAGAGACATGGATCGCGCAGCAAAAGCGATCGGGCAATGGAAAAAGGAACGGCCGGATCTCGATGTCTCGCCGATGGCCGTGCTCGGACGGTTGAACGAGGCCGCCTCGCTGATCGCACGAGAGCGGCTGGCGCCGCTGTTTGCAAGTTACGGGCTGCAATCCGGAGAATTCGATGTGCTGGCGACGCTGCGTCGTTCCGGGCCGCCATACGCGCTGACGCCGACGGCTCTCTACGAGGCGACGATGGTGACGTCGGGCGCGATGACCAACCGCCTCGATCGGCTCGAGAAATCCGGCCTGATCAAGCGCGGGCCGCACCCCGACGATCGCCGCGGCATTGTCGTGCAGCTGACTAAAAAGGGTCTGGCGTTGATTGACGAGGCGGTTACCGCTCACGTCGCCAACGAGCACCAGATACTTTCCGGCCTGATACGCCCGGAGCAGATCATGCTGGCTCGCCTGCTCGAAAAATTGATAGCGAGCCTAGGCTAACCCAAACGGCAACCACTGGGACTCTGCGATCATTGCATTGGGAGTCGTAACTGCCAGAGGAGTTTGCCGATGACAGAACATGCAGTCGTGATTGCCGGAGGAGGTCCGACGGGCCTAACCCTGGCAGGCGAGTTGGCGTTGGCAGGCATTGACGTAGCCATTGTCGAACGCCGCCCGAACCAGGAGCTTGCCGGTTCGCGTGCTGGAGGTCTGAGTTCACGCACTCTCGAAGTTTTCGATCAGCGCGGCATCGCGGACCGGTTCCTCGCGGAAGGACAAATAGCCCAAGTCACGGGATTTGCGGCGATGCGTTTAGACATCAGCGATTTTCCGACCCGCCACAACTACGGGCTGGCGCTGAGACAGAAACACATTGAGCGCATTCTCGCTGGATGGGTCAGCGAGCTGGCAGTGCCGATCTATCGCGCCCGTGAATTGACGTGTTTCGTGCAGGACGACGCCGGCGTCACCATCGAACTGTCCGATGGTGCGTCGCTGCGGGCAAGCTATCTCGTCGGGTGTGATGGAGGCCGCAGTCTGGTCCGCAAAGCTGCTGGCATTGAGTTTCGAGGATGGGATGCGACGACCAGCAGCATCCTCGCCGAGGCCGAGATGGCGGAGGAGCCGCCACTGGGCATTCATCGCACCGCACTTGGCATCCATGCCTTCGGCAGGGAAGAGTACGAAATTCGTGACGGCAAGGTCGTCTTTGCCGATAAAGGTCCCATAGGCGTCATGGTCACTGAAAAGAATGTCGGCGCCACGACCGAACCCACGCTGCGCGATCTCCGCGAAGCGCTCGTCGCCGCATGCGGAACAGATTACGGAATCCATAGCCCAACCTGGATTTCCAGGTTCACGGACATGTCGCGGCAGGCGGCGGCTTACCGCAAGGGCCGGGTTCTCCTAGCGGGCGATGCCGCCCATGTGCATTCCCCGGTGGGCGGACAAGGCCTCAATATCGGTGTGCAGGATGCGGTGAACCTCGGTTGGAAGTTGGCCCAAGTGGTGAAAGGAACATCGCCTGAACGCTTGCTCGACACTTATCACATCGAGCGGCATCCGGTTGCGGCCCGCGTGTTGCGTACGACAATGGCACAGGTCGCATTGCAACGCACTGATGATCGCACTGAAGCCTTGCGTGAAATCGTATCAGAGCTCCTTGGGATGGAGGAGCCTCGCAAACGGATCGCTGCCGAGATGTCCGGACTTGGTATCCATTACGACCTCGGCCAGGGGCATCCGCTGGTCGGCCGCCGCATTCCTGACCTCGACCTGGCCACGCCTGATGGTCCCATGCGCGTATTTGCGCTCCTCCAAAAAGCGCGGCCAGTGCTCTTGAATCTCGACGCGCCGGGCAGCCTCGACATCAAGCCGTGGTCAGACCGCATTAAGTCGGTTTACGCCAAATGGGACGATCCATGGGAGTTGCCTGCGCTAGGTTTGGTCTCCGCTCCAACCGCAGTTTTAATTCGGCCCGATGGATATGTTGCTTGGGTAGGCGACAGGACGCAGGATGGTCTTCAAGACGCGATGAACACCTGGTTCGGACCACCGGGCTAAAAACCGCAAAAACCAGTTAGCTCGAATGGTCCCGAAATCAAACGGCTACGGACGGCAAAAACTCAGATCCTGGTCGCCGAGCCTCGTTTGGGCCGGCGAACAGCTCTGATCTTGCCGCTGTTTCCGCCGCCACAGAAAAACTGGTCGCCGCCATCGGATTCGAGCCCCGACACGCCTGTTCCCGGCGGCATATCGAGCTTCTCAAGGACCTTTCCCGTTTCAGGATCGATCCGCCTGACATCGCTCTCCTCACCCTCCCAGGTGCCATGCCACAGCTCGCCGTCGACCCAGCTGACGCCGGTGACGACGCGGTTGGAAACGATGGTGCGAAGGATTGCCCCTGTCTCGGGATCGACCTGATGAATCTTTCGGCCCCGATGCTGCCCGACCCAGAGTGTTCCTTCGGCCCAGGCGAGCCCGGAATCACCGCCATTGCCGGGCGCCGGGATCGTCGCCAGGACCTGGCCATTCTTCGGATCGATCTTCTGGATACGATCCTCGGCGATCTGATAGAGGTGCTGGCCGTCGAAGGCCGTTCCGGCGTGTGCCGCGACGTCGATCGAGCGCACCACTTTGCCGCTCGCCGGATCGAAGGCGTTCAATCTGTCGCCTGAGGCAAACCAGACATGCTCACCGTCGAAGGTAACGCCGTCCACGTGGTCGACACCCGGAAAGGGTCCATATTCTCGAAGGATTTCGGCTGCGGATCGTTCCATGATTCCATCCTAGTAGCCCGGCAGTGGGCCGGGGAGTAACAAGATTGTCGGGAAACCCGTCAGCGGCGGGGTCATCCAGCGACGCGCCCGTCCGCGGCCGAACGACTGCACCTTGCCGGCCTGGGCGAGCTGCTCGAGCGCTCGCTGCACGGTACGCGAACTGGCTCCAAGCGCAATCGCCAGGGCCGAACTCGACCAAGACTCGCCGTCGGCGAGGAAGGCGAGCACGGCGGCATGCTCTTCTTCGACGGGTGGCGCCAGCACGACGACCTCACCTGCGCGGCGCGGGGCCAGCGCAAAGCCCCGCTTCGTCGCGCTCACATCCGCCAAGCTCCGAAGCTCCGCGCGAAGCCGCCCGACTTCGACGCGCAATCGTGCGCGATGTGATTCGTCCGCGTCCTTTCCGCGGAAAGCGCGCGCAATGAGCGTCGCTCTTGCCACGTCCCCCGGCCAGGCTTCGGCCAGCGCGCGGGCCAGCGCGAACAGCACCGGGCGGGTCGCCAGCGAGACGACGGTGTCTGCGACCCGCACGACATTGCGGCATGCATCCACCACGAGCGCCCCCGACGCCAGGAGCGCTTCGACTTCATTGAGCAGGAGGGGCCGTTCCCCGCCACGCGCGACAAGGCGTGCGGCCGGCGTGTCCAGCACCAGCGATGCGCTCTCCACCTCCGCGATCAGCGCGGGGATGCCCGCCGCGCGCGCCCCCCCCCCCGCCCGGGCGAGTGCGGCGCGCGCAGGGCCCGGCCGCCAGCGGCCGATGGCGCTCCCGGCGCCCGCCAGCTGGTGGGCCGCCCGCGAAGCCGGCGGCAGCGGCGAGGGATCGAAGCCGTCCAGCCTGCGCTCGGCTTCGTCGAGATGGCCGATCAGCAGCAGGCGCCGAACGTCGAGGTTGCGCGCATGCGCGGCGTTGACGCGGTCGCCATGCTTTTCAAGCGTCGCCCGTGCGGCGTCGAGTGCCTTGGCCGGCCAGGTAAGGTCGCGCGAGACGAGCGCGATCTCGGCCTCGGCGACGATACACCGCGCGCGGGCCACGGCCTCCCTCGGGCTGAATGCGTGCGCCGCCCTCTTGAGGAGAACCTTCGCCCTATTCAGGTCGCCAAGCTGCGCCATCGCGATACCGCGCAACGCCAGTGCCGGCGCATCGTCGCGCAGCGCAACCCGCTTCAAGGCGCCGAGCGGATCGCCCGCCGCAAGCGCATGCGCCGCGGCCGTGATCAGCGAGTCCATCGGAATCCCGTCACACTTGTCACTCCCATGGCTTCGATGCCCGGCGCTAAGTCCATCTCACCAACCAGTCGTATCGACAACGGCGACTGTAGCCAACCTGAGTTGCGGCGCGCCAACCTTGTGTCGCGGCTAGACCGTGCACTGGGCTCGAACACAACGATAAGCATTAGGAGAGACGCAATGAAGATCGAAGGTACAACCATCCTGGTGACTGGAGCCAATCGGGGCATCGGTCGGGCACTGGTCGAGGAAGCCCTGAGCAGAGGCGTAAAGCGCGTCTATGCCGCAACCCGCCAACCGATGGCTCATCCGGACCGGCGTGTGACGTCCCTGACCATGGATGTGACCAACGCTGCGCAGATTGGGGAGGCGGTCGAGAAGATCGATGCTCTTGATATCCTCATCAACAACGCCGGCGTATCGCCCATCGATGACCTCAGCGACCGTCGTGTGCTCGAACAACAGCTCGCCGTAAACCTCTTCGGCTCGTACGACGTTACCCAGGCTCTGCTGCCGTTGCTCGCCCGGTCGCGGGGAGCCATCGTCAACATTCTGTCGCTGGCCTCGATTGCCGCCGTGCCGTTCAGTCCGGCTTACTCCATCTCGAAGGCGGCCTCGTTCTCGCTGTCGCAGTCGTTGCGCACGCTCCTGGCCGGACGGGGTGTCAGCGTCCACAGGGTCCTTCCCGGCCCGGTGGACACGGACATGACACGGGGCCTGGACATCGCGAAAGCCTCTCCGGAGTCTGTCGCGCGGGCGATCCTGGACGGCGTGGAGAACGGCGAAGAGGAAATCTTCCCCGATCCCATGTCGGAATCCCTGGCGGAGGGCTGGCGCAGCAGTGCAGTCAAGGCGCTTGAACGCCAGTTTGCAGCCTATGCGGAAGCAAGTCCGTCAAGTGGCGGGCATGAAAGACGGAGCGAGACGATTACCCGCGAGGCCCATCCTTGCTGCTCGGCCTGAAACTGTAGACGCCTGTGCGGGGTGGCGGCATCGCCGCCCTTCGGCGCCGCCCCGACCTTCACGGCTCTGCCTGGCGGAGAGATGCCTCGCTATGTCTAGAGCAAGTTGACCGATCAGTTGCGGTCGTCGGGGAAACTTGGAATAGGCATGAACTCGACGCCGTCTTCGGCCAGGCTCTTGGCCTCGTCCAGCGTCGCCTCGCCATAGATGCCGCGCGGATCGCTTTCGCCGAAATGGATCTTGCGCGCTTCCTCGGCAAATTTGTCGCCGACATAATCGGCGTTCTCGCGCACCTTGTCGGCCATGGCCTTGAGCTGCGCCAGCGCCTGCTTTTGCGCCTCGCCCATGGCCAGCGCGATGCTTTCGCGCTTGCGCCCGGTGGAGACGGCAGGCGCCATCAGCGCCTTCTCGACCTTGTGCGAGCCGCAGGCCGGGCAATCGACGAAACCGCGCCTCTTCTGTGTGTCGAAATCGTCGTTGCTGCGGAACCAGGCCTCGAATTCGTGCTCGTGTTCGCAGATCAGGGAAAAGCGGATCAAGAGGCGGCACCCCTGAGCGGCATTGCCTCCGCCGAACCGGCGTTTACGGCAAAATCGCGTGCGTTCTTGAGATTCGGTATCTTTTTGCGCGCAGCGACTGACTGCGCCGGGTCGATCTCGGCGACGATCACCGCCGGCTCGTCATGGGCAGCTTCGGCGACGATGCGGCCCCAGGGATCGACGATCAGCGAATGGCCATAGGTTTCGCGGCCGTCTTCATGCACGCCGCCTTGCGCGGCGGCGACGACATAGGCGCCGTTCTCGATGGCGCGCGCCCTGAGCAGCACGTGCCAGTGCGCTTCTCCGGTCTGGCGGGTGAAGGCTGCGGGCACCGAAAGCAGATCGGCGCCGGCCAGCGCCTCGGCACGGAACAGCTGCGGAAAGCGTAGATCGTAGCAGACGGCAAAGCCTAGCTTCGCGCCCTCGATTTCGGTGACGACAGCCTCGGTGCCCGGCTCATAAGCGGCGGATTCGCGCCAGCTCTCGCCATTGTCGAGATCGACGTCGAACATGTGGATCTTGTCATAGACGGCAAGGATTGCGCCGTCCGGCCCGAACAAAAGCGCGCGGTTGGCGAGCTTGCCGTCGGCGCGCAGAATGGCGGTCGAGCCAATATGCAGGAAGATGCCGAGCTCCTTGGCCAGCTTCCGCGAAATCGAGACGATGACGTCCTTGTCTTCGGAGGTGAAGGAAGCGGCCCGCGCCTGGCTGTCGCGGATCAGCGCGCCGGTCATTTCCGGGGTCTGGATGTAGCTCGCGCCAAGGCCTGCCGCCTCGCGCACCAGCCGTTCCAGATCGACCGCATTGCGCTCCGGGCTGGTTCCCGAACGCATCTGGATCGCCGCCGCCTTGAAACCACCCATCGTCATGTCCCTATCTGGCCGAGCCGTTGGCGAGCAATCCGTCCAGCCGTCCTTCCGCCTCCAATTCGTGGAGATCGTCGGAGCCGCCGACATGCGTGTCGCCGATGAATATCTGCGGAAAGGTGGAACGGCCGTGAGCCCGGGAGATCATCTCCTGGCGCAGCTCCGGCGAGAAGGAGGCGTCGTGCTCGGTGTAGGTCACACCCTTCCTGTCGAGCAGCCGCTTGGCCGCGGTGCAATAGCCGCACATCATCCGCGTGTAGATCGTCACATCGACCATCGGTCAGCAACCCTGCCTCGTTCCGCTGTCATCTAGGCTATATAGGCGCCGATTCGTCGGCCCGAAAGTCCCCCGGCAGCACACGCGCGAAGGTCAGTACGTCGACCGCGCCGGCACCGCCCTTCTTCAATGCCCTGGCGACCGCGCGGACGGTGGCGCCGGTGGTGTAGACATCGTCGATCAACAGCACCCGGCGGCCGGCGATTTCGATCTCCGCCTCATCAGGCACTTTGAATGCGGCGCGAACATTTTCCTCGCGTTCCCGCCGCTCCAGCCCGACTTGCTGGCGCGTGAGTTTGATGCGCCTGATGGCTGATGGCGCGAAAGGCCGCTCCCCGAGCTGCGCCACCGCCCGTGCCAGTTCCGCCGACTGGTTGAACTGCCGTCGGAAGAAACGCCGCCAGTGCAGCGGCACCGGCACGACCACGTCGGCCTCGGCGATGAGTTCGGCACCGGCGCGAAGCATCCAGCGCGCCATCCACGGCGCCAGATCGGTGCGGTCCTGGTATTTCAGCCCTTGCACCATCTGGCGGGCAACGCCGGAATAGGCGACCGCCGCCCGCGCGCGCTCGAACGGCGGCGGGTCGGCTATCGCCTCCGCCGAAAGGAAACCCTCACCCATACTGTGGGTGAACGGCGTGCCCATCACCGGGCACCATGGCTGTTCCAGCAACCTGAGTTTCGGCCAGCAGGCGCCGCACAACACGCCGGGCTGCGAGACATGGCGGCGGCAGCCGGCACAGACCGGCGGGAACAAGAGGCGCGCTGGCCAGCCCAACGCCTTTCGGGCAATGCTCTTGATCGCAATACGCTTGATCTCTGGCATCGGATCGGCCACGTGGTTGGTCCTCGGCATCACTATATCAGAGAGCGAAGCACAAGGACCTGCCCATTGCAGCCCGTAATCGACACCTCGCTCTGGCTGGCGCGCAAGCGCCGGGCAATGGCCCGTCCCATCGCCGGCGCGGATTTCCTCATGCGGCGGGCGGCCGAGGATCTTGCCGACCGGCTCGGCGCCGTCGAACGCAGGTTCGGCAAGGCGGCCTCATTGTTTTGCCAGACGCCGGCAGCAGCAGAGGTGCTCGCCGAAAGCGGCAAGGTGACGGAAAACGTGCGCGTCGAGGCCGACGCCGCTTTCCTGGGTGGCCAGCCAGGACTGTTGGCGCCGTTGGAAACCGTGCCATTCGAGCCGGAAAGCCTCGACCTCGCAGTCTCGCTGCTGTCGCTGCAGGCGATGAACGACATTCCCGGCATGCTGGTGCAGATCCGCCGGGCGCTGAAGCCGGACGGGCTTTTCCTCGGCGCCTTCGCCGGCACAGGCACGCTCTCCGAGCTGCGCGAAAGCCTGCTTGCCGCCGAGACCGAGCTCTATGGCGGCGCCAGCCCGCGTGTGATCCCGTTCACCGACGTCCGCGACGCCGGCGCGCTGCTGCAGCGCGCCGGCCTGGCGTTGCCGGTTGCCGACGTCGAGACGATCACGGTGCGCTACGATTCCCTGTTTGGTCTGATCGCCGATCTGCGCGCCATGGGCGAGACCAGCGCGCTTGTCGACCGCAGCAGGCGGCCGGGCACGCGAGCGCTGTTCGCGCGCGCCGCCGAAATCTATGCGGAGCGGTTTTCGGATGCCGATGGCCGCGTCAGGGCGAGTTTCTCGGTGGTCTGGATGTCAGGCTGGGCGCCCGATGCCTCTCAGCAAAAGCCGCTGAAGCCGGGCTCCGCAAAAATATCGCTGAAGACAATCCTGGAAAACCCCGGCGGCCCCTGAGCGGATCCTTGCGCAGAAGCTAAGCGTATCCCACGCAAAAGCTAAGCGGGTCACTGTGCAAAAGCGTTGGCAAGCTTGCTGCTGTTGTCGCTGAACAACCACTGGATGGCGCCGGCAGCCTGGCCAATACCAGCGACAATGGCAAGCGACAGAACGGCGACGATCAAACCATATTCGATAGCCGTCGCACCCCTCTCGTCTTCTAAAAATCGTTGCAGCAACATTTTCATGGGCGCCTATCCCTCTTGCCCGAACCTAGCGCCGACCCGTTAAGAAAGGTTAATGCGACAGGCTTAACGCGCGGTGAACCAGCTGCATTCTAGGAAACAGCCGAATCCTAGAGATCTGTTGAGGAGTCAGCAGTCGCCGCTGCTTCTGCCATCGGCCCGTATAACGCAGACCGAACTGGGCAGCGGCTGCAGCACGCTCTTGCGTAGCGTATAGCTATCGCGCTGTGCGATCGAGCCGGTGCTCATCGTATCAAGCCCGTCGCGGGCAAACTGCGAGCGGGTCCGGCTGTCGAGGTAGGGCGTCGCGATCAAGGCCAGAGCCACCGCGGCCGAGCCGAACAAGAGGGCGATGCGCAATATTCCCATGCCGGCATTGGCGGCGCCAGGAAGGCGGTCGGGCCAAGGCGAGTCCCAGTCCTTTTCAAGGCTCATGCAAATCGCTCCCCAGCGGTGGAATCGGCGTAACCGCCTAGCGTCAATTTTTCACGGTCAGATAAATCTTTCATTAACGCTGCTGCCAGCGCGTTGCGGCGCTGCCCGATTTACGGCAGGTCGGCCGTTACAGCAGATCGATGAGGAACTGGATCAGCGGGGCATCGGCCGGCGGCATTGGAAAATCGCGCATCTGGCGCGGCCGCACCCATTTCAGCACCTGGCCTTCCTTCGGCTGGGCAATGCCGCGGAATCGACGGCAGACGAACAGCGGCATCAGCAGGTGAAAATCATCGTAGGAATGGCTGGCGAAGGTGAGTGGCGCCAGGCAAGGGATGTCGGTTTCGATGCCGATCTCCTCGTACAATTCGCGGATCAGGCATTGTTCCGGCGTCTCACCGGGCTCGACCTTGCCGCCCGGAAACTCCCACAGGCCGGCGAGTTGCTTGCCTTCGGGCCGCTGCGCCAAAAGCACGCGCCCGTCGGCATCGACCAGCGCGCAGGCCGCGACCAGGAGCAGGCGTTTGCCGATCGTATCCAAGCCGCTCATGCGCCGGGTGGCCGGCGATAGCGATAGCGATAGACTTCGTCGAATCCGAGCGAACGGTAGAGCGCCAGCGCCGGCGCGTTGTCCGCCTCGACCTGCAGCCAGGCTTCCCGCGCCCCGCGCAGCCGCGCCCATTTCAGCGCCGACCGGATGAGATGGCGGCCATGGCCCTGGTTGCGCACCGACCTGTCGGTGGCGATCTCGAACAGGCCGGCAAGGTCGCCGTCATGCACGCAGATCAACGTTGCCAGCGGTTCGCTGCCGGCCTCCAGCGCAAACAGCCCGGCCTCCGGCTGGATGGCGCCGATGATCTCCGACAGGCCCGGCCGCAGCGACACATCCGAGCCGCTCACCTTGAGCGCCGCGCCGATGAAACGGCTGATGTCCTTCAACGGAATCTGGTCCATGGCGTCGTCGAGCGCGGCGTCCGCCAGCGGCAGCCGCATGACCAGCGACTCCGCGAACGTGCTCCAGCCTTCGCTGTCGAGGTACTTCGAAAGATCAGGCCCCGACAGCGGCGAGATGCGAAAGGTCAGCGGCCTGCCATAGGCGTCGAAGCGGCGGCTGGCGCGGCCGATGCGCTCGGCAATGTGCTGGATGTCGCCCGGATCGAGCGGATTGACCGAGTTCAGCCGCTTGGCCGGGTGGCCGGCCGTCAGCCGAACCACCCAGGTGCCGTCATAATGGACGGCGGCCGCCGGCCAGGCGCGAAAGCCGGCCGCCTCATAGCGGCGCACGATCGCCAACACGCTTGCCGGATGTCTGGAAGCCAACGCCATCAGCTCCGATAATCGCCGTTTATGGCGACATATTCCTTGGTGAGATCGCAGGTCCACACCGTCGCCTTGCCGCGGCCGATGCCGATATCGGCGCGGATGCGGATCTCGTCGCGCTTCATATACGCCGAAGTCGCCTCCTCGGAATAGGCGGCGTCGCGCTCGCCCTGATAGGCCAGGCGGTTGTCGCCGAACCAGATCGACAGAAGGTCGCGGTCGGCCGGTTCGCCGGCCTTGCCGACGGCCATGACGACGCGGCCCCAATTGGCGTCCTCGCCGGCGACTGCCGTCTTGACCAGCGGCGAATTGGCGATCGACAGCGCGATGCGCTTGGCCGAGCGGGCCGATTTGGCTCCGGTGACGGTGACCTCGACCTGCTTGCGGGCGCCCTCGCCGTCGCGCACCACCTGCAGTGCCAGCGATTTCAGCACCTTGCCAAGGGCACGGCGGAAGGCGCCGAGGCGCGCATCCTTGGGGTCGGAAATTGCCGGCGCGCTGCGCCTGGCGGCAGCACCCGTGGCGAACATCAGCAGCGTGTCGCTGGTCGAGGTGTCACTATCGACGGTAACCGCGTTGAAGGTCTTGGCCGTGCCGCGCGACAGGAGGTCCTGTAGCACGGGTGCTGCGATCGGCGCATCGGTGGCGATGAAGGAAAGCATCGTCGCCATGTCGGGCGCGATCATGCCGGCGCCCTTGGCGATACCGTTGATGGTGACGTCGGCATCGCCGAGCTTGACCGTCGCGGTCGCCAGTTTGGGATAGGTGTCGGTGGTCATGATCGCCTTGGCGGCTTCGGTCCACAATTCCGGCTTGCCGTCCTTGACCAGACCGGCCAGCAGATGGCTGAACTTGCCGGCGTCGAGCGGTTCGCCGATCACGCCGGTCGAGGCCAGGAACACCTCGCCCGCTGTGCAGGCGGCCGCCTTCGCCGCCACCTCGCCCGTGAGTGCCGTCGAGGCGCGGCCCTTCTGGCCGGTAAAGGCATTGGCATTGCCGGAATTGACGACCAGCACGCGTGCTTTGCCAGCCACGAGGTTCTGCCGGCAGAAATCAACTGGCGCCGACGGGCATTTCGACCTGGTGAACACGCCGGCGACGGTGGTGCCGGCGTCGAACACCATGGCCAGCAGGTCGGTACGGTTCTTGTATTTTATGCCGGCCTCGGCGGTGGCGATGCGCACACCCTCGATGGCCGGCATCTTGGCATATTTCTTCGGCGCGAGCGGCGAAACCTGTGTGGACATGGAAGACCCCGGGCGGGAAAAATCGCGAAAGGAACGCCGGTTTGCCCGATAGCACGCGCCGGCGCAAGGCGTTTCACAGCCGTTACGGGTGCCGGAAGCCTGACACCTGCCGCGGCCGCAAGCAGGCTGTTGCAAATTTGTTGGCGTCGCTGCGACCGATAGCGCTATGATCATGCCCCATGGGCAGGCTTGTGGTCTTGGCACTGGCGTTTCTGGGCTTTCTGCTGCTGCGCGCCGATGCGCAGACGGCGCGGCGCGTGGCGCTTGTGGTCGGCAACGGCAGCTACGCCGAAGCCGGCACGCTGGCCAATCCCGTCAACGATGCGCTCGACATCGCCGACAAGCTGCGCGCCATCGGTTTCGAGGTGATCGAAGGCAACGATCTCGGCAAGCGCGAGCTCGAACGCAAGATCGGCGAATTCTCCGATGCGCTGCAAGGCGCCGGTGCCGGGCTGTTCTACTATGCCGGCCACGGCCTGCAGGTCGACGGGCGCAACTTCATCGTGCCGGTCGACGCCCGGCTGGATATGCCGGTCAAGCTGCAGCTCGAGGCGGTGCCGATCGACGAGGTTCTCGACATCATGGAGCAGCAGACCAAGGTCAGCCTGGTCTTCCTCGATGCCTGCCGCAACAACCCGTTTGCGCGAAGTCTCAGCCGCAGGGCCACGACGCGCTCGGCGACGGCTCTCGCCGGCCTCGCCCAGTTCGAGTCGACACGCGGCTCGTTCATCGCATTCTCGACTGCGCCCGGCGCCGTCGCAATGGACGGGACGGGGCGCAACTCGCCCTTTGCGGCGGCTCTTTTGCGGCATATGGCCGAGCCCGGACAAAGCATCAACGACATGATGATCGCAGTGCGCCGCGACGTCGTTTCCGCAACGCGCGAGGCGCAGCGTCCCTGGGAGCAGGGGTCGCTGCTCGAGCGTTTCGAATTCGTTCCGGGCGGAGACACTGCCCAGCAACCGAAACCGGCCGTCAGCCCGGCTCCCGCGTCGCAGGTGGCTGCGCTCGAACGCTCCGTCGGCGACGAGGGTGCCATCGAAAAATTCTTGCGCGAAAACTATCTGGCGCCTGATGCCAGGAGAATGCGCGAAACCGTCAAGCGGCTCTACGGTGCGTCGGCCACCATCTACGGCACGCGCTACGACAGCGAGGCGATCGTCAAGGTCAAGACCGACTGGTTCGCGCAATGGGCATCGTGGTCGTTCGGTCTCGAGCCCGGCAGCCTTGAGGTGACGCCGCATGGCAAGGACCGTGCCGACGTGGTTTTCGCCATGCGCTACGACTATGTGCCGAAGGACAAATCGGCGCAGCGCCTGACCGGCAAGGCGCGGGTGACGCTGGAACTCGTGCTGGCCGATGGCGCGTGGCGCGTTGCGTCGGAAACGTCGCAAGCGCTGGAATGAACATCAGCGGACCGCTGGGTTGATGAACCCGCGAAACGCCCGCTGCACGCCCGGAATCAGTCCCCAGATCATGATCGAGACCATCAGCGGCGCGATGACCAGCGTGCGTTGCCAGATTTGCCATTCCTGCGTCAGCGGAAAAACCACGTACAAAATGGCAGTGATCAGCGGATAGACGCCGAGCAGCACAAGCAGGGCGAAGCGCAGGCGCGAAAAACGCGTGGCGGCGGTCGAGGTCATTTGCGTTCTCCTCATCGTTACGGAACGTTCCGTTACATATAAAACGGATCGTTCCGTTTCGTCAAGAGTTGTATATGATGGCTGCTGAACTCACGGGTAAGGAAGAAGAGATGGGCGAAATCACCGATCCCGGGCGCAAGTCGGCTGGCGCACGGCGCAGCCCGGAAAGCGCCGATGCCATTCTCGATGCCGCCGAGGCGGTACTGGTCGAAGCCGGCTATTCCGGCTTCTCGATCGAGGCGGTGGCGCGCCGCGCACGCGCCGGAAAACCGACGATCTATCGCTGGTGGCCAAGCAAGGCCGCCTTGCTGCTCGATGTTTACCAGCGGCAAAAGCGCGTCGACAATCCCGATACCGGGAACCTTGCGGAGGATCTCGTCGGCTTCCTGAAGAGCTTGTTCGCGCATTGGCGCGACACATCGTCGGGCAGCGTGTTCAGATCGCTGATTGCCGAGGCGCAGTCGGACGAAAAAGCCGCCGCCGCCCTCGCCGAATACGCAAGAGGGCGTCGTGTCCATACCGGCCAGATGATCGAACGCGCCAAGGCAAGGGGAGAGGTGGCAGCCGACGTCGATGCCACTGTCGTCGCCGACCTGATCGCCTCGTTCGGCTGGACGCATCTTCTGACGAACCGCCTGGACGAGGACGAGGCGATCTTACGCAGGGCGATCGGCTATGTCTTGAAAGGCATAGTCGCTGACGATGCCGGCGACGCCACGGCGGTCCGGCGGCGGCGTCGACGCATCATCGCTCGCCCTGCCAAATAGAAGCGACAGGGCGGCAGCGCGCCCTGTCGTAGCCCAATCTGGCCTATTTGGCGCTTTCCAGCGCGTCGACCGTCTTCTTCAGGTTCGCATCGGGGATGTCGACCTTGGCGTTGGCGCGCAGCGACTTGACCAGCGCGAAATACTTGTCGCGGATGACCGCCTGGCGCGCCTGGTCCTTGACCTGGTCGAACGCCGGCGGCTGCTTGGTGCGCTTGTCCTCGACCTTGATGACATGCCAGCCGAACTGTGACTGCACCGGCTGGTCGGTATATTTGCCGACCGCCAGCGCAAACACCGCCTTGTCGAATTCCGGCACCATCTGGCCAGGTCCGAACCAGCCGAGATCGCCGCCGCTGGTCTTGCCGCTCGGATCGCTGGTGTGCTCGTTGGCAAGCTTCTGGAAGTCGGCGCCGCCGTCGAGCTGCTTGATGATGGCGTCTGCCTCTTCCTTCGTCTTCACGAGGATGTGACGGGCGTGCACCTCATTGGTGGGCGGCGTGTTGGCGATTTCCTGGTCGTAGCGGGCGCGGACCTCGGCATCGGTAACCTTGTCGACGACGCCCTTCTCGACCATTTCGCCATGCAGCGCGCGCTGCTGCAGGAAGGCCATGCGGCGCTGGAAGTCGGGATCCTTGTCGAGGCCGGTGGTCACCGCCTGAGCCGCCATCACGCGGATTTCGATCGCCGCCGACAGCGCCGCGGCGCGGCGCTGCTCGGGCGGAAGTTGCGCGAACTGCTGCGACAGCTCGCCCTCGGCAAGCCCAAGGTCTGCCTCGGTCAGCGTCTGGCCGTTGACGGTGGCGACCACGGCGTTCGGATCGACCGGCTTGGCCGCCGGAGCGGGTGCTGCCGGCTGGGCAGGGGCGGCTTCCTGCGCCATCAGCGGCGACAGCGAGAGGGCCGATAGCCCGAATGCCAGACCAAGGCTGGCGAGCGACGCGCGGCGGAACAATACTGACATTACGATTATCTCCAAAGCGGGGTAGCTAGAGCGGAATGGCTTCCAGACCAGCAGGATTGTGGCGGAATTTGGCGCGGTCGACAGGGCGAGCGCGGCGTTGACATCGAATGAGCCCCCTCTTATCTGTCCAACGACTTTGCGTCCAGAACCGTTTTCCGGGCGCTTTTTGCGTTTGTCCGCGTTCACGCGCATTTGATGGGGGCCGGCCGGCGCCCGTCGCAATGACTTGGAATGCTATCGAAAGGGCCATTGGATGGTCAGTCTCGGCGGTCTCGCCCGTAAGGTTTTCGGCTCCTCCAACGATCGTCGGGTCAAATCGACCCGGCCGCGCGTCGAGGCGATCAATGCCATGGAAAACGAGATGCGGGCGCTTTCCGACGCCGAGCTTCAGGCCCGCACGGACAAATTCCGCCAGGACATTGCCAACGGCGCCAGTCTCGACGACCTCCTGGTGCCGGCCTTCGCCACCGTCCGCGAGGCCGCCCGCCGCGTGCTCGGCATGCGGCCGTTCGACGTGCAGCTGATCGGCGGTATGGTGCTGCACAATGGCGGCATTGCCGAGATGCGCACCGGCGAAGGCAAGACGCTGGTGGCGACGTTGCCGGTCTACCTCAACGCGCTCGCCGGCAACGGCGTCCATGTCGTCACGGTCAACGATTACCTGGCCACGCGCGACTCCGAATGGATGGGCCGCGTCTACAAATTCCTCGGCCTCAAGGTCGGCGTTATCGTCCACGGCCTGTCCGACGAGGAGCGCCGCGTCGCCTACGCCGCCGACGTCACCTACGCCACCAACAACGAGCTCGGCTTCGACTATCTGCGCGACAACATGAAGTACGAGCGCGCCCAGATGGTGCAGCGCGGCCACAGCTACGCCATCGTCGACGAGGTCGATTCCATCCTGGTCGACGAAGCGCGCACGCCGCTGATCATTTCGGGTCCGCTCGAGGACCGTTCGGAAATGTACAACACCATCGACACCTTCATCATCCAGCTGCAGCCGCAGGACTACGAGATCGACGAGAAGCAGAAGACGTCGATCTTCACCGAGGAAGGCACCGAGAAGCTGGAGAACATGCTGCGCGATGCCGGCCTGCTCAAGGGCGAGTCGCTCTACGACGTCGAGAACGTCGCCATCGTCCACCACGTCAACAACGCGCTGAAGGCGCACCGGCTGTTCCAGCGGGACAAGGACTACATCGTGCGCAACGGCGAGATCGTCATCATCGACGAGTTCACCGGCCGCATGATGCCCGGCCGTCGCTATTCGGAAGGCCTGCACCAGGCGCTCGAAGCCAAGGAGCATGTGGCGATCCAGCCGGAGAACCAGACGCTCGCCTCGGTCACCTTCCAGAACTATTTCCGCCTCTACAAGAAGCTCGCCGGCATGACCGGCACGGCGCTGACCGAGGCCGAGGAATTCGCCAACATCTACAATCTCGACGTCACCGAGATCCCGACCAACCTGCCGGTCATCCGCATTGACGAAGACGACGAGGTCTACCGGACGGTCGAGGAGAAATACAAGGCGATCGTCAAGGAGATCAAGGAAGCCCGCGCCAAGGGCCAGCCAACGCTGGTCGGCACGACTTCCATCGAGAAGTCCGAGCAGCTGGCCGAACGCCTGCGCAAGGAAGGTTTCAAGGATTTCGAGGTGCTGAACGCCCGCCACCATGAGCGCGAGGCGGCGATCGTCGCCCAGGCCGGTAAACCCGGCGCCATCACCATCGCCACCAACATGGCCGGCCGCGGCACCGACATCCAGCTCGGCGGCAATGCCGACATGCGCATTGCCGAGGAGCTTGGCGACATGCCGGCCGGCCCCGAGCGCGAGGCCAGGGAAAAGGAAATCCGCGACGACATTGCCCGGCTGAAGGAAAAGGCGCTCGCCGCCGGCGGTCTTTACGTGCTCGCCACCGAACGCCATGAATCGCGCCGCATCGACAATCAGTTGCGCGGCCGCTCGGGCCGCCAGGGCGATCCCGGCCGCTCGAAATTCTTCCTGTCGCTGCAGGACGACCTGATGCGCATCTTCGGTTCCGAGCGCATGGACGGCATGCTGCAGAAGCTCGGCCTCAAGGAAGACGAGGCGATCATCCACCCCTGGATCAACAAGGCGCTGGAAAAGGCGCAGAAGAAGGTCGAGGCGCGCAACTTCGACATCCGCAAGAACCTCTTGAAATATGACGACGTCTCCAACGACCAGCGCAAGGTGGTGTTCGAGCAGCGCATCGAGCTGATGGACGGCGAGGGCCTGTCCGAGACCATCACAGAGATGCGCGAAGGCGTCATCGAGGAGATCGTCGCCAAGAACATTCCCGAAAACGCCTATGCCGAGCAGTGGAACGTCGCCGGCCTCAAGGCCGAGATCGCCGAATTCCTCAATCTCGATCTGCCGGTCGAGGACTGGGTCAAGGAAGAAGGCATCGCCGAGGACGACATCCGCGAGCGCGTCAGCCAGGCCGCCGAGGCCGCCGCCAAGGAACGCGCCGAGCGCTTCGGCCCCGACGTGATGACCTATGTCGAGCGCTCGGTGGTGCTGCAGACGCTCGACCATCTGTGGCGCGAGCACATCGTCAATCTCGACCATCTGCGCTCGGTCGTCGGCTTCCGCGGCTATGCGCAGCGCGATCCGCTGCAGGAGTACAAGGGCGAAGCGTTCGAGCTGTTCCAGGCGATGCTGGGCAATCTGCGCCAGGCCGTCACCGCGCAATTGATGCGCGTCGAGCTGGTCCGCCAGGCGGCCGATGCGCCGCCGCCCGAGGCGCCCGACATGTTCGGCAGCCACATCGACGGCTTCACCGGCGAGGACGATTTCGAAGGCGGCGAGACGGCCGTTCTGGTCCGCCAGGAGACCAACGCCATCGTCGCCCCCGAAGACCGCGACCCGAAGAACCCGGCGACCTGGGGCAAGGTCGGCCGCAACGAAGCCTGCCCCTGCGGCTCAGGCAAGAAATACAAGCACTGCCACGGGGCGTTTGCGTAAGCGCCTACTTTCCTTCTCCCGTCATGCGGGGAGAAGGTGCCCGAAAGGGCGATGAGGGGCAGCAGAGGCGTTGGCGACTAGTCGATCTCCCCATTTGAGGGGGAGATGGCCGGCAGGCCACAGGGGGCGCTGTCCCGCCGACACCAAAATACGCATTTCGAATTTTCTGTATCTCGACCGTCGGTGGTGTTTCAGTTTGAAATCTAATAGCCGGGTGACGCACGCGCTGATGTCCGCGCTTCATGAAGATCGGAACTTGCTAAAGTGGGTAAAGACACTACTTCGATTCAATAACCCCGTTCGAGGTCGATCTTGTTGGACAGAGGCTCTCCTCTTGCGACTTGACCGCAGAGATCTGCGGCCTGGTCGATTCCAGAATCCACCCAGAAGCTCGCGACATGAGGTGTGACGGTCACCTTGGGATGAGTCCACAACGGCGATGAAGCCTCCAGCGGTTCACGCTCAAACACGTCAAGACAAGCACCAGAAAGCTGACCTTCGTCGAGAGCGCGGATCAGGTCGGCTTCGTTGACATGCGCGCCCCTGCCGACATTCACAAGGTAGGCACCTCGCTTCATTTTTCCAAAGGCACTCGAGTTCAGTATCCCACGAGTGTCACCAGTCAGGGGAAGTGAACAGATAACGTAGTCCCGACTTGTGAATGCGTCCGCAAGCTGGGCACGGCCAAAGTAACTGTGTATACCAGGAAGCGTCTTTTGATGACGAGACCAGACTGCTGTGTCGTAGCCCAAGTCCGCAAACAGCTTTGCGGCCCAGCCACCGATCCGGCCCGCACCCAGCACAACTATTCTTGTCTCGGAGATCTTCCGCGGCGCGATCGGATTCCACAACTTGCGGGCTTGTAGACTAATGTAATCCGCAACATGCCGTTGCTGGCAGAGAACGCGAAGGACGATGTACTGCACCACTTCCGAAGCCTGCTCACGCGTTGCGAGCCTGATGAGCGGAACACTCTTGGGAAAGCTCTGAAGATCAATACCCTCGACACCAGCTCCCAAATAGACGACGGCGCTTAGCCCCGTCATGGCATCAAAAAAGCCAGGACTGGCGCCCTTGTCGATCAGCACAATATCTATGTCACTTTTGTTCCCGGCGTCTGGCCAAAGCCTGAACTCCAGCTGCGGCACACGGGTTTTCAGCTCAGCAGCCCACACTTGTGCATCAATGTAGTCAGGATACTCATTGACCATCAGAACGGTAATGGGCTCGCCTAACACTTCGCCCCTCCCAGATTCAGGTAATCAGGCATCCACCGGATTACCGGTCTGTTGAGACTGAGGTTTGCGCAAACTGGCACCAGTTGCAAGACCAGACCCGGCAAAAATGGCGTTGGTGATCGGCCAAAGTCGTGATGTCTGCCCGCTGCTGGCCGAGGATGTCGATTTCGCTTTCTTCAAGGCATAGTTCTCCCCTGGTTTTGCTGAAACGCATGACAACCGGGCCGGTCACGCCGGTGATGGATAGGGCGATGGCCGGAGTTCCGCGATCAGCCGCAGGATGTCGGGGAAGAGTTGCCTCGGGATAGCGACCTCCGCATCTGGAAGGCGACATAACACCCATGGCTGATAACCTCGGCACCGATCTTGATGAGCTTGTTTGTGAGCTGGTAAGTGGTGGCAGAACATCCTTCCTGGCCTTTAGGTCCGGTTGGCATTCCTAGTTCTCCGCATGGCTAAAGACGACAGCGCCGTTGTCCTTACGAACTTCAACGGACACGATTCCATCGTCACCCTTTCGGGTTTGGAACATGGAGGTTGCATGATCTTTCGCGGTCTTCTCCTCGTCGAAGATCACCTTGTCGACGATGCCCTGCCTTCCATACCAGATGACAGTGTAGACCATTGTTGCTGCCATGCGTTCCGCTAAGCATATAGGCGTTTTGGCATATGGGGCAAACGAGATAGGCGTTTCCGCGTATTTCAAACTGAGACACTACCGAGCAGGGTGAAGGGTTGCGCGAATGATGAATATGAAGCAGCGCACCCGCCCCTCATCCGCCTGCCGGCGCCTTCTCCCCGAGACGGGGCGAAGGAAAGCCCACCCAACCGTTTCTTAATGTGTCTCCGCTACACCAACACCCTGTAAATTGGCGGAAAACGGAGAGTATCGGGGTGCGCTTTTCCGCGGCGACGACAGCCGGGCGGTTCTTGCCGCAGCGCCTTGCGCTGCGCATAAGGCCGCTGCTTGGCCTGATCGATGCCGTCCTGTTCAGCGCCGGCGCGCGCGGCGAGGCCGGCCGCATGTCGCTGATCGCCTTTTCGGTCCGCATCGTCAGCGCCGTCATCGCCTTCGTCAGCCAGGTTTTGATGGCGCGCTGGATGGGGTCGTTCGAATACGGCATTTTCGTGCTCGTGTGGGTGACGATGGTCATCGTCGGCAATCTCGCCTGCCTCGGCTTCCACACCTCGATCATCCGCTTCATCCCGGAATATCGCGAGCGCGGCATGCTGGCCGAACTGCGCGGCATCGTGCGGGCCAGCCGGCTGTTCGTGCTGGTTGCTTCAACGGTGATCGCCGGCCTCGGCGCGCTCGGCGTCTGGCTACTGTCGCCCTTTATCGAGAACTATTATGTCGTGCCGTTCATCCTCGGCATCATCTGCCTGCCGATGATCGCCATGTCCGACCTGCTGCAAGGGCTGGCGCGGGCCAATTCCTGGGCGCTGTTTGCGCTGTCGCCGACATTCCTGGTGCGGCCGCTGCTGATCCTGGCGTTCATGGCGCTGATGCTGCTGGCGGGCTACGCGCCCGACGCCAGAACGGCGATCTTCGCCGCGATCGCCGCCACCTACGCCACCACGCTCGGTCAGCTCGTCGGCGTCACCTCGCGCATCGACAAAAGAATTCCGGCCGGGCCGATGAAGCTGCATTTCGGCCAATGGTTCATCGTCTCGCTGCCGATCTTCCTGGTCGAGAGCTTCTTCTTCCTGCTCACCAATGCCGACGTGCTGATGGTCGGCGCCTATCTCGATCCCAACGACGTCGCCGTCTATTTCGCCACCGTCAAGACGCTGGCGCTAGTGCATTTCGTCTATTTCGCGGTCAAGGCCGGCGTCGCCCAGCGCTATGCGCAGTTCACCCATGGCGAGCCGCACAGGCTCGCCGCCTTCGCCCGCGAAACCGTGTCGTGGACCTTCTGGCCGTCGCTGGCGATGGCGCTGCTCGTGCTGGCCCTAGGCGAGCCGATGCTGACCCTGTTCGGCCCGGAATTTTCCGCCGGCTATCCGCTGCTGTTCCTGCTGGTGTTCGGCGTCGTCGCGCGGGCCGCCGTCGGCCCTTGCGAAAGCCTGCTCACCATGAGCGGCAACCAGAACATCTGTGCCGCTGTCTATGCTATGACGCTGGCCTTCAACATCGCGCTTAGCGTCGTGCTGATCCCGCTCTTCGGTCTGTGGGGCGCGGCGATGGCCACCGTCTTCGCCATGATCTTCGAGGCCGGCGCGCTGTCCTTTACGGTCTGGCGCAAGCTCGGCATCGCCATGGTCATTTTCGTGCCCGCCAAAGGAGCTGCCTGATGGCTGCCGTCCCCTTGCTCGAGGAAACCAGCGGCGGCCCGGCCGGCGCCATGGTGTCCGGCCTTGCCGGGCTTGCCCGCGAAGCCGATCCCGCCCATGTCGAGATCCTCGCCAACAACCGGCCCGAGCGCAAGCTTGCCATCTATCCGGCCTCCGCCGGCTTCGACCTGGTCGAGGAGCTCGACTATCTCTGTACCCGCACGATCGAGCCCAACGTCTTCTTCAATCCGCGCTTCCTGGCGCCGGCCATGCCCAGGCTCGAGGACCGCGAGGTGCGGCTGGCCGTCATCCGGGACGGCGACCAGTATCGCAACCGGCTGCGCCTGCTGGTGCCGTTCTCGGTCGAGCGACCGGTGGTGCCGCTCGGGGTTCCCGTCATGCGCACCTGGTCGAGCCCGTTCGGCCCGATCGGCACGCCGTTGGTCGACCGCGACGATCCGATCGGTGTCATCGAGGATTTCTTCGCGATGCTGTCGAGGCCGCATCTCAAGCTGCCGAAGGTCTTCGTGCTGCCCGACATAAGGCTGGATGGCCCGGTGGCGAACCTGCTCGCCAGCGTCGCCGAAACGCGCGGCCTGACGCTGGTCACCACCGGCAAGGCCGAGCGCCCGGTGCTCGAAAGCGAGCTCGATGGCGAGGAATATCTGAAAGCTTCGCTGCGCGCGCACCATTATCGCGAGTTCCGCCGCCTGAAGCGCCGCCTCGCCGACCTCGGCCGGCTGCAGCATGTCGTGGCGCGCGGGCCTGACGAGATCCGCCACGCCATCGAAAATTTCCTGACGCTGGAGGCTGCCGGCTGGAAAGGCCGCGAGCGCACTGCCATGGCGATCGACCGCTACCGCGCCGCCTTCGCCCGCGAGGCGGTGCACCGGCTGGCCGAGCAGGATCTCTGCCGCATCCATTCGCTGACGCTCGACGGCCGCACCATTGCCTGCCTGGTCGTCTTCGTCGAGGCCGGCGTCGCCTACACCTGGAAGACCGCCTATGACGAGACGCTCGCCGCCTATTCGCCGGGCACGCTGCTGATGATCGAGGTGACCAGGCAGCATCTCGACGACCCCAACATCATGATGACCGATTCCTGCGCGGTGCCCGACCATCCGGTGATGAGCCGGCTGTGGAGCGAACGCAAGCCGATGGGCACGCTGGTGATCGGGCTGACGCCGGATGCCGACCGCCCCGCCCGCCAGGCGGCGTCGCAGCTTCACCTCTACCGTGAAACCCGCAACATGGCGCGCCTGCTGCGCAACCGGATGAGGAGCCTGCTGCGCCGGCGCTAGTGCATCGGTCCAAAGCGGGCCCGGCCGTCCGTCTCCGCACCGTCGGCCCGCTCGGGCCTAGGTCGTCAGGGTTAATTCTCCCGATCAGCGGAAAGGATTAGCATCGACGCAGTCCCAACCGGGATGAGGCGATCAATTACGGCCGCGCGTCCAGCATCACTGCCGCCTCGGTCCTGCACGGCCAGAAGAAAAAAATCTGGGAGGAATGCATGATGAAAACAACTCACCTCAGGCGTGTCGGTATCCTCACCTTGGCAGGTCTCATTGGCGCGTGGCTGAACGCCGCCACTCCTCGGGCGGCCGAACCCGACAAAGCCGAGATCGATGCCCTGCGTAAATCGCTGTCCAGGTATGAAGACTACAAGGTTGCCATTCGCGAGCTTTATCTATCGACGGTAGGATGCGTCTTCTACAGCGGCGAAAAGGTAGAGGGGGCGATGGACTACCCGAAGGGCGCGATGGGCATCCATTTCGTCAACGTCACGACTGTCGGCCCGACCGCGGATCCGACGCGCCCCAATGTGCTGATCTATGAGCCGGTCGGCGGCGAATTGCGCCTGGTCGGCGCGGAATGGCTCGTGCCCTTGACGCCGGACACAAAGGAGCCGCCGAAGCTCTTCGGCCAGACATTCCAGGGGCCGATGGAGGGGCATTACCCGCTCA
>NZ_JAMYQL010000037.1:0-52562 GCF_040320865.1 Mesorhizobium sp. M0598 | reverse complement strand
GCCGATGGCCGTCCGTCACCCCTGATCGATTAAAGCCTCACCGACGCTGCCAACGAAGCTCACGCCTCAAACCCCGCGCCCCTCCCGCGAGCGGGTTCGTTCATTGGCGCAACGTGCTCGTCTGGCAGATGAGACGAACGGCAACTTCCCGCCCATCTCGGCCATTGGCGGCAGCCTGCTGATTGAGTTTTGACCCTAAGGCGCTTTTTGGGACGTGGCCGGTCGAAGCAGGTCAGGTACCGAGTTCTTCGACTTCCTCGACGAGTTGCGGACGCTGGTGCAGATAACGCGTCGCCTTGCGCTTGGCGATGATATCGGCCCAGACGCGTTCCACTTGTGAGGCGGCCAACCCCGCCGCCTGCCCCACCACTTCGGCCGCCATGCCGTTGTTGAGACCGTAAAGGCAAATATCCATACGGTCATATGGAAGCGAGAAATAGAACTCCTCCTGTGTCTGCGCCAGCGAGTAGGTATCGGTGGTCGGCGGCCGGTTCCGGATTTCCTCCGGAACACCGAGATGGGGCGCCAGCGCATAGACCTGCGTTTTATAGAGGTGGGCGATCGGCTTCACGTCCGCGGCGCCGTCACCGTTCTTCACGAAGAATCCCTGATCATATTCCAGCCGGTTCGGTGTTCCAAGAACGGCGAAGTTCAGACGATCAGCATGATAGTATTCGATCTGCTTGCGGGTGCGCTGCTTCATATTGGTAGCGGCGACGACGCCGAGATAGACAGGCAACGGCATTCTCAGTTTCGTCTGCTTGCCTTCGGGATCCTGCACCACCAGCGACGAGATATTATAGCCTTGGCCCTCGAGCGCGTTCGCGATCACGATCTTCGAGGCCCAGCCTTCGCCGTATTCCGGGACCAATTCGCGGATGAAGGCGTCGCGGCGCTGGTAGCAGCCCATCGCGCGCAAGGCCGGCCCGATATCCTCCGTCACAGCCTCGACACCAAAAGTTTCGGCGACGAGGCGGCCGAGCCGCAGGCTTTCGGGATCAGAATCGCTTTCCGGCATGAACAGGCAAAGCACATTCCGCGGACCGACGGCACGTGCGGCCAACGCGACCGACACGCTCGAATCGATCCCGCCCGAAAGACCGAGCACAAGGCCCCGCTTGCGGAGCTCGCGCAACTGCTGGCGCAAGGCCGTTACGATACGGTCCGTTTCAGCGGCTGGGTCGATCGCCAGAGCCTTCGCCACAAAGGTCCGCGCGTCCTCGGTCGGGCGAACATTCATTGCGCGGCCTCCATCATCTCTGCCGCAAGCCGACGGCTGACCTTGCCGGTATCCGTCTTGGGCAGCTCGCGGCGAAACTCGACGATCTTGGGCACCATGAAGTCCTCAAGATGACGTGCACAGTGACGAACGACATCTTTTTCGCCAAGCGCTGGGTCGGACCGTACGACACATGCGCCGATCGCATGCCCAAGCACAGGATCCGGCACGCCGAAGACAACCGCTTCCGCGATGCCCGGATGAGCGTGAAGCACGGCTTCCACTTCCTTGGGCGCCACCTTCTCTCCCCGTGTCTTTATGATGTCGTCCTTGCGGCCGACGAAATAGAGAAAGCCGTCCTCATCGGCCCTGAACAGATCGCCGGTGTAGAGAACCTTCTCCCAAGGGTTCGGGCCTGGGCGCAGGGTTTGTTTCGTCGCAGCTTCGTTTCGCCAATAACCCTGCATGACGTGCGGCCCGCGAATGACCAATTCACCTGCTATGCCCGGCGGCACTCGTTGCCCGTGGTCGTCGACGATAAAGGCTTCGGTGTTTGGAATGGCTATTCCGACCGACCCCGGCCGGCGGTCGAGCTCCTCGGGCGGCAGATAGGTGCAGCGCTTGCATTCCGTCAGGCCATACATCGAATAGAGCCTGACTCCGGGAAAAAGGAACCGCAAGCGTTCTATGTGAGCCGTCGGCAAGGCAGCCGCCGTGTTGGAAATATAGCGAAGGCTGGGCAGGAAGCCCGGCGCCAGATCACGCATCTGCAGGATCATCGCTGCCATCGTGGGCACGAGCGGAAGCCCGGTGACGCCTTCCTGGCGGATGCGTTCAAAGACCGCCTGGGGAAAAGCGAAGGACTTCTCGAGCACGAGCGTGGCGCCGAGCCTGACAGCCATCAGCAACTGATAGAGGCCGTAGTCGAAAGCGAGGGGCAGAACATTCAAGATGATGTCGTCGGGCGAGTTGCGCAGGTAGGTGGTGATGGAGTCGGCCGCCGCGTCACAATTGCGGTGCGTCATCATCACGCCCTTGGGCCGGCCGGTCGAGCCCGAGGTGTAGATCAACATCGCAAGATCGACGTCAACGCCGCGGTGGTCAATCTCCCTGGCTTGGAGCGTCAAGCAATCCGCCAGGGATGTGGCCCCTGCCGGGCATTGGTTATCGGCAGCAACGGTGGAGGCCACGAAGATGCCGGTCTTGCCGGAGGACGTCTTGCCGGACGATCCGCACGCCTCGGCGACCACGGGCATCAGTTTTGCTTGCGTGAGGATCGCAGCTGCGTCGCAATCGGCGATGATGTAGGCCAGCTTTTCGGCCTTGGTGGATGCATTGATCGGACTGAAAGTCGCGCCTGCTTTAAGAACTGCGAAAATCGAAACCGCAGCCTCCCAGCAATTGTCCATGAAGATCAGGACCCGGTCGTCGCGACTGACGCCATTCATGAAAAGGGCGGCGGCCAGACGGCTCGAAAGATCGTCCAGCTCTTCATAGCACAGCCTTTTGTGCTCGGTGATCAATGCCGTTTTGGCTGGATGGGCAGCGGCCTTCGCCGTCAGAAAATGTTCGATCCGCACGGACCCTCCTCGCCGATGGCGCCTACGCTGCCAGCGCTTCTGCCTTTGCCTTGATGAAGGCTGAGATGCGGTCAATCGAATCCAGATTGGCCGGTACGATGTCGGCATCGACCATCGCTATGCCGAAATCATCCTCTATGAATGCCACGAGCTCCAACACGGCCGTCGAGTCGATGATGCCGTTCTCGATCAGTGATACGGAGTCTGCAAGCTCGTAGGACGTGTCCCCGAACAGGAAGTTGTCGACGATAAAGGTTTTGACCTTGTCCTTGATTGCTACCATGATTTTTCATTCCCTCGATTTCTCAGGCCGCTCGTGCTGCACCGACCTTTTCGCCAGTGAAAATCTTCTGCCACAGTTGCGTCGACAAAATGCCGACGAAAGCCGCATTGTCGCGGAATCCGGACGCTGGCTGCAAGCGGCATTTCTCGTGCAGGTTCGCCACCGCCTTGGCGTTGAATAGTCCTCCGGCGGCGATGCTCGCCTCGCTCAGTGAATCGCGTACGTAGTCCAGTTCTCCCGCTCCAACGAAGGAGCGGGCTTCCGGTGCCCGGTAAGGCTGTTTGGTGCGCTCGCGGATGGCCGTCGGAAGCAGGTGCTTGGCAGCTTTGCGCAATATGTGTTTTTCCACCAGTCCCTTCAGCTTCATCTCCGGCGGAAGTCTGGCCGCAAACTCTACCAAGCGATGGTCAAGGAAGGGGAAACGCCCTTCGATACCGTGCGCCATGGCCATGCGATCGCCCTGGCTGGAGAGGATGTAGCCTGGCAGGAGAAAGCGGGTTTCGAGATATTGCGCCTGATGCAGCGGATGCCACCGGGAAAATGCCTCAGGCAACCGGCTGGCCAGGTCCTCGGCTGCGTCATACCCCTTCAATGTCGCGCGCAGGTCACCGGAAAAGAACATCTTCGCCGCTGATGTGGTCTTGAAACGCGGCCGATGCGAGAACAGCGGATCGTCCAGGGCAGCGCTACCGGTTCCGAAGAACGCAGCCAGGTACTCCACGGACTGCTGTTGCAGGCCCGGCAGATAGGGATAAAGCTTGCGGAACAGTTGTGGCCTTATGCGCGATGCCGGCTGTCGCGCGCAGAAACGGCGAACCCGCGCTTCCTTGAAGACATCATAACCGGCAAAGACCTCGTCGGCGCCTTCGCCTGTCAGCACCACTTTCAAACCGGCCTGGCGAACGAGGCCGGACAGTTGATATAGGGGGGCCGGGGCCGTGCGGATGATCGGCCGCTCGGTAAAGCGGATGACTTCGGGAAACACACCGGCGATATCGCCGGCACGACACGCAATGGTTCGATGGCGCGTGCCAAGTGCTGACGCCATTTCGGTCTGGAAGGCGCTTTCGTCATGCTCGGCGCTGTCGAACGTCACGGAAAATGTCTGCAGCTTAAGAGGAGTCATGCCGGCCGCGAGTGCCGAAACGAGGGATGAATCGAGCCCGCCCGAAAGGTAAGAACCGACCGGCACGTCGGCGCGCATGCGAAGCCTCACCGCGTCGGTCAACAGGGCCTGCAGTTCCTCGGCCGCGTCGTCCTCATTGGTGATCTTCGATGGCGTATCCGGATACGGGTAGTCTAGGTGCCAATATGGTTTGACCGTGACTTGCCCCTGTGTCGCGATCATCACGCTTGCCGGCTCCAGCTCGTGGATGTTGCGGAAAGCCGTGCGTGGAGCGATCGGTGCCCACAGCGTAAAGATCTGGTCGAGTGCAATCGGATCGATTTCGGCCGAGACGCCGGGTATCTTCAGCAGGGCCTTTATCTCCGACGCAAAGTAGAGCACCCCGTCCTTGCTGGTGTAGAACAGCGGCCGAACACCCATGCGGTCTCTTGCAAGCACCATCCGCCGCCGCCGGTTATCCCAAATCGCGAAGGCGAAATCACCGTTCAGGAGCGACAGGCAGTCTTCGCCCATCTCGTCATACAGCTGCAGGAGAACTTCGGTATCGCTCGACGTGCGGAAGCGTCGACCTTTGGCCAGCAGCCCTTCGCGCAATTCCACGTAGTTGAAGATCTCGCCGTTGAACGCAATCGTCAAATTGCCGGTTTCGTCGGACATCGGCTGCTGGCCATCACCAATTCCAATCACCGACAGCCGCGCATGCCCAAGTCCAGCATCGGGCGCTACGAATTTCCCTTGTTCATCCGGCCCGCGATGGGCGATCGCAGACGTCATGCGCGCAAGCAAAGCTTCCGCATCCCGGACTGAACCGAAATAGCCCCCGAATCCGCACATCCACACAGCTCATACTGAACAGCAAGCCACGAAACATAGCGGTCATAAGCGCCTCAAAGGTTAATCGGATACTTTTCAGCAAGCATGTGGTTAACAGGATGTTAGGACAAAACGATGCTTTTGCGGACCGACTTGCGCCCCACTCCAGGTGTCACGCTTGAAGGCGTCACGGCGAGCGATGCAAATCACTGCTTCGAGTACGGCCGGTACCAGTCAACAAACTTCTTCAGCCCGTCCTCTATCGAAACGCTAGGCCTGAAGCCGAAATCCCGCTCCAGCGCGGTCATGTCGGCGTAAGTCTTCTCGACGTCGCTCGCCTGCATCGGCTCGTTGTGGCGGATTGCCTTGACCTTGAGCAGCCTTTCCAGAATGTCGATGAAGTCGCCCAGCCGTACCGGCCGGTTGTTGCCGACATTGTAGAGCCTGTTCGGCGGAATGTCAGCCGACGGCGGCTTGTCGAGCACGGCGACAACCGCCTTCACAACATCGTCTATGTAGGTGAAATCGCGCCACATTTCGCCATTGTTGAAGATTCGGATCGGCTTGCCCTCGAGCATCGCCTGCGTGAACATCCAATAGGCCATGTCGGGACGGCCCCAGGGACCGTAGACCGTGAAAAACCGCAGGCCGGTCTGCGGTATGCCGAACAGATGGGCGTAGGTGTGGCTCATCAACTCATCGGTTTTCTTGGTGGCAGCGTAAAGCGAAACGGGCTTGTCGACCTGATCGGCTTCGCTGAACGGCACGCTGCGGTTGCCGCCATACACCGAGCTCGACGAGGCATAGACCAGATGCTCGAATGCCGGTTCGGCGCGACAGAATTCGAGCACTTCGAGGTGGCCCATGACATTGGAGCGGATATAGAGCCGCGGATTGTCGAGTGAGTGGCGCACGCCCGCCTGCGCTGCAAGGTGCACGATCCTAACGATGCCTTGCCCGGCCAAAGCGGCTGCAAGCGCGCCCTGTTCGGCAATATCGATCTGGTGGAACGAAAAATCCTTATGGGGCAGAAGGCGGGCAAGCCGCCCCTTTTTGAGCGCCAGGTCGTAATAGTCGTTCATGTTGTCGACGCCGACGACCGCTTCTCCCCGGTCGAGCAGATGGTGGCAAACGTGGCTGCCAATGAACCCCGCGGCTCCGGTGACAAGTATAGGCAACAAGCTTCTCCACGCGCATAGCCGGGCCGGTATCTGAAGCGGCAGATCCGTCCCATTTTGTCGTGCTATAGTCGAAAGCCGAGGTGGAGACCACCATTAAGCTGATGCGTCAGCTTGCCTCGCGCATGGCTTCGGCTGCCTGCAGGTCAACCGACACCAGCTGGCTGACGCCTTGCTCGGCCATGGTCACCCCAAACAGCCGGTCCATGCGCGCCATGGTGATCGGGTTGTGTGTGATGATGACGAAGCGCGTTTCGGTGGTTGCGGCCATTTCGTCCATCAGATTGCAGAAACGCTCGACATTGTGGTCGTCGAGCGGCGCGTCGACTTCGTCGAGCACGCAGATCGGCGCCGGGTTGGTCAGGAACACGGCGAAGATCAGCGACATCGCCGTCAACGCCTGCTCGCCGCCGGACAGCAGCGTCATCGTCTGCGGCTTCTTGCCGGGCGGGCGCGCCAGGATCTCGAGCCCCGCTTCGAGCGGATCGTCGGACTCGATCAGTTGCAGCTCGGCGGTGCCGCCGCCGAACAGATGCGAAAACAGCCGTTGAAAATGGCCGTTGACCACCTCGAAGGCGGCGAGCAGCCGCTCGCGACCTTCGCGGTTCAGGCTATGGATCGCCTGCCGCAGCTTGCGGATCGCCTCGATGATGTCGTCGCGCTCGGAGACGATGGTCTCCAGCCGGTCCGACAGTTCCTTCTGCTCCTCCTCGGCGCGCAGATTGACGGCACCGAGCCGTTCGCGTTCGACCTTCAGCCGGTCGAGCTGACGCTCGATCTCGGCCATTTCGGGCATCGGGCTGTCGGATTCGAGGCCGGTGTGGCGGATCACCAGATGCGGCGGCGTGTTCAGCGTTTCCTGGATGCGCGCCTCGACTTCCAGCCGACGCTCGTCGGCGGCGGTCAGCCGCTCTTCGGCGCGAACGCGGGATTCGCGCGCCTCGGCCAGCGACTGGATGGCAGCAGTCGCAGCCTTGTCCAGCTCGGACTGGCGGTTCTCCGCTTCCTGCAAACGGTCGCCCGCCGCCTTGCGCAAGCTTTCGGCCTCGGCGAGCTGCGACAGCAGGGCGCGCCGCTTGGCGTCGATCTCGTCGGGGGCGTCGGCCAGTTGCTCGCGCTCGGCCTCGGCCTCTGCCTTGCGTTCGCCGAGCGCCGCGATCTGCGTCGAGGCGTTTTCGGCGCGCTCGACCCAGTTGCGCCGTTCAACGCTGATGGCGTCGAGCCGGCGCGCACGTGCCTCGGCTTCCCGCCTCAGGCCCTCGTGAACGGCACGCGCATCGGCAAGGGCGGCGCGGTCGCGGGCGACGTTGGCGGCCGACTGCTCGAGCTGCAATTGCAGATCGCCGAGATCGGGCGCGTCCTGCAGCAGCATTTCCGCCTCGACGAATGCCGCCGCCGTTTCCTCATGGCTGTCGACAATGCGTGCGCGCGCCTCGTCAAGTGCTGCACGCCGGCTCGACAGCTCGCCGCCGGCTTTTTCGGCCTCGGCCAGCGTATTGCGGGCAGCGTCGAGCCCGTGCTGGGCGTCGCGCCCGGCCTGTCGGGCGTTGCGTTCGGCCTCGCTCGCCTGGGCAAGCGCCTGTTCGGCCTGGGCAAGGGCTTGTTCAGCTTCGCGCAGGGTGCGCGTGGCATGGACTGCTTCGGCATCGAGCTCGGCCAGCCGGTTTTTCTGCGCCAGCCGCTGCGCGGCGGCGGTCGGGGCATCGGCGCTGGCGGTGAAGCCGTCCCAACGCCAGAGCGCGCCTTCGCGGCTGACCAGCCGTTGACCGGGAGCAAGCAGCGTCTGCAGCCGTCTTCCGTCGGCGGCTTCGACAATGCCGATCTGGGCCAGCCTGCGGGCCAGCTGTGCCGGCGCACGCACAACGCTGGCGAGGCTCTTTATGCCTTCGGGCAATGCGGCGTCGGCAGGCTGGATTTCGCTCTGGCCCCAATGCACCGGCGCACTGCGGTCGAGCGGCACGTCGAGATCTTCGCCAAGCGCGGCACCCAGCGCCGTCTCGTAGCCACGCTCGACGCTGATCTGCTCCAGCACTGAGGGAAATAGATCGCCGCTGGCGGCGTTGAGGATCTTGGCCAGCGTGCGGGCCTCGGTTTCGATCCGCGCCAGCTCGGCCTTTGCGTCCTGAACCGGTGGGCGGGCAGCGCTTTCGTCTGCACGCGCCTCGGCGACCGCCTGTTCGGCGGCAATGGCGGCTGCCTCGGCCTTTTCGAGCAGCGCCAGCGCCTGATCGACCAGTAGCCGCTTCTCGGCGGGATCGGGCAGGCCGGCGACCCTGGAGACGATCTCCGACAGTTCGCGGTCGACATCGGCAAGCTGGCGGGCAAAGCGGTCGCGGCGCTCAGCGGTCTCGCGCAGCGTCCGTTCGATCTGGTTGCGCGAGGCGGCAGCCTCCGCCCGTTCGGCGGTCAGCGCGGCGAGCCTGGCCTCGCTCGAGGCAAGCGTCGATGCCGCCTGCTCGAAAGCCGCGCGGGTGCTGGCCTCGCGCTCGGCGGCGCCGGCGTTTTCGGCGTTGAGCGCGGCTTCTTCGGCGGCGAGGCGTTCGAGGATATCCGCATTGTCGCGGACCATGCGCTCCTCGCGGGCAAGGTCGCCATCGAGCTGTTGCAGTCGGCGGTCGAGCTCAGCCTGGCGGGCGCGGATGCGGCCTGCCTCTTCCTCGATCTGCGCCTTGGCGATCGATAGACGCTGGAAGGCGGCGGCGGCAGCGGCTTCCGCATCGCGCAGGTCCGGCAGCCGGTGGGCGTTGATGCCTTGTTCCCTGGCGGCAGCCATCTGGGCGGCGGCACGGTCGCCGACCAGCGCGGTGGCAATCGCCAGCGCCGAACGCGCTTCGCCTTCCTGCGTCTTGGCCAGCGTCCAGCGCAGATGCAGCAGCGTCGCTTCGGCCTTGCGGATGTCGGCCGACAGGTTCTTGAAGCGCGAGGCCTGGCGGGCCTGGCGTTTCAGGCTTTCGATCTGACCCTCCAGCTCGCCGACGACGTCGTCAAGCCTTTCGAGGTTCTGTTCCGCCGCCTTCAGCCGCAGCTCGGCTTCGTGGCGCCGTGTGTGCAAGCCGGAAATGCCGGCCGCCTCCTCCAGCAGCGCGCGGCGCGCCTGCGGCTTTGCCTGGATCAGCTCGCCGATGCGGCCCTGGCCGACCATCGAGGGCGAGCGGGCGCCGGTCGACTGGTCAGCGAACAGCAGCTGAACGTCCTTGGCGCGAGCCTCCTTGCCGTTGATGCGGTAGAGCGAGCCGGCCTCGCGCTCGATGCGGCGCGAGACCTGCAACTCATCGGCGTCGTTGAAGGCGGACGGCGCGGTGCGGTTGCTATTGTCGAGGAACAGCGTGACTTCGGCGGTGTTGCGGGCCGGACGCGTTCCCGAGCCGGAAAAGATGACGTCGTCCATGCCGGACGCACGCATGTTCTTGTAGGAGCTTTCGCCCATGACCCAGCGCAGCGCCTCGACCAGGTTCGACTTGCCGCAGCCGTTCGGCCCGACGATGCCGGTCAGACCGCGTTCGATGACGAACTCGCCGGGTTCGACGAAGGATTTGAAGCCGAGGAGGCGAAGGCGCGAGAACTTCATTCGCGCCGGCCCATAGCCAAGTTTCGCAAAACTGTGCCGCTGTTTTGCAAGGAGAACCCGCGGCAAGACAAAGTAGTGCGCACGCCGAAGCTACGCCGCTTCGGCGCTGCCGAAACGTCAGAGCAGAGGGTCGATGATGGCCGACATTTCCGCAATCGACATCGCCCCTTTGTAGGTCTTTCCGTTGATGAAAAAGGTCGGTGTGGAATCGACCTTGAATTCGTCGGCGCCGCGCTTCTGGACAGATCTCACATCGTCCAGAAGTTTCTGGTCCGTCAAGCAGGCCTCGAAGGACTCCTGTGTAAAACCGGCAAGCTTGGCGATTTGCAGCAGCGCGTCCTTGGTATTGTTCACACCAACCCAGTTCGCCTGCTGCCTGAACAGCACGTCGACCATCGGGAAATAGTTGTCCTTGGAGCAGCGCGCCAGCATGAAACCGGCCTCGGCGCTGGGATCGAACGGAAACTCGCGCAGTATGTAACGGGCCTTGCCGGTGTCGATATATTTCGTCTTCAGCTCCGGAAAAGTGGTCTCGGCGAAATGCGCGCAATGCGGGCAGGTCATCGATGCATATTCGACGATAGTGACCTTTGCATCGTCCTTGCCGAGCTGCATGTCGGGCAATGCGCCGGGCTTCAGCAGTGCCGCCATATCGACCGTGCCCTGAGCCTCCGGCGCCGCGGCGGCCGGAGCGGCCGGCTTCGCAGGTTCCGGAGCCGCAGGCTTCACATCCTGCGCCTCGGCTTTCTCGCCCGAGTCGCTGCAGGCGGCAAGCAGCGCCACCGCTGGTATTGCGGCCAGCGAAGTCAAAAGGTTTCTGCGGGACAAGGAACGGATCATACGAATCACCTGGCAATAGTTGGATTTTGCAATGGAAAGTCTACAAAAAGCGAGAGTTGGCGGGAATTAAGGCATTACCGTCCCTATTCCAATCGCCATATCGGGGCATACCATCACGATAGCGCGAGATCACGGTTTCTTTTGACCGAGAATGGTGGCGCCAAGCCGCTCCAGCGAGGCGCGCAGCCCGCCGTCCTCGATCAAACCAACGGTGCCCGACAGCTTCGCTTTCTCGGCCGCAGTCAGCGGCCGCAAACTGGGTTTCGGCTTGTCCTTGCCCGCCATTACCGGCTTCTGCACGATCCTGATCCGGCCGATCGCATTGAAACCGAGGAAGGCATTGACCCGGTTGATGATCTCGCCGGTCTCGTGCTGCAGATGCAGTGCCGCTACACCCTCGCAGGCAATCACCAGCACCGCCGGTTCGAAAGGATCGTCCTCATGCATGCGGCGCGGCCACTGGATCTTTTCCGGGCGCGAGCGGCCGGCAAGCCGCGGCCCGGCAATTTCTTCCCATGACTGGACCAGTCCGATCGACATACCGGCCCGCTTGCGCAGCACCGGGTCGAGGATCTCGGTTGCGAGATCGCTCACCGGAACGGGATTGCCGAAGGGCCTTTTCCCTGCCATGTGCGTTCTCCAGCTTCAGCACCGATGGATTAGGGCCGACCCTCGATCAATGGCACTGCTCGACCAGACCCGCAAGGCCGTATCCGGAGACAATGTCGAGATCGCCTCCCGGCTGCTTGGCTGGTACGACGCGCATCACCGCGACCTGCCCTGGCGCGTTTCGCCGCGCACGCTGGCGGGCGGGGCGCGGCCCGATCCCTATCTGGTCTGGCTTTCGGAGGTGATGCTGCAGCAAACCACGGTCGAGGCGGTAAAATCCTATTTCCGGGCGTTCGTGCAGAAATGGCCAACGGTCCAGGCGCTGGCGGCGGCACCGACCGAAGACGTCATGAAGGCCTGGGCCGGGCTCGGCTATTATTCCCGCGCCCGTAACCTCAAAGCCTGTGCCGATCTCGTCGCGCGGCAAGGCGGCCGCTTTCCGGACAGCGAGTCCGGCTTGAAGGAACTGCCCGGCATCGGCGCCTATACGGCGGCGGCGATCGCAGCGATCGCCTTCGACCGACCAGCCGCGGTCGTCGACGGCAATGTCGAACGGGTCGTCTCACGGCTGTTTTCGATCGCCACGCCGCTGGGCGAAGCCAAGGGCGAGATACGCGGCCAGGTCGAACGCATGGTTCCCCCGACAAGGCCCGGCGACTTCGCGCAGGCGATGATGGACCTGGGCGCGACGATCTGCACGCCGCGCCGGCCCCGCTGCACGCTGTGCCCCGTTCACGAGGACTGCAGCGCCACGACCTCGGGCGACCCCGAACGCTTTCCGGTCCGCCTGCCCAAGGCCGAAAGACCCTTACGCCGCGGTGCCGCCTTCGTTGCCGTCAGGCGCGACGGCGCCATCCTTCTGCGCAAGCGCGCGGACAAAGGCCTGCTCGGCGGCATGACTGAGGTGCCGACGACCGGCTGGACGGCGCGCATAGACGGCGCCACCACGGAAGCGGCAGCCCCGTTCCCCGGCGACTGGCGGCGGGCCGGACGCATCGGCCATGTCTTTACTCATTTTGCGCTTGAACTCTACGTGTTCAAGGCGGACACCGACAGCGTCGCCCCCGCCGGGCATTTCTGGTCGCTGGCGCATGAAATTTCCGGGGAAGCGCTGCCGAGCGTCATGAAAAAGGTAATCGAAGCGGCGATACCGGGCGCGACGAAAAAGCAGCGGCCGCGTTGAAAGAGAGAAGAATGACTGAAATCCGCCACATCGTTTTCGACATCGGCAAAGTGCTGATCCACTATGATCCGGACCTGCCCTTCAGTCGCTTGATCCCCGATCCCGACGAACGGAAATGGTTCTTCGACAATGTCTGCACGCATGATTGGAACATCGAGCAGGATCGCGGCCGCAGTTGGGAAGAGGCCGAAGCGCTGGCGATCGCGCAATATCCCGAGCACGCCGAAAATATCCGCAATTTCCGCCGGCACTGGCACGAGATGGTGCCTCACGCCTATGAGGACAGCGTCGCCATCATGATCGGCCTGATCGACAGCGGCCATGACGTGACGATGCTCACCAATTTCGCTGCGGATACGCTCGCCGAGGCCCGCGAGCGCTTCGATTTCCTCAATCGGCCGCGCGGCGTCACCGTTTCCGGCGACATCCGCCAGATCAAGCCGGATCGCGCCATCTATGACCACCACGTCGCCGCGTTCAGCCTCGAACCGTCAGCGACGCTGTTCATCGACGACAGCCAGAAGAACGTCGACGGCGCCAAGGCGGCGGGCTGGCAGTCGGTGCTGTTCACCGATGCCAAGACGCTCAGGGCGGACCTTGAACGTCTGGGGATCAAAGCGTGATTTGAATTCGGTTACAGGAGTTGGTTGAGCCTTCGCATTAACCGATCTGTCGCAACTCGGAAGCCGTCAGGCGCCCGCCCGCTCCATGCCTAGCCGAGCAATGCGGCGAAGCTCGTCGATCGGGGTCAGGCCGCCGCTGCGCTCATAATGCCAGAAGGTCCATCCGTTGCAGGCGTCCAGCCCCTGCACCTCGGCGCCGATCTTGTGGATCGACCCGGCCCTGTCGCCGATGGCCAGCGTGCCATCGGCGCGCACTTTTGCCGCCCAGCGCTTCTTGGCGTCGTAGAGCGTGGCGCCTGGCGCCACCAAGCCATTGTCGAGAAGCGTGACGAAGGCGACGCGCGGCTCAGCCCGCTTGCCGGTCAGTACCGTCAAATTGGCGCCTTCCAGCGGCCGGACCGCATCGATACGTTCCATGGCGGCATCAATATAGGTTTGTTCGCGCTCGATGCCGACGAAGTGGCGGCCAAGCCGCTTGGCGACAGCCCCGGTGGTACCTGAGCCGAAGAACGGGTCGAGCACGATGTCGCCCGGCCTGGTCGATGCCGTCATGACGCGGGCAAGCAACGCTTCCGGCTTCTGCGTCGGATGCAATTTGTCACCATTGTCGTTCTTCAGGCGCTCGCCGCCGGTGCAGATCGGAAACAGCCAGTCCGAGCGCATCTGGACGTCGTCGTTCGATGCCTTCAGCGCCTCGTAGTTGAAAGTGTAGCCCTTGCCCTTCTGGTCGCGCGATGCCCAGATCATCGTCTCATGCGCGTTCTGGAAACGGCGGCCACGGAAATTAGGCATTGGATTGGTCTTGCGCCAGACGACGTCATTGAGGATCCAGAAACCCAGGTCCTGCATCTTTGCCCCGACCCGGAAAATATTGTGGTAGGAGCCGATAACCCAGATCGTGCCGTTGGGCTTCAACACACGGCGCGCCGCCAGCAGCCAGGCGCGGGTGAAGGCGTCGTAGGCCTCAAAACTGTCGAACTGGTCCCAATGGTCGTCGACGGCATCGACCTTGGATTGGTCGGGCCGGTGCAGATCGCCATCGAGCTGCAAATTATAGGGCGGATCGGCGAAGATCACGTCGATCGACTTTTCCGGCAGCCGTTCGAGCGCGGCGACGCAGTCGCCCTTCAGGATCGTATCCAGCCACTCGGATTGCTGGGGAGCATCGGAAAGCTCGTCGAGAAGACGCACGGCAGACATTGTGACACCCAAGGCACGCGTTACTGTTTACTGTCCGTTATGGTTACCGATCAGCGTAAATATTCAGTGAAGCAGCCCGCCGAATTTGCGAAGCCCGGCCTGTTGGTGTATGCCGCGCCGCCTGAGCCGTTTGGACCAAAGGGCCCTCGGCATTCCCCTCATCCCGCTTTCCGGATCACCATGCCCCAGCCAGACCTTGTCATCTTCGATTGCGACGGCGTGCTCGTCGATTCCGAAATCATCGCCGCGCGGATCGATGCCGAGCTGTTGACCTCGGCCGGCTACGAGATATCGGCCGAGGAGATTTCCGAGGTCTATGCCGGGTTGACTTTCAAGGACATCATGATGCGGGTCGAGGAAAAGTCCCGGATCCCGTTCCAGGCCTCGCTGATCGACAAGGAGGAACAGCTGGTCGATCGCCGTCTGCGCAGCGACGTGCGTGCCATCGACGGGGCGCTCGAGGCTGTCGCCGCGGTAGCAGTGCCGCGCTGCGTCTGTTCGAATTCGCGTTCGGAGCGAATCGAATTCATGCTGGAGAAGGTGCAGCTTTTGCCGTTCTTTGCCGGCCGTATCTTTTCCTCGCTGGAAACCCCGACCGGGAAATCCAAGCCGGCGCCGGACGTGTTTCGGTTCGCCGCGGAAAAGCTCAAGGCCGATCCTCCGAACACCTTTGTCATCGAGGATTCGGTGCATGGCGTCACCGGCGCCAAGACGGCGGGAATGCGCGTCATCGGCTTCACCGGCGCGGCGCACAGCTATCCCGGCCACGCCGATGCGCTGACCGAGGCCGGCGCGGAAACGGTCATCCGCCGCTGGGCGGAACTGAAAAGCGTGATCGCCGCGCTGTCGGAATGGTCGGCGGACGCCTGAGAGGCCGCCTCCAACCGCCGTGGCGCGAATGCAGCGGCTTAGTTGGTCGCGGCGGCTTTCTTCTTCCTCGGCTTGTCTGTCGCTACTTTCGGAGCGCCCTCGTCATACCCGGCATATGCCTGGTAGTCCTTCGCCGTCGGCTCCGGAACGACGACGTTGGAATCGGTGAAGACGAACTGCGTGGCACTCGAAGGATCGGTAACCTGGACCTGATAGGAGTGAAGCTGCGAATAGAGAACTTCGGTGCCGTGCATCACCGCGATGCGGATCGGCATGGTGATGGTCCCGGGGGTGAACATCGGGCCAGGCACGACCTTGCCGGCGACGGCTATCTTCATCGACAAGGAGCCGTTGGCGCGGCTGCAGTCGCGGGTCACATCGGTGATCGAGGCCTGATAGATGATCTTGGCGGAATCGTCCGGCTGATCGGCGCCAGCCGCGTCCGCTGCCGGCTGGGCGGCTTCCTCGGCGCCAACATCGGTTTTTTTCTTCGGCTTCGGACCGCTCTTGGCGTAGGTATTGAAGAAGGCGGTGCCGTCCCGCAACGTCACTTTCGGGCAATAGGCCTGCAGCTGGCTGGAAAGCACCTTGGGTTCGGGTGGCGGTGGCGGTGTCGCATCCTTTTTGCCGAAGCCGAGAATTCCATTGTCGCTCGATTGGCAACCTGCGGCGGCAAGCATAAAGCCGGCGAGCGCCAGACCCGCGACAAAACGACCGTTGAATGAATGAAACGCCATGAACTGCACTTCCCTCTCGCAAAGCCGGTGACGTATATCAACCGCGCGGCAAAAATGCGACTGAGCCTGCGCAGAAATCCACCACCTCGCGGCGGGCGAAAATTCCCGGCAGCAATGGAAACGTGACGATGCAATATGTGAGTACCCGCGGGGAAGCGCCCGCGCTTGGATTTTCCGACGCTGTGCTGGCCGGACTGGCGCGCGACGGCGGGCTCTACCTGCCGAGCGCCTGGCCGCATTTTTCCGCAGCCGAGATCCGCGCCATGCGCGGCCTTGCCTATCCCGATCTTGCCATCCGTGTGCTGTCGCCGTTCCTCGGCGGCGAGATCGCGGCGCCGGTGTTCGAACGGCTGGTGCGCGAAGCCTATGCGACCTTCCGCCATGAGGCCGTCTGCCCGCTGGTGCAGACCGGGCCCAACAGCTTCGTGCTCGAGCTGTTCCACGGCCCGACGCTCGCGTTCAAGGACGTGGCGATGCAGCTTCTTGCGCGGCTGATGGACCATGTGCTGGCCGAGCGCGACCAGCGCGCCACCATTGTCGGTGCCACCTCCGGCGACACCGGAGGGGCAGCCATCGATGCCTTTGCCGGGCGCAACCGCACCGACATCTTCGTGCTTTTCCCGCACGGCCGCGTCTCGCCGGTACAGCAGCGGCAGATTACGACCTCGACCGCCGCAAACGTCCATGCGTTGGCGATCGAAGGCAATTTCGACGACTGCCAGGGCCTGGTAAAGGACATGTTCAACGACCACGGTTTTCGCGACCGGGTATCGCTGTCCGGCGTCAACTCGATCAACTGGGCCCGCATCATGGCCCAGATCGTCTATTATTTCTCCTCCGCGCTGTCGCTCGGCGCGCCCGACAGGCCGGTTTCCTTCACCGTGCCGACCGGCAATTTCGGCGACATCTTCGCCGGCTATGCCGCCAAGAAGATGGGGCTGCCGATCGAACGGCTGATCATCGCCACCAACGACAACGATATTCTGGCGCGCACGCTGGCGACCGGCGAATACCGCATGAAGGGGGTCTTTTCGACCACGTCGCCCTCGATGGACATCCAGGTGTCTTCGAACTTCGAACGCTTGCTGTTCGAAGCGTCCGGCCGCGATGCCTCGACCGTGCGGCGCTACACGAACGGGCTCAAGCAGTCCGGCGCCTTCACCATCGAGGCCGGCGAAATCGCCAAGATCCGCTCCGAATTCGACGCCGGCCGCGCCACCATGGACGAGGTCGCCGCCACCATCCGCACCACACTTGCGGCGAGCGGCTATCTGCTCGACCCGCATACGGCCGCGGCCGTGCATGTGGCCGCCGGCAAGGCCGCGGGTGAGGTGCCGATGGTGGTGCTGGGCACTGCGCACCCGGCAAAGTTTCCTGCCGCCGTCGAAGCCGCCAGCGGCGTGTCGCCTGCCCTGCCTGCATGGCTAGGCGGGTTGATGAGCGCCGAGGAAAAATACACGGTACTTCCATCCGACCTGAAAATGGTGGAAGATTATCTCGGCCGCCACACGCGGGCGGCGCGTTAGGGAGTAATTGCCATATGGGTGTTGAGGTAAGCCGTCTGTCGAACGGCCTGACAGTCGCCACCGAAACCCTTCCAAGCCTCGAATCTGTTGCCCTTGGCGCCTGGGTCAAGTCGGGCGCACGCAACGAGCGTGACGAAGAGCACGGAATGGCGCACTTGCTCGAGCACATGGCTTTCAAGGGCACCAGGCGGCGAAGCGCCTTCGAGATTGCCTCGGAGATCGAGGACGTCGGCGGCGAGATCAATGCCGCCACCAGCGTCGAGACGACCTCCTATTATGCAAGGGTTCTGAGCGACGACGTGCCGCTGGCCGTCGATATCCTTTCCGACATCCTGCAGGAATCCGAATTCGATCCGCAGGAGTTGGAACGAGAGCAGCATGTGATTCTGCAGGAGATCGGCGCCGCGCACGATACGCCCGACGACGTCGTTTTCGATCACTTTACCGAGACCGCCTTCCGCCACCAGACTATCGGCCGCTCGATTCTTGGCACGCCGGAAACCGTCAAATCCTTCACTTCGAAGCAGCTGCACGACTTCATCGAACGACAGTACGGCGCCGAGAACATGGTGATGGTGGCGGCCGGCGATATCAAGCACGACGATTTCGTGCGCGAGGTCGAAAAGCGTCTCGGCGGCTTCCGCGGCAAGGCCGACGGCACCGTCCCGCAATATGCGCAATATGTCGGCGGCGATTTTCGCGAGGACCGCGACCTGATGGACGCGCAGATCGTGCTGGGTTTCGAGGGCCGCGCCTATCACGTCCGCGATTTCTATGCCTCCCAGGTCCTGTCGATGATCCTGGGCGGCGGCATGTCGTCGCGACTTTTCCAGGAAGTCCGCGAAAAACGCGGCCTGTGCTATTCGGTCTATGCCTTCCATTGGGGTTTTTCCGACACCGGCGTCTTCGGGGTCCATGCGGCGACCGGACAAAGCGATATTGCCGAGCTGGTGCCTGTGATCATCGACGAGCTGCAAAAGGCCGGTGAAAACATCCTGCAGGAGGAGCTTGACCGCGCGCGTGCCCAATACCGCGCCGGGCTCATCATGTCGGCCGAGAGCCCGGCCAGCCGCGCCTCGCAGATCGCCAGGCAGTTGCTTCTGTTCGGCAGGCCGATCGCCAAGGAAGAGCTGATGGAGCGGCTGGCGGCGTTGACTGTCGAGCGGCTGACGGATCTGTCGTCCCGGCTTTTTTCGACCAAGCCGACGCTTACAGCCGTCGGGCCGGTGGGTACGCTCGCGCCCTATGAGGCAATCCTCGATTCGCTTTCGGGCACGCAGACCACTGCCCGTAAGCTTGCCGTCTAAGCCTATTCGGGCGTCGTGTTCGCGCTCCCTTTCTTTCGCCGCGACCTGCCGGCACTGAAGGGCGAGCTTGTCACGCTGCGCGTACCGCTGACCAACGACTATCGCGAGTGGTCGGTGCTGCGCAGTGAAAGCCGCGCTTTTCTTGAGCCGTGGGAGCCGCGATGGACCCCTGACGAACTCGACCGCACGGCGTGGCGGCATCGTATCGGGCGCTACCGCGAGGACTACGCGCAGGGGACGGCGATCGCCTTCTTCATCTTCGAGAAAAGCAGCGGCAAGCTTGCCGGCGGTATCACCCTCGGCAATATCCGCCACGGGGTCGCCCAAAGCGGCCATATCGGCTATTGGATCGGCGAGCGCTTCAGCGGACGCGGCCTGATGACCGATACCGTCAAAGTGGTGACGCGTTTCGCCTTCGAAACGCTGCGATTGCACCGGATCGAAGCTGCCTGTATCCCCGATAACGCCCGGTCGATCCGCGTGCTTGAAAAAGCCGGATTCCGGCGCGAAGGACTGCTACGATCCTATCTCAGGATCAATGGCATCTGGCAGGACCATTACCTATACGCCCGAATCGCGGACGATCCGCCGGGCGTTGGAACAAAGGGCTGATTTTGACGAATTTTCTGCGCAACGGGTCGCTGCTTGCCTTTATGCTGGCGGCAATCGTCACGCTCTGCGCGGCATCCTCGGCGTTTGCCGTAGAACCGATCAAGATCGCCCGCGACGACGTTGCGCTCGATCTTTCGGGGGCCGTCTTGATCTACCGGAACCAGGGCGAGAATTTCCAGGTCTCGACGGCACCCGGCTCGGACGGCATCGTACGGCGCATCGAGGTCGAGGCAAATGATGCGCGCTCGACCGGTGACTGGGCGGTGTTCGCGCTGGCCAATACCACCGACCAGCAGCTCGACAGGCTGATTGTCGCACCGCATTTCCGGCTGGTGAATTCCGGCCTGTTCTGGCCGGATCTCGGCTCGACCCGTATCGCTGCGATCACGCCCAGCGAAGGCTTTGCGCTCGACCGTCAGACCAGCCCCGACGCCGACGTGTTCCGGGTGACGTTGAACCCCGGAACGGTGATTACCTTCATCGCCGAGCTCGCCTCGCCCAAGCTGCCGCAGGTCTATCTGTGGGACCCTGAATCCTACAAGGATTCGGTCAATTCCTACACGCTGTTTCGTGGCATCGTCATCGGCATTGCCGGCCTGCTGGCGCTGTTCCTGACCATTCTTTTCGTCGTCAAGGGGACATCGATGTTCCCGGCAACGGCGGCCCTAGCGTGGGCGGTGCTTGCCTATATCTGCGTCGATTTCGGCTTTCTCAACAAGATCATAGAAATCTCACCGGGCAACGAGCAGATGTGGCGCGCCGGAACGGAGGTGGCGCTTGGGGCGACCTTCGTGGTGTTCCTGTTTGCCTATCTCAACCTCAACCGGTGGCACGGCCATTTCAGCTACGGCGCACTGGTCTGGATCCTCGGGCTGGTGCTGATCGCCGGTGTCGCCATCATCGATCCGGCGGTTGCCGCCGGCATTGCCAGGCTGTCCTTCGCCGCCACCGCGCTGACCGGGCTCGGCCTGATCATCTTCCTCGGTATCCGCGGTTACGACCGCGCGATCATGCTGGTGCCCAGTTGGGTGATGGTTCTGCTCTGGCTATGCGGATCGTGGATGGCAATCACCGGCATGCTGGACAACGATATCGCCCAGCCGGCGCTGGGCGGTGGGCTGATCCTCATCATCCTGCTGATCGGCTTCACCGTGATGCAGCACGCTTTTGCCGGCGGCGCGCTGCATCAGGGCCTGTTCTCCGATCTCGAGCGGCAGGCGCTGGCGGTTGCCGGATCTGGCGATACTGTGTGGGACTGGGACGTGCTGCGCGACCGCGTCGTCACTCGTCCCGACGTCAGCATTCAGCTCGGTCTTGCCCCCAACAGCCTCGGCGGCCCTGCCCGCAACTGGCTGCCGGTGCTGCATGCCGACGACCGCGACACGTTTCGCACGACACTCGACGTGGTGCTCGAGCACCGGCGCGGCCGGGTGTCGCAAAACTTCCGCCTGCGCGGCGCCGACGGGCACTATCACTGGTTTTCATTGCGCGCCCGGCCGGTGATCGGCTCGGACGGCGAGGTCATCCGCTGCGTCGGCACCATGGTCGACGTGACGGAGCAGAAGAAATCCGAGGAACGGCTGCTGCACGACGCCGTGCACGACAATCTGACCGGCCTGCCCAACCGCGAGCTGTTCATGAACCGGCTGGAGGCGATCATTTCGATTGCCCGCACCGAAGAGAAGGTGCGCCCGACCGTCTTCGTCATCGACATAGACCGGTTCAAGCAGGTCAATGACGGGCTCGGCATCTCGGCCGGCGATACCATCCTTTTGACTATCGCGCGGCGGCTGCACCGACTGCTCAAGCCGAAGGATTCGCTGTCGCGCTTTGCCGGCGACCAGTTCGCGCTGATGCTTTTGTCGGAGCAGGATCCGGCCCGCATCGCGGGCATTGCCGATGCCATCAAGCACGCCATCAACAACCCGATCACCTTCGCCAAGCGCGAGATCGTGCTGACGGCCTCGATCGGGCTGATCACCTGGACCGCCACGCAGACCTCGGCCGAGGACATGGTCAAGGATGCCGAGCTTGCCATGCATCAGGCCAAGCGCTTCGGCGGCGACCGGATCGAGCCATTCCGTCCCGCCTTCCGCACCGTCGGCACCGACCGGCTGCAGTTCGAGTCCGATCTGCGCCGCGCCATCGAACGACGCGAATTCACGCTTGCCTACCAGCCGATCGTGCGGCTGGAGGACGGCAGCGTCGCAGGCTTCGAAGCGCTGCTGCGCTGGGACCATCCGCGTCGCGGCATGATCCCGCCGGCGGATTTCATTCCGGTCGCCGAAAACTGCGGCCTGATCGTGCAGCTTGGCCTGTTTGCCATGCAACAGGCTGCCGAAGACCTGGCGGGATGGCAAAAGCAGATCGGCGATGCGCCGCTGTCGGTCTCGGTCAATTTGTCCAGCCGTCAGCTCATCCGCCGCGACCTGGTCAGCGACGTCCGCTCGGTGATCGCACGGGCCAATCTGAAACCGCGCTGCTTCCGGCTTGAACTCACCGAATCGCTGGTGATGGACAATCCCGAGCAGACCGCCCATGTGCTGACCAAGCTGAAGCAGCTTGGCATCGGCCTGTCGCTGGATGATTTCGGCACCGGCTATTCATCGCTGGCCTATCTGACGCGCTTTCCGTTCGACACCATCAAGATCGACAAGAGCTTCGTCGACGACGCGACGCCGAAACGCGCGGTGCTGCTCAAATCAATGGTCAACATGGCACATGAGCTCGGCCTGTCGGTCGTTGCCGAAGGCATTTCGGACGAGAGCGATGCGCTGGAGTTGCGGCAGATGGGCTGCGAATACGTGCAGAGCTTCATGTTCGGCGCGCCGATGCCGGGCGACCAGGTGCTGAAGACGCTGAAGGAACAGTATCCGTTGACCCAAGCGTGACAAGTTTCAGGACGTAATGAGTTCAGGCGTGACCGGCAGCTAGGCTGAGATGCGCGAGATCGATGCCGATCGAGGCGAGGATCCGGTCATATTTGCGATCGATGTCGGCGTCGAACAGAAGCTCGGCACTTGCCGGGCAAGTCAGCCAGCCATTCTCGACGATCTCGTTTTCAAGCTGGCCCGCACCCCAGCCGGCATAGCCGAGCGCCATCAGAGCCCGCCGGGGTCCGCGGCCGGAGGAGATGGCGCGCAATATGTCGACGGTCGCGGTCAGACAGACATCGTCGGACACGGCGAGCGAGGATTCCACCCGGTAGTCGCCCGAATGCAGAACGAAGCCGCGGCTACGATCCACCGGTCCGCCATTGCGCACGACGAAGTCGCGCGCCGGCGGCGGCAGGCGAATTGCCTCCAGCTCGTTCATGATGCCGAGTTGCACGAGCAGGTCCGGAAACAGCATCTGCTGCGTCTGGTTGATGATCAGCCCCATCGCGCCTTCGTCGCTGTGCGCGCAAATGTAGATGACGGAGCGCGTGAAGCGGTCGTCCTTCATGCCGGGCATGGCAATCAGGAACTGGTCGTCGAGAAAGCCGGGTCCTGCGGCCGTCCTTTTATGGCGCAACAAATCCATGGCCACAGCGTAACGCGTTTCCGGGGCGTCGAAAAGATGGGCGGCGCCCGATTTGATCAGGCTCGTAAATCGAAGGTCACGCAAATATGATGCCGGCGGCGTCATGAAATCATTGTGCCGCCATCAACGGACGATCAAATCACCGGCATGCAAAGCTTGAAAATCCTGCTGCTTAGCGTGGCCATTGGATCGGCGACCGGCCTCCCCGCCTCAGCCTCCTCATCGGCCTGGTACAATAGCGAAGGCGGCAGGGTGCGGCTGGTGACGAGCGGCAAGGCCGATGAGGCCGGGCGTCTCCAGGGCGTCCTCGACATTGCGCTGAAGCCCGGCTGGAAGACCTATTGGCGCGATCCGGGCGATGCGGGCGTGCCGCCACAGATCGACGTCTCGGCCAGCACCAACATTGCCGACGCGACGCTTTCGTTTCCGCCGCCGCAGCGCCACGATGACGGTTATGGCAAATGGGCCGGCTACAACCACCCGGTTTCGTTGCCGGTGACGTTCACGCTTGCCGCGCCCGGCCAGCCGGCCGTCATCGATGCGGACATCTTCCTCGGCATTTGCGAAACTATCTGCATCCCGGTGCAGACAAGGCTGACCGTCGATCCCGGCGCCGATCCGGACAACGCCGAGGACGCGGCACTGGTCAAGGCAGGCCTTGCCACCCTGCCCGCCACGGCAACGCCCGATTTCGGCATAAACGTACTGCCGGGCGACCACGAAACGCTGATTGTCGAAGCGAGCTTTCCGGGCAGCCCCGAGGGCGCCGACTTCTTCGTTGCCGGCGAACGCGACTACATGTTCGGTGCCCCGGCACGCAGCGAAAAGGATGGCAAGCTGATCTTTACTGTGCCGATCCTCGACAGGCCGTCGACAACGCCAACCGATGGCGGCCTGCACTACACACTGACAAGTGCCGCTGGCGCGGTCGAAGGCCTGCTGCCTTTTCCGTGATGCCAACGTCTGGACGGTTGCCGGGCGCGCCTTAGTTCGCTATCGCAAGGACACTCCCTTTCCATTCTCAAGCGAGGACCATCATGACGATCTCCGTTGGCGATAAACTGCCCGATGCGACCTTCAAGACAATGACCGCCGACGGTGCAAGGCCGATCACGACGGGCGAGATATTCTCAGGAAAGAAGGTCGTGCTGTTTGGCGTTCCAGGCGCCTTCACGCCGACCTGCAGCAACAATCATCTGCCGGGCTACCTGGATAATTACGACGCCATCCTGGCGCGCGGCGTCGACACTATCGCCGTCGTCTCGGTCAACGATGTTCACGTCATGGGGGCCTGGGCCCGCTTCAGCGGCGGTGAAGGCAAAATCCTTTATCTTGCCGATGGCAATGGCGATTTCGCCAAATCGGTCGGTCTCGACGCCGACCTCTCCGGCGGCGGCATGGGGCTGCGCTCGAGGCGTTTTTCGATGATCGTCGATGACGGCAAGGTCACCGCGCTCAATGTCGAGACAAAGCCCGGCGTCGACGAATCCGGCGCTGCTCACATTCTCGGACAGCTTTCCGTCCTGGCGACAGCATAGGCCAGGGACGGCAAAGGGCGCCTTCGAGCGCTCAACGTCCAAAGGACGCTGACTTTTGCATCGGCGCATGATCCTTCCGAAAGCCGACCCGGTTTTCGGGGCCATGTGTCGGCCCTTCGGGACTGCTTGCTTTTGGGGACCTCGATTATGTCCGACATCTTGTGGCGCAGCGTCGCGATCGGCATCGGCGCAACCGCGCTTATGGATGTCTGGGCGATTTTCCTGAACAAGGCCTTTGCCCAACCGCGACCGAACTGGGGGCTGGTCGGCCGCTGGGTCTGGCATCTCAGGGAAGGCAAGGTCTTCCATGACGACATTGGCGAGGCCTCGCCCTACGCGCATGAATCAGTACTTGGCTGGGCCTTTCATTATGCTGTCGGCATTGTCTACGGCGTCATGCTGGTCGTGCTGGCCGGAACGGCCTGGCTCACCGCGCCGACCTTTCTGCCGGCTTTTATGCTCGGCATCGTCACTGTCGGCGCCGGGTGGTTTCTGCTGGCGCCCGGCATGGGCGCCGGCTGGGCCGCTTCGAGGCGCCCCAATCCCATGCAGGTCCGCGCCCTCAATCTTGTGTCGCATACGGTGTTTGCCATCGGACTGTTCGGCACCGCCCTTCTGATCCGCTGACACGCCAGTTCAACCGGATCAATAACTCTGGGTCGAGCGCCGAACCTTCTTGGCCGCCGATTGCCTGGACTGGGTGCCTTCCTTCGGCGGCACGGACGCGAGCACGGGTTTCGCCGACTTAGTCTTGAATGGCGCCATGCCGAGCCGCGCCAATTCGTCGGCGCGCTCGTTCTCGGGATGGCCGGCATGGCCCTTGACCCAATGCCAGGTGACCTGATGGCGGTTACGCGCCGCGTCGAGCTGCTGCCACAGCTCGGCATTCTTCACCGGCTGCCGGGCGGCGGTCTTCCAGCCGTTGCGTTTCCAGCCATCAATCCAGCCGAAAATGCCGTCCTTGACGTAGTTGCTGTCGGTATAAAGGTCGACGACGCAAGGCTCCTTGAGCGCATTGAGCGCCGAGATGGCCGCCAACAACTCCATGCGGTTGTTGGTGGTCAGAGCCTCGCCACCATGGAGCTCCTTGATTGCGCCGTTGAAGCGCAGGATTGCGCCCCAGCCGCCAGGCCCGGGATTGCCCGAACAGGCACCATCGGTGAAGATTTCAACGCGCTTGGTCATGTCAGTCCATATTCGGAAGGAGAGTTGATCGCCCGGTGGAAGCGCATCCGGCGGATATACTCGGTCGGGTCGCGTTTCATCACCAGCCCGCCGTCCGGGACCGTCAGCCAGTCGTAGAGCCGGGTCAGCATGAAGCGCAGCGCAGAGCCGCGCGCCAGCATCGGCAGCGCAGCTTTCTCTTCACTGCTCAACGGCCGCACGCTTTGGTAGCCGGCAAGCAGCACCGTGCCCTTGGTCAGATTGAAGGAAAAGTCCTTCTCGAAGCACCAGGCGTTCAGGCACGTGGCAACGTCATAGGCGTAGAGGTCGTTGCAGGCGAAATAGAAGTCGATCAGCCCGGACAGTTTCTCGCCGAGGAAGAACACATTGTCCGGGAAAAGATCGGCATGGATGATGCCTTGCGGCAGACCGTTCGGCCAGTTCCGCTCGAAATCGGCGAAATCGGCATCGACCTCGGCCGCCAGTCCCGGCTCGACCTCGTCGGCGCGGGCGCGGGCGGCATTCCACAGCTTGCGCCAGCCATCGATGGCAAGGGCGTTGGGGCGGGTCATCGGAAAATCCGCGCCGGCGAGATGCAGTGCCGCCAGCGCCTTGCCGACCTCGCCGCAATGCGCAGCCGTCGGCCGCCTCAGCGACAGGCCTTCGAGAAAGGTGATGATGACCGCCGGCCGGCCGGCAAGTGTTCCGATCACACCACCATCATGTGCGGTGACCGGGAGCGGGCACGAAATGCCCTTTCTGGCGAGGTGGGCCATAAGGCCGAGAAAGAACGGCAGGTCAGCCTTGTCGACGCGCTTCTCGTAAAGCGTCAGTATGTAGGAGCCGCTGCTGGTGTGCAGCAGAAAATTCGAGTTTTCGGTGCCTTCGGCGATGCCCTTGTAGGACAAGAGGTCGCCGACCGGATAGTTCCTGAGGAATGCGCCGAGCTCGCCCTCGTTGACGTCGGTGTAGACCGCCATCGTTGCTACGCGGCCCCGTTGACGAAGGCCATGTCGGCAGCCGTCAGTTCGACATCGCGCAACACCCGCATCACCGGAAAGTCCTCCGTCTCCGTCGCCGTCACGGCCAGCTCGATGGTCACGTCGAAGCGCTGCCTGAACGCATCGACGATCTCGTCGACGATGATCTCCGGCGCCGAGGCGCCCGCCGACAGGCCGAGCGTCGAAATGCCGGCAATCTCATCCCACGGAATTTCGGAGGCGCGCTGCACGAGAAGCGACATCGAGGCGCCGGCGCGCTCGGCCACTTCGACCAGGCGCCGCGAGTTGGAGGAGTTAGGTGCGCCGACAACCAGGAAGAGATCGGCGCCGGCCGCTGTTTCCTTGACCGCTTCCTGGCGATTGGTGGTGGCATAACAGATCGATTCCGCCGCCGGCGCGTGCAGCTCGGGAAAACGCTGCTGCAGGGCGCGGATGATACCGGCGGTGTCCTCGACCGACAGCGTCGTCTGGGTGACGAAGCCGAGCGCTTGCGGGTCTGCAGGCACGAAGCTTGCGGCGTCGGCCTCGGTCTCGATCAGAGTGACCGCGCCGTCCGGCAACTGGCCCATTGTGCCGATGACCTCCGGATGCCCGGCATGGCCGATCAAGAGCACGTGGCGGCCAAGCCGCTGATGGCGCATCGCCTGCTTATGGACTTTCGAGACCAGCGGGCAAGTCGCGTCGAGATAGAACAGGTTGCGGGACTGGGCGTCGGCCGGCACCGATTTCGGCACGCCATGCGCCGAAAAGACGACCGGGCTCTGGCGATGCTCGGGCGGGATCTCGGAGAGCTCCTCGATGAACACCGCGCCGAGGCTTTGCAGCCCTTCGACGACGTAGCGGTTGTGCACGATCTCGTGGCGGACATAGACCGGCGCGCCGTATTTCTTCAGCGCCAGCACGACGATCTGGATGGCACGGTCAACGCCCGCACAGAAACCGCGGGGCTGGCAGAGCCGGATGGTCAGCGGCGGCTTTGTGTGAAGCATGATTGCATCTTACGCTGATTGTAGGCCGGTTGATCGGACTATGACTTCTGAGCTCAAGGCGGGAAATGAGGTGCGCGGCCCTGCCCTGTCAAGGGTAGTGGCGGCGATCATTGGTCTTTCGCCGGGCGGCGGAGCCAGGAGATCAGGACGCCGGCAAGGGCGGCGGCAAGGCCGTACCAGGTTATCGCATATTGCAGATGGCTGTTCGGCAGGTCGATGACGGTGACACCGCCAACCGGCAGCCCGCCGGGGTTGGGGGTGGCGTTCGCATCGATGAAGATCGGCACCAGCGCCGCACCTGTCGGCAGGCCGGCGCTCGAGGCCATCGCGTCACGATCTTTCCAGTAGAAGATATTCTTCTGCGGATCGTTGTCGGGAAGCATCATCGAGGGCTTGGCCGGCAGCGGGTTGCGGGCGAGCCCCGTCACCGTCACTTTGCCCGTTACCTGTCCCTGCGGCCGCTTGGCTGGATCCTTGAAATCGTAAGGCACGAAGCCGCGGTTGATCAGCACGAAACGGCCATCGTCGAGCCGTAGCGGCGTGAAGACGTCGAAACCGGACTGGCCTTCCCAGGTGGCGAGGAAATGCCGCTCGTCTTGATGCAGGAAAGTGCCGGTCACTATCACCGGCGTGTAGTCCACGTCGCCGGCGGCAGCAAACCGCTTTTCGAGCTCGGCCAATGGCACAGGCGCCGAATGCGTGCGCTGGTCTATCGTCTGGAGAAGGCCCTCTTTCCAGTGCAGGCGCTGAACCTGCCAGGTGCCGAGCGCCAGCAGGATCAAAAACACGACGATACCCAGGCCGAGTGCCAATGCGCGCTTCGGCCGCGACCGGCCGGCCACCGAACCGGATGCCTCGCTCATTCGCCGCGGTCCAGCCGGCCCTCGGCCGCCTTGTTGCGGTATTGCAGCGTCAGCAGCACGCCCTTGATCAGCCGGAGCGCCGCCAGGCAAAGCACCAGCGTCAGCGGAATCCACAGCAGCAGATGCAGCCAGAGCGGCGGATTGAGCGTCACCTCCATCCACAACGCCAGGCCAACGACGATAAAGCCGATGATTAGGATAACGAACACCGCCGGCCCGTCGCCGGCATCGGCGAAGGAATAATCGAGGCCGCAATTGGAGCAGCGATCACCGACCGTGAGGAACCCGGAGAACAGCTTGCCCTCGCCACAGCGGGGGCAGCGGCCATGCAGGCCGGCCGAGATCGGATCGATTGGTGGCCAGATCGCCTTGTCGTCGCTCATGAGGTCATCCTAGGAGCATTTGCCGCAAAAGATAAGGCGGCCACGTCGCCGCAGCCGCCTTGTCGATTTCCTGAGACCCCAATTCCTCGGGCCTCAATTTCCTGAGGCGAATGTCAGTGTGGTTCGATCATCGCACCGTTCGACGCCCAGACGTAGATCGAGGCAAACAGGAACAGCCACACCACGTCGACGAAGTGCCAATACCAGGCGGCGGCCTCGAAGCCGAAATGCTGCTTGGGCGTGAAGTCGCCCTTCATGGCGCGGATCAGGCAGACCAGCAGGAAGATCGTGCCGATGATGACGTGGAAACCATGGAAGCCGGTCGCCATGAAGAAGGTGGCGCCGTAGATGGAATCCCTGAAGCCGAACGGCGCATGCATGTACTCGTAGGCCTGCACCATGGTGAACAGCATGCCGAGGCCGACGGTCAGCACCAAGCCATTGATCAGGCCCTTGCGGTCGCCGTGGATGAGCGAGTGGTGCGCCCAGGTCACCGTGGTACCCGACAGAAGCAGGATGACGGTGTTGTAGAGCGGCAGATGGAAGGGGTCGAGAACTTCGAGGCCCTTGGGTGGCCAGACGCCGCCGGTGAAGGCGGTACGGGCGTATTGATGGACCTCGCCCGGAAACAGGCTGGCGTCGAAGAAGGCCCAGAACCAGGCGACGAAGAACATCACCTCGGAGGCGATGAACATGATCATGCCGTAGCGCAGATGCAGCGACACGACACGGGTGTGGTGTCCCTCATGCGCCTCCTTGATCGTATCCGACCACCAGGCGAACATCGTGTAGATGACGATCAGCAGGCCGATGAAGAACAACCATGGATTAGCGATGTTGAAACCGAAGATCGGGAAATCGCCGCCCTTGAGATATTGCATGTAACAGACGCCGCCGAACGCGGTCACCAGCGCCCCGACGGAGCCCAGGAAAGGCCACGGGCTCGGGTCGACGAGGTGGTAGTCATGTTGTGGTTTTGCGTGTGCGTCTGCCATATCAACCCCCGAGGCTTGCTTCGGTATCTGAAATCTTGTTGCGGCGGCCGTCGGCCGGCACCGATGATGCGACCGGCTTGGTCTTGTCGACCGGGAACATCGTGTAGGACAGGGTAATCGTCCTCAAATCCTTCAGTTCCGGCGCGTTGACGATATCGGGATCGACATAGAACACGACCGGCATGTCCAGTGTCTCCCCCGGCTTCAGTGTCGTGTCGGTGAAGCAGAAACACTCGACCTTGTTGAAGTAAGGTCCGGCCAGTTCAGGCTGTACATTGAAGGTGGCGCGTCCGGTAATGGGCCGGCTGAATTTGTTCGTCGCGCTGAAATGCGCTTCGGCGGTCTCGCCGATCTTGATGGTGATCGAGCGGGCGACCGGCTGGAATTGCCAGGGAACGCCGGCGGTGTTGGCGTCGAAGCGGATGGTGATGTCGCGATCGAGCACCCGATCGGCATATTGCTGGGTCGCCCGTTTGACGGTACCGCCGTAGCCTGTCGCCTGGCAGAACATCGCGTAGAGCGGTACCGCGGCGTAGGCCATGCCGATCATGCCGCCGAAGAACGCGATGCAGACGCCGGCGACGACGCGGTTCGTATTCTTCTTCTTAGGATCGGTGACTGTTTGCCTGGTCATTGTGAGCTCACATCGAGCCGGGGAAACTGTGACCAAATTTCACGATGGTCGCGACGTAGAATATGACGACCAGCGCCGCCAGCGCGAAACCGATTGCGGCCGAGCGATTGCGGCGGGCCTTCTGCTGACGTTCGGTCAGCGTGACCAGTTCAAGCTTCTTTTCGATCATGCTCATGCTCCACCGATGGTCAGCGCGCGCGCGACGACGCAATCGCCAAGGTAGGCGGCGAAGATGGCGAAGAGATAGAGCAGCGAATAGCCGAACAAGGCCTTGGCCGGCTTCATCGCCCGGTCGTCATCGGCCATTTGCAGCACCTTCCACGCATACCAGACGAAGCCGGCGCCGAGCAGCAATGCAACGATGCCATAGGCCGGCGTGGTGAACCCGAGAACCCAGGGCAGCACGCCAACCGGCGCGAGGACCAGCGCATAGGCAAAGATCTGGCGTCTGGTCGAGGCCTGGCCGGCGACATTCGGCATCATCGGAATGCCTGCCTTCGCATAGTCCTCCGACTTGAAGAGCGCGAGCGCCCAGAAATGTGGCGGCGTCCACAGGAAGATGACCAGGAACAGCACCAAGCTTTCGAGGCTGACCGATCCGGTTACCGCCGCCCAGCCTATGACCGGCGGAATGGCACCGGCAGCCCCGCCGATGACGATGTTCTGAGGCGTCCAGCGCTTTAGCCACATCGTATAGATGACGGCATAGAAAAAGATGGTGAAGGCCAGAAGCGACGCTGCCAACCAGTTGACCAGCACGCCGAGCGTCATCACCGACAGAACCGACAGCACCAACCCGAAACTCAATGCCTCGCCTGGCCGGATGCGGCCGGCCGGCACGGGACGGCCGGCGGTGCGCGTCATCACCGCATCGATGTCTGCGTCGTACCACATGTTGAGCGCACCGGACGCGCCGGCGCCAATGGCAATAGCCAGGATCGCGATCACCGCCAGCAGCGGATTGATGGTCACCGGGGCGGCGACCATGCCGACAAACGCAGTGAACACCACCAGCGACATGACGCGCGGCTTCAGCAGGGCGAAGAAATCGCCCGCCGTCGCTTCCGACATGCGGAAGCCCGGCTCGTCAATCAGTCTGTCTTCGGCAAGGGCCATGCGTACTTAAAGTCCATCATTCCGTTGGCCAAAACCGCCGGCCGGCCGGCGGTTCCGTATTAAGGAGGCAACCGCCTACTTGATCTTCGGCAACTGTTCCCACTGGTGGAACGGCGGCGGCGAAGGCAGCTGCCATTCCAGCGTGGTCGCACCCTCGCCCCAAGGATTGGCGCCGGCGACCCGCTTCTTCTGGAACGCCTCGAAGACGCCGAACAGGAAGATGACGACGCCGACAGCCGAGATGTACGAGCCGTAGGACGACACCATATTCCAGCCGGCGAAGGCATCCGGATAGTCGATATAGCGACGCGGCATACCGGAAAGGCCGAGGAAGTGCTGCGGGAAAAAGACCAGGTTGACGCCGACGAAAGTGACCCAGAAGTGGGTGTTGGCGATCACCGGCGAATACATGTAGCCGGTCATCTTCGGGAACCAGTAGTACCAGCCGGCGAAGATCGCGAAGACCGCGCCCAGCGACAGCACGTAGTGGAAGTGCGCGACCACGAAATAGGTGTCGTGCAGCGGGCGGTCGAGGCCGGCATTGGCCAGCTGCACACCGGTGACGCCGCCAACAGTGAACAGGAAGATGAAGCCGATCGCCCACAGCATCGGGGTCTTGAGCGAAATCGACCCGCCCCACATAGTGGCGATCCACGAGAAGATCTTCACACCCGTCGGCACCGCGATGACCATGGTGGCGAAGACGAAATAGCGCTGGGTGTCGAGCGATAGGCCCGTCGTGTACATGTGGTGGGCCCAGACGATGAAGCCCACCGCGCCGATGGCAACCATCGCATAGGCCATGCCGAGATAGCCAAACACCGGCTTCCTCGAAAAGGTCGAGATGATATGGCTGATGATACCGAAACCCGGCAGGATCAGAATGTAGACCTCCGGATGGCCGAAGAACCAGAACAGGTGCTGGAACAGGATCGGATCGCCGCCGCCGTCCGGGGCGAAGAAGGTGGTGCCGAAATTGCGGTCGGTCAAAAGCATGGTGATGCCGCCGGCCAGCACCGGCAACGACAGCAGCAGCAGGAAGGCGGTAATCAGCACCGACCAGGCGAAAAGCGGCATCTTGTGCATGGTCATGCCGGGCGCGCGCATGTTGAAGATGGTGGTGATGAAGTTGATGGCGCCAAGAATCGAGGAGGCGCCGGCGATGTGGATTGACAGGATCGCCAGATCCATGGCTGGTCCAGGCTGGCCCGATGTCGACAGCGGCGGGTAAAGCGTCCAGCCGCCGCCGACGCCGTAGGCGCCGGGCGCACTCGGGACGAAGGCCGAGAAAATCAGCAGGATAAAAGCCGGCGGCAGCAGCCAGAACGAGACGTTGTTCATGCGCGGGAAGGCCATATCCGGCGCGCCGATCATGATCGGCACCATCCAGTTGGCAAAGCCGCCGATCAGCGCCGGCATCACCATGAAGAAGATCATGATCAGCGCATGCGCGGTGGTGAAAGCATTGTACATGCTCTTGCCCCCGTCGATGGCGGCGTCGCCGTTCATGCCGTAGACCATCTGCGCCAGGCCAGTGAAGATCTGGATGCCCGGCTCCTGCAATTCCATGCGCATGACGACCGACAAGGCGCCACCGATGCAGCCCGCCATGATCGCGAAGATCAGATAAAGCGTACCGATGTCCTTGTGGTTGGTCGAATACACCCACCGGACCCAGCCATGATACGGCTTGTGGTCGTGGTCGTCGTGAGCTGCAGCGTTCGCCATGGTCGGCTCCGTTCCCTGAATCTTTTCTGGTCGCGGCATCAATTGCCGGCGGCCGCTACCTTGTTCGTGCCATCGACCTCGGCCATCAGCGCTTTGTTGGCGCCGGGAAGGTCGGTCTTGGCTGCCGCCAGCCAGGTCTTGTATTGTGCATCGGAGACGACGCGAATGGCGATCGGCATGAAGGCGTGGTCCTTGCCGCAGAGTTCCGAGCACTGGCCGTAATAGAGGCCTTCCTTGTCCGCCTTGAACCAGACCTCGTTGATGCGGCCCGGCACCGCATCGGTCTTGATGCCGAAGGACGGCATGGCAAAGGCGTGAATGACGTCGGTCGCCGTCACCAGCACCCGGGTCATGGTGTTGACCGGCACCACCATCTCATTGTCGACGGCGAGCAGGCGCGGATACGCGGCGCGATCTTCCTTGCCGGCAGCAGCCCTGTCGGCATCCTGAAGGATCGCGGAATTAAAGGAAAGCGTGTTGTCGACCTGGTATTCGTAGTCCCAGTTCCACTGATTGCCGGTCGCCTTGACGGTCAGCTTGGCTTCTTCCGGCGGCGTGTATTGCGCGGTCAGCAGCTGGAACGAGGGAATGGCGAGACAGAGCAGGATGACCACGGGACCGACAGTCCAGATGACCTCGATCAGCGTGTTGTGGCTGGTGCGCGACGGCGTCGGGTTGACGCTCGCCCGGAACCGCAAAATGCAGTAGGCAATCAGGAAAAGCACCAAGGCGGTGATCACAATGATGAACGCGAACGAGTAGTTCCCGAACCACTCGATCTGCCGCATAATGTCGGTCGCCGGAGGCTGAAAACTGGTTTCCCAAGGTTGGGGCTGGGCTGCATGAGCGGATGCAGCGGCAAACAACGTGGCGGCGGCACTAGCTACGATTTTGGCGGTTGCCAGGAATTTTCTCATCGCCCTCGTCATCTCCCAGTTCCTCGCGATCGGACCGCAAGAATGTCGAACAATGCCGGGACGGGAATCCCGGACAATTCAAGGCTGGTTCAAACCATACTCTATTTGCCTCCGCAAGAAAGGAGCGCCGGAACCCGTGCGGCATTTTTGCGCGCAAGCGCGGCTGTGGCTTCGTGCGGTGACTGCTTGCCGCGAATCACCAGAGCGGCATCCGGGTAGAATGAGCCGCGCGGCGTGGGGAGCCGTCGCAATTAGGGCGAAATTGGCACTGAAAAGCGCATTGTCGCCTGTGTCGGGGCAGATCGCCGGGGTCTCGTCCTTTACTTGGGTTTAGTGCGGCTTAAAGTGCCGTGATTCGCAATGGAGCCGTCATGAACCCTTGGCTTTCGAGAACCTTGGCGAAGGTCATCTTTGTTGCCGCCGCAATAGCCTTGTCCGGCGCCGGCCTGGCCAATGCCGCGCAGCCAAGCGGCACGGTGAAGTCGACGCATGGGGCGTGGTCGATCATCTGCGATACGCCGGCCGGTGCTACATCCGAACAATGCGTGATGATGCAGAACGTCGTCGCCGAGGACCGCCCGGAAATGGGGCTTTCCGTCGTCGTGCTGCGCACAGCCGACAACAAGGCCGAAATCCTGCGTGTGCTGGCGCCGCTCGGCGTGCTGTTGCCCAACGGCCTCGGCCTCAATGTCGACGGCAAGGATATCGGCCGCGCCTATTTCGTGCGCTGTTTCCAGGACGGCTGCTATGCCGAGGTCATCCTGGAAAAGCCGCTGCTCGACACGCTGAAGACCGGTACGTCGGCGACCTTCATCGTCTTCCAGACGCCGGAAGAGGGCATCGGCATTCCCGTCGACCTCAAGGGTTTCGCCGACGGCTTCGCCGCCCTGCCTTGAGACTGGGTCTTGTAGCACGATCCAGTGATGTTGACCGGCCGGGTCAGGGCAAATCTCATTTCAGATTGTCTGTGAGGGCCTTCGCGCCTACATCGTGGGAAACAATCCTCCTGCGAATGGACCTGCCATGAACAGCCTGATCGGCCAATTTGACATTTCCGACGATCGCATCAAGCAAATCGTTGCCGAGACTATTAACGGCGCCGACGACGGCGAACTGTTTCTCGAATATAGCGAAAGCGAATCGCTGATGTTCGACAATGGCAAGCTGAAGACCGCGAATTTCAACACCGACCAGGGTTTCGGCCTGCGCGCCGTCGCCGGCGAAGCCAGCGGCTACGCCCATTCCAGCGATCTCTCCGAAGCCTCGCTGCTGCGCGCCGCCGATGCCGTTTCGACGGTGAAGAGCGGCTATTCCGGCACGCTTGCCGCAGCGCCTGCCCGCACCAACCGCCATCTCTACGGCGACGGAAACCCTATCCCCTCACCTTCCTTCGAAGCCAAGGCCAAGCTGCTTCAGGAAATCGATGCATGGCTGCGGGCCGAGGATCCGCGCGTCAGGCAGGTGACGGCGTCGCTCGCCGCCTCCTGGCAGCATGTCGAGATCGTGCGCGCCGACGGCCAGATGGTGCGCGACATCCGTCCGCTGGTCAGGATCAACGTGTCGGTGGTGGTCGGCGACGGCGACCGCCAGGAGAGCGGCTCCTACGGCATGGGAGGCCGCAAGGATTTTGGTGAATTCCTGATCGAGGACAGCTGGCGGCACGCGGCCAAGGAGGCATTGCGGCAAGCGCTGGTCAATCTCGAAGCGGTTCCAGCACCTGCCGGCACTTTCGACATCGTGCTGTCGAGCGGCTGGCCGGGCGTCATGTTGCACGAGGCGGTCGGCCACGGGCTGGAAGGCGATTTCAACCGCAAGAAGACGTCGGCCTTCGCCGGCCTGCTTGGCCAGCAGGTGGCAGCGAAAGGCGTCACCGTCGTTGATGACGGCACCCTGCCCGAGCGGCGTGGCTCGCTTACCGTCGACGATGAGGGCACGCCATCGGCCCATAACGTGCTGATCGACGATGGCAAGCTGGTCGGCTACATGCAGGACCGCCAGAACGCCCGGTTGATGGGCATGAAAGCCACGGGCAACGGACGACGCCAAGGTTACGCGCACGAGCCTATGCCGCGCATGACCAACACCTACATGACAGCAGGCGACATGGAGCCGGACGAGATCATCGCCTCGGTCAAGAACGGCATCTATGCCGTGTCGTTCGGTGGCGGCCAGGTCGACATCACTTCGGGCAAGTTCGTGTTCGGCTGCACCGAAGCCTACATGATCGAGAACGGCAAGGTGACGCAACCGATCAAGGGCGCCATGCTGATCGGCAACGGGCCGGATGCCATGCATCGTGTGGCGATGATCGGCAACGACATTAAGCTCGACACCGGCATCGGCATGTGCGGCAAGGCCGGACAGGGCGTGCCGGTCGGCGTCGGCCAGCCGCATCTCAGGATGAACCAGATGACAGTCGGCGGCACCAGGGTTTGATGGAGTTGATGTCGAATTATCGCCGCTCCGGAACAACCAATCCCCGCCGCCCACTGCCTTGTCATCGCTTTAAGTAGGAGTAGCTTGCGCCTTGAATTTGCCGAGAGCTTCGACTATCTTACATTCGTCTTACACCTAAGGACGTGCCGAGATGGCTGCCGCAGAGAAGCTCGTAACTACGGTCTCGACCAAGGGACAGGTCATCCTGCCCAGCGCGATCCGGAAACGGAGGGAATGGCATGCCGGCACACGCCTTCTGGTCGAGGATACCCCGGAGGGCGTGCTACTGAAGCCTGCGCCAGTCTTCGCCGAGACGCGGCCAGAGGACGTGTTTGGATCGCTGCGCTATAGCGGCAGGCCGAAGACGTTGGAAGAAATGGACGCGGGCGTGCTCGCCGAAGCGCGGCGGCGCCATGCTCGCAATTGATACCAACCTGATCGTCCGCTACCTGACGGGCGATCACCCGTCGCAGTCTTCCCGCGCCCGGGCGCTGATCGATAGCCAGCCGGTCTTTGTCGCCGTCACGGTGATGCTGGAAGTCGAATGGGTGTTGCGCAGCGCCTACGGTTTTGCGCCTCTTGAAATCGCCCGTACGCTACGGGTGTTTAGCGGGCTTCCCACGGTAGAGGTGGAAGACGGGGCGGTCGTGTCGTCCGCGCTCGACCTCTCGGAACAGGGGTTGGATTTCGCTGATGCGCTGCATCTGGGCAAGTCCGCTCACTGCGCTGGCTTCGCGACTTTTGACCGCAAGTTCGTCAGGGCCGCGAAGGCGGCCGGATACGAACGCGTGCAAGAAGCATAGCAGCTCACAGCGGCCCAGCGCGGCACAAAAGCGCGCCACAGGGTCAGCCTGGTTTCAGGCATAGATGCCGGAGCGGACCGCCTCCAGATAGGCAAGCACCTTGTCCGTCTTGCCTTCGCGAACCAGATCGTAGGCGGTCTTTCCGGCCCAACCGGGGATCGGCTGATGCTTGAACCAGATCGCCGCACGATGTTCATCACCGGCCATCTCGCCGGCCATCGCCAGGATACGGACGATGGGACTCAATGCGGCGTCGACCATGCGCGCACCGGGCTTGGCGGCAAGCGTGTTGCGCGCGAGACCGGTCAGCCGCGCCAGTTCTGTCATATTGACCCCTAGCAGTTCAGCGACCCGCCTTGGCGAGAGAAACGGCGCCCGCTCCTCGCCGAAGCGCGATGCCGAAATTCGAAGGCTGCGGTGCTCATGGCAATTTCCTGGCACAGTTTGAACGACGTGCGCTAAAAATGTGCTTTTTTGGTGCGCGTTTCAGGCCCTGGCTGCTAGCGCCTTCGTCTCGGCTTCTCCAACAGCGCCACGGCCTCGACATGCGGCGACCACAGGAACTGGTCGATCGGCGTCACGCTCTTCAGGGCGTAGCCGCCGTCCATGAGGATGCGTAGGTCCCGCGCCAGCGTTACCGGATTGCAAGACACCGCGGCGACGAGCGGCACGTCGGAGCGCGCGATCTGCTTCGACTGGTCCTCGGCGCCGGCGCGAGGCGGGTCGAAGACAACGCCGTCAAAGGCATTCAACTCCTTGAATGTCAGCGGCCTCCGGAACAGGTCGCGACGTTCGCCGGTCACCCGCTTCAGGCCGCTGGCGAAACGGAATGCCCGGTCGAGCGCCGCGAGTGCTGCCGCATCGCCTTCCACCGCATGAACCTCCGATCTTGCGGCCAGGCGCAGCGCGAAGCTGCCGCAGCCGGCGAAGAGATCGGCGACCTTTTTGGCGCGCGCGAAATGCTGGCCGACAATGTTGGCCATCGCCTGTTCGGCAGCCTCGGTCGCCTGCAGGAAAGCGCCCGGAGGCACTGCGACGGCGACGCCGCCAAACAGGACGACCGGTTTCTTTGGTTCGATAATGACCTCGCCGTCGACCGACAGTCTGGCTAGCCCCTCGGCGATGACGAAGTTGGAGGCGACGCGGCGCTGGTTCTCGCCGAGCTTGCCGGAATCGTGAACCGCGACATCGAGGCCGGAACCGGTCACCGTCACCGCCATGTGGAACGATTTGGTCGTGGTGCAGATCAGTCCGGCAAGCATCCTCAAACGGTCGAGCGCAGCGACGATCTGCGGCAGCGAGATCGGGCATTCCTCGATCGAGATGATCTCGGATGACAGCGCGCGAACGAAGCCGAACTGCATTCCCACCTCGCTCCGCCGGGCGGTGAAGACGACACGGCGGCGCGTGTGCGGCGCGCACGGCACCAGCGCCCCGAGATCGCAAGCGATGCCCTTGCTCTTCAGCGCATGCACGACCTTTTCGCGCTTCCACCGGTGATAGGCTTCAGTCTCGAGATGCTGGACGGCGCAGCCGCCGCACGCGCCGAAATGCCGGCACGGCGGATCGACCCGCAACGGCGAAGCCTGAAGGACCGACATCAAGGTGGCGCGATCTTTCTCCCGCGCGGCGGTGACGACCTCTCCCGGCAGCGCGAACGGAATGAAAACCTCGCCGGTTTCCGTCTCGGCGATGCCGTCGCCCTGCGAGCCCAACCTTGCGATCGTGAAACGGGTGCTCATCGCTTCTGGGTCTCGACGTCCTTGATGCCGCCGAGCAGGAACTCGCGGTTGCCGTCGCCGCCCTCTATCGGTGACAGATAAAGCCCCAGCGAGCGCCAGCCGGGAATGGCATCGAGCCAGTCCTGCATCAGGCCGGCAATGCGCGCCGCATCATAGGGGTCCTTCAGCAGGCCGCCCTTGCCGATCGCCTCGCGGCCGGCCTCGAATTGCGGCTTGACCAGAAACACAGCTTTTGCGCCATTCCTGGCCAAGGCAAGCGCCGGCGGCAGCGCCAGTTTCAGCGATATGAAGCTGACATCCGAGACGATGAAATCCGGCACACGGCCGCCGAGATCGGCGGCCGACAGTTCGCGCGCATTCAGGCCTTCAATTACCGTCACGCGCGGATCGCCGGCGATGTTGGAGTGCATCTGGCCGTGCCCCACATCGATCGCCGTGACATGCGCCGCGCCGCGTTCGAGCAGCACCTGCGTGAAGCCGCCGGTCGAGGCGCCGACATCGAGCGCTTCGCTGCCGGTGGGGTCGAGGGCGAAATGGTCGAGACCAGCGTTCAGCTTCAGTGCAGCGCGCGACACGTAACCTTGCGCCGGATCGTCAACGACGATGTTGCACTCAGGCAGAACGGCCTGGCCCGGCTTGAGGGCGACGATGCCATCGACCGTCACGGTGCCGCGCTCGACCGCGTCGCGGGCACGCGAGCGGCTGGCAAACAGGCCGCGCTGGACGAGCAATTCGTCGAGCCGCTGGCGTATGCTGGCTGGCGGAAGGGAAGTCATCGGCCTTCATGGCGAAAGCCAACGATGATGGCAAGGAGATTGCGATCAGACAAGGCATAGTTGGAAAGGCGGTGAACGCATCAAGCCACTGCGCTGTTTGTCGAACCTCGCACGAGACCCGAAGCAATGCTAAGAAAGAGATGCCGTTTAGCCGTCGAAACGTGGAGGAGGAACATGCTGACGGGAACCTGCCACTGCGGGGCAGCCCACTGGACCCTGGAGGGCGATCCCGGTTCGATCACTGCCTGCAGTTGCACACTTTGCCGTCGCTACGGCACGCTCTGGGCTTACGACTATGTCGACGAACGCATCCGCCTTGCCGGGCCCGTAAGCGCCTATCGGCGCGTCGGAAAGGCTCATCCTTCGCTTGAGATTCTCTTCTGCCCAACCTGCGCTTGCGTCCTGGCCTGGCGCGGTTTGCATCCCGATGCGGCTGGGCGCTACCGCGTCGCCGTCAATGTGAGGCTTGCGCCGCCCGAGGCCGTCGCCGATCTCCCGATCGACCATTTCGATGGTCTCGATACATTCGAGGATTTGCCGAGAGATGGTCGCTGTGTGCGGGACATGTGGTTCTAGTTTCTAGAGTCTCTTCGGGATCGTGCGTTAGAATATGGTCCGCGAAGCCCGCCGTTCGACGGCCGGCGTCAGACCGTCGCTGCTGTCGCCGGACACCTGCGTGCGCGGCCGGTCAGCGGAACTGGACGCCTTCGGCAAGGTATCTGGCACGACGACGAATTGCGGCGCCTGCTTGTAGGAAAAGCCGCCACGGATTTCGCCGATCTTGCCGGCGACGATGCCCATCACCGCCTTTTCGAGTTTGGGGTCGTAGCGCGTTTCGGCTGTAGCCGACAAGACGAAGATGGCCGCAAGCGCGATGCCGCCCAAAAGCGATCTCATTGGTCTTCTTTCCGCTGCCTGGTTGCCTTCTAGCAGGGCGGCGTTGAAAAACGGCCAAAGGACACGGTAAGCAGATCACCAAACGGCAGCGTAAACAGCATCTTACGACCGTCCGCCGGCAATTTTATTCAAGCAGTTGAGAATTTGATTCAGACTGGCATCTTGCAGCCAAGTTGAATCGCGTCGGCGTCGCGGGAATGCGTCTAAAAGCTAGGCGCGCTGGGCCTGCGCGGTATGCCCCAGCGCCACGAACACGGTGCGCACGATGCCGGCGCTGTCCAGCCCGGCATCGGCATACATCTTTTCCGGCTTGGCATGGTCGACAAATGTGTCGGGCAGCACCAGCGGGCGCACCTTCAAGCCGCTCTCCAGCAGCCCTTCATGGGCCAGGAACTGCAGCACATGGCTGGCGAAGCCGCCGACCGCGCCCTCTTCCACCGTCACCAGTATCTCGTGTGAACGGGCCAGCCGCCGGATCAGGTCCTCGTCGAGCGGCTTGGCAAAACGGGCATCGGCGACCGTGGTCGAAAGCCCGGCCGCGCCAAGCTCCTCGGCTGCGGCCAGGCAATCCTGCAGCCTGGTGCCGAAGGAAAGCAGCGCAACCTTAGTGCCTTCCCTGACGATCCGGCCCTTGCCGATCTCCAATACCGAGCCACGTTGCGGCATCTCGACGCCAACGCCGTTGCCGCGCGGGTAGCGGAACGCGATCGGGCCGTCATCGTAGCTTGCGGCGGTGCGTACCATGTGGCGCAGCTCGGCCTCATCGGCCGCGGCCATGACGACGAAACCGGGCAGCGTCGCCAGGAAGGTCGTGTCGAAGGCGCCGCAATGGGTGGCACCATCGGCGCCGACGAAGCCGGCGCGGTCGATCGGAAAGCGCACCGGCAAATTCTGGATCGCCACGTCGTGGACGACCTGATCGTAGGCGCGCTGCAGGAAGGTCGAGTAGATCGCCGCGAAAGGCTTGAAGCCTTCCGTGGCAAGGCCGGCGGCGAAGGTCACCGCATGTTGCTCGGCGATGCCGACATCGAAGGTCCTCGCCGGAAACGCTTCGCCGAACAGATCAAGCCCGGTGCCGTTCGGCATGGCGGCGGTGATAGCGACGATGCGGTCGTCCTCTCGGGCCTCCTGGATCAGGCTTTCGGCAAACACCTTGGTGTAGCTCGGCGCATTGGCGGGCGCCTTGGCCTGGGCGCCAGTGATGACGTCGAATTTGTTGACGCCATGATATTTGTCGGCCGCCGCCTCGGCCGGGGCGTAGCCCTTGCCCTTCTGGGTCACGACATGGATCAGCACCGGGCCGTCGGCATTGTCGCGGACGTTCTTCAGCACCGGGATCAGGTGCTCGAGGTTGTGACCGTCGATCGGGCCGATGTGGTAGAACCCCATTTCCTCGAACAACGTGCCGCCGGTGACGTAACCGCGCGCATGCTCGACCGCTCGCTTGATGGCGCGATCGGCGCGCTCGCCGAGATACGACGTCAGCTTCTTGCCGAAATCGCGCAAGCCCAGATAGGTCTTGCCCGACGCCAGACGGGCCAGATAGGCGCTCATTGCGCCGGTCGGCGGAGCGATCGACATATCGTTGTCGTTCAAGATGACGATCAGCCGGGCATCGAGTGCGCCGGCATTGTTCATCGCCTCATAGGCCATGCCGGCCGACATGGCGCCGTCGCCGATGACGGCAATGACATTGTTGCGGCCATCGGACAGATCGCGCGCCATCGCCATGCCGAGGCCGGCTGAAATCGAGGTCGAGGAGTGGGCTGCGCCGAACGGATCGTATTCGCTCTCGACGCGACGCGTGAAGCCGGACAGGCCGCCCTCCTGGCGCAGCGTGCGGATGCGATCGCGGCGGCCGGTCAGGATCTTGTGCGGATAGGCCTGGTGGCCGACGTCCCAGATCAGCCGGTCGTCCGGCGTGTTGAAGACGTAGTGCAGCGCGACGGTCAACTCGACCACGCCAAGGCCGGCGCCGAGATGGCCGCCGGTGTGGGAAACGACGTCGATCAGTTCGGCGCGAAGCTCTGACGCCAGCTGCGGCAGGTCGCCTTCGGCAAGCGTGCGCAAATCGGCTGGGACGCGGACCTTGTCGAGAAGCGGCGTATCGGGCTTTGCGTTCACTGTTTGCGAGCCTGGTCAGATTTTCTGTTCATCGTGAAATATGCCGCTGGCCGGCGAATGTAAATGTGGCGGTAACGCGCATCAGCTTTCGGGCAGCGGGATGAACTCTTGCTCGTCTCCAGGAACGATATCGAAGCGGCCCGTCTTCCATTCTTCTTTCGCCTGCTCGATGCGTTCCTTTGAGGACGATACGAAATTCCACCAGATATAACGTTTCGAACCGAGCGAAGCGCCGCCAAAAAGCATGAAATGGGCGCCGCGTTCCGATGAGACAACGATCTCATCGCCGGGCCGGAAAACCAGCAGCCGCTCGGCCGGGAAGCGGTCACCGGATATCGAAACCTGGCCTTCCAGCGTATAGATGGCGCGCTCCTCGGCATCGGCCGGGATTTTCACGCTGGCACCCGGCGCCAGCCTGAGATCGGCATAAAGCGTGTCCGAAGCGGTGGCGACCGGGGAGCGCAGTCCGGAAAACGCACCGATGATCACACGGCCGCTAACCCCCTCCGCATCGATTTCGGGCAGGCGCAGGGCCGGGGTGTTCTCGAAGACCGGCGCGACTTCTTCCTTGCCGTCCGGCAGCGCCAGCCATGTCTGCAGGCCGGAAACCGACATCGGCGCGCCGCGGAGTTCTTCCGGCGTCCGCTCCGAATGGACGATGCCACGGCCGGCGGTCATCAAATTCACGTCCCCGGGCTGGATTACCATCTCGGTGCCGAGCGAATCGCGGTGCCTGATCTTGCCATCGAACAGGTAAGTCACCGTAGACAGGCCGATATGTGGGTGCGGACGCACGTCCAGCGCCTGGCCCGCTCGCAGAACGGCTGGACCCATGCGGTCGAAGAAGATGAAGGGTCCGACCAGCCGGCGCCTGGCCGTCGGCAAGGCGCGGCGAACCTGAAATCCGCCAATATCTTTGGCGTTCGGAATGACCATCAGTTCGATCTGATCGCTGGCGAAGGCATCGCCCATCTGCGGATCGTTTCCGGGAAAGAAGCTCACGCGGTCCCCTCAGGCGAAGCGAAGTGCAGATTTGGCCTTCGCCTTGGCCGCCACCTCTTCGCGATTGCGCGGGTGCTGCGTCGTCTCGAGGCTGTCGAGCAATTCGCGCGCCGAGGCGGCAATGGCCTCGACGGCATGGTCGAACGCATGCTGGTTCTGTTTCGACGGCCGCGTCGTTCCGCTCAGCTTGCGGACGAACTGAAGCGCGGCATCGCGGACCTCGTCATTGGTTGCCGGCGGGTCGAAATTGAACAGGGTTTTGATGTTTCTGCACATCGTTCGCAATCTCCTCTCGTCCTGGAGCCGTTTCAAACGGGATGAGTTTTACCCTCAATCGTGATGATGTCCAAAGCCGGTAAGCAAAATTGTCGTTCGAGGCCGCGCCTCAATCCGCGTCCAACGGCTCTGTCCCCACCGGCTTGCCGTCACGCGACAGCCTGATTTTCTCGACCTTGTCCTCGGCCGCCTTCAGCAGCCGGTCGCAATGCGCCTTCAGCGCCTCGCCGCGCTCGTAGATGCGGATCGACTGGTCGAGCGGAACGTCGCCGCGCTCCAGATCGTCGACGATCCTCTCCAGCGCCTCGAGCGCCTGCTCGAAGCTCATCGCCTTGACATCCTCGTTAGTCTCACCAGCCATCATCTATCCCTTCATCAGCCGCCCGACATGGGCGGCGACTGAAAATGCCAGTCCCTGCAGATCGTAGCCGCCCTCGAGCACGCTGACGAGCCGGTTGCGGCTACGGCGACCGGCTCGTTCGAGCAACTGGCCGGTCGCCCAGTCGAAATCATCCTCGGTCAAGTTGATCTCGGCCAGCGGATCGCGGTGGTGGGCGTCGAAACCGGCGGAGATGATGATGAGATCGGGCGCAAAATTGTCGAGCGCCGGCAGGATGCGCGACAGAAAGGCGTCGCGGAAACTGTCGCTGCCGCTCTGCGGCGCCAGCGGCGCGTTGACGATGTTGCCGGCGCCGGTTTCGCTCACGGCCCCGGTTCCCGGGTAAAGCGGCATCTGGTGTGTCGAGCAATAGAGCACCGACGGATCGTCCCAGAAAATGTCCTGCGTGCCGTTGCCGTGATGCACATCCCAGTCGACGACGGCGACGCGGTCGGCGCCATGATTCTTCTGCGCGTAGCGTGCGGCGATCGCCGCGGTGTTGAACAGGCAAAAGCCCATGGAGGTGGTCTTTTCGGCATGATGGCCGGGCGGCCGCGCGGCGACGAAGACGTTGTCGGCACGGCCGGTGAAGACGTCGTCGACAGCGGCGTTGGCAGCGCCGATCGCGGTCACGGCCGCCTGCCAGCTCTTTGGGCTGGCGGTGGTGTCGGCGTCGATACGGGCGATGCCGGTGTCCGGAATCGCTGCGCGGACACGTTCGACGAATTCGGGCGGATGCGCGTAGAGGATGGTTGCCTCGTCGCCTTCGGGCGCCTGGACGCGATCGAGCGCCGCGAAGGCCTCGTCGTCAAGCACACGCTCTATGGCGCGCAAACGGTCCGGCCGCTCCGGATGACCGGGCGGGGTTATGTGCTCGAGGAAAATCGGGTGGGTGTAAAGTCTCGTGACCATGCCCCGATATAGGCGCGCCTCGCCGCTTTGGCCATGTTTTCGCGCGCTGGTGACGCGATGTTCAACAGGGTTTAGGCAACCGAGGTTCGGCCGAGCCCGGCGCGAGCTGCCTGGGATCGACGAAAGAATGACCTCAGGCCGGTGATCGGTCAGCCTCGGGCTGCATCGCCGACGGTCGGTCAGGCTGAGGCAGCTTGCCGGTGCGATTGAGCAGCCCTTCCAGAAGAACCTTGAACGCCTTCACTGCCTTCTTCGACGTCGCTTCGGGATCGTTCGAATTTGCGATCCACTGCGCCGCATGCAACGAGGCGCCGCTGACCAGCCTTGCCGCGGCTTCGGGATCGACGGCGAGAATTGTCCCCTCGTCGCTCAGTCTTTGCAGGCTCTCTGTCATCGAGCGGATGCATGTGCTCTGGCTTGGCCATTGCGATGGATCGCCGAGCACCGCCGGCCCGTCACGAAGCACGATACGCTGGATCTCCGGCTCCAGCGCCATCTCGATATAGGCGGTGCATTCGTCGACAAAGCCCTGCCAGAGATTGTCCGGCTTGGCCGAAACGACCTTCAGCCGGGCCGACATTTCGGCATCTATCTCGGCGATGACCGCCTGGAGAAGGCCCTTCTTGTCGCCGAAGTGATGATAGAGCGCACCGCGCGTCAGCCCGGCCGATGCCGTGAAATCGTCCATCGAGGCTTCGGCATAGCCGAGCGTACCGAAGGCGTGGCGTGCCGCGGCAATCAGCTTGGCGCGGGTTTCGGCAATCATCTCCTTGCGTGGTCTATGCATGCTCTGGCCCTATTAACATACGTCTCGTATGCCAATTGACATACGCCGCGTATGATCTATTTAAACTCATACGCCACGTATGTAATCGCCGAACCGGCCGTTGTCGAGGAACCAGACCATGCAAAATCCCTATTCCCAGATCTTTCGCGCGCCGGGCGCCAAGGGCTTTGCCGCCGCCGGCTTCGTTGCCCGGCTGCCGATGGCCATGGCTCCGATCGGGATCGTCGCGATGCTGTCGCAGACCGATGGCGAATACTGGCTGGCCGGTGCCGTCTCCGCGACATATGCGCTGGCCAACGCTTTCGTCGCCCCGCAGGTATCGCGACTGGTGGACCGCCTCGGCCAGACGCGGATTGTGGTGCCGACCACCATCATTTCCACGCTCGCTTTCGCGATCCTGACTGCAGCGGCCAATCAGCATTGGCCGATATGGACGCTATTCGTCTCGGCGCTGCTCGCCGCCGTCATGCCCAGCATACCGGCAATGGTGCGCGCACGCTGGACCGAGATTTTTCGCAACCGCCCCGAGTTGAACACGGCGTTCGCCTTCGAGTCGGCGGCGGACGAACTGGTCTACATCGCCGGCGCATCGCTGTCGGTCGGACTGAGTGTCGCGCTTTTCCCGGAAGCGGGAGTGCTCGCGAGCACATTGTTCCTCGCCTTCGGTTCGACGGCCTTCATCCTGCAGCGCTCGACCGAACCGCGAGCCCGACCGGTGGAACATGGTTCAGGCGGCTCGGCAATCCGCCTGCGGCCGGTCCAGATCATCACCTTGGCCCTGATCTTCATCGGCGCGACCTTTGCCACCACGGAGGTGAGCACCGTGGCGATCACCAAGGAGCTTGCCCAGCCGGGCGCCGCCAGCTTCGTCATCGGCGTCTACGCGCTCGGATCGTTCGTCGTCAGCATCATCATCGGCGCCCTGAACCTGAAAGTGCCGCTGCAGATTCAGCTTGCCATCGCAATCGCCATCATTGCGCTTACCACGCTGCCGCTGCTCGTCGCCGACACCGTGCCGCTGCTGGCACTGGCCGTCTTTGTCAGCGGCGTGGCAATCTCGCCGACCTTCATCACGGCATTCGGCCTGATCGAGCGGCGCGTGCCCGAGGCGGTGCTGACCGAGGGCGTGACCTGGGTGATGACCGGCATCGGCATCGGCATGGCGCTCGGCTCGTTCGCCGCCGGCTGGGTGGTGGACGCTTTCGGCGCGCAGAACGGGTTCTGGGTATCGGTGGCATCGGGCACAATCGCGCTGGTCATCGTGCTCGCCGGCCAGCGCAGCCTTGCCGCGCCGGGCTGCGACATGGCTGCATGCGACGCAGCCGCGGTCGCTGCAGAATAGTTTCCGGTGCGTCCGGCCCGCGCCGGGCCGGACGCATACCAGCACCGTGAGAATGGCCTAAAGAATCTCGGTCTTGGCGATGTGGATGCCAAAACCTTCGAGGCCGACATAATGGCGCTCGCGCGAGGCGATCAGATTAATCGAGGAAATGCCGAGATCCTTGAGGATTTGCGCGCCGAGGCCGATCTCGCGCCATTCGTTCTCGCGCCGGCGCGCCTCTTCATGATCCTCGCGGTCGCCGGCAGCCGGGCGCTTGCGTTCCTGATGGGCGACGCCGACCGAGCCTTCGCGCAGATAGACGATGACGCCGCGCTGGCGCTCGCCCATCGCCTTCATGATGGCGTCCAGCCGGTGGCTGGTGCCGAAGACGTCGCTGACCACATCTTCAGAATGAAGGCGCACCGGCACCTCGACGCCGTCGCGGATATCGCCAAAGACGACCGCCACGTGATGCATGGAATCCCAGGGCAGCGTGTAGGTGAAGACCTGTGCCTTGCCGCCGGGCGTCTCGATGTCGGAACAGGCGACGCGCTCGACCAGCGTTTCCTTGCGTTGCCGGTAGCCGATAAGGTCGGCAACCGAGATCTGCTTCAACCCGTGCTTTTCGGCGAAAGCCTGCACCTGCGGGCCACGCATAACGGTGCCGTCATCATTGACCAGCTCGGAAATGACGCCGACCGGCGGCAGGCCGGCGAGCTTGCAGAGGTCGACAGCGGCTTCGGTATGGCCCGAACGCATCAGCACGCCGCCTTCACGCGCGATCAGCGGAAAGATGTGGCCGGGGCGGACGAAATCGGACGCGCCGACATTGCCGTTGGCGAGATTGCGCACCGTCAGCGTGCGGTCGTCCGCCGAAATGCCGGTCGTGGTGCCGTGCTTGAAGTCGACGCTGACGGTAAAGGCAGTGGTGTGGGCGGAATCATTGTCGGCCACCATCGGCGACAGGTTGAGCCGCTTTGCTTCCTCGCGCGGCATCGGCGTGCAGACGATGCCCGACGTGTTGCGAACGATGAACGCCATCTTTTCCGGCGTGCAATGGACGGCGGCGACGATCAGGTCGCCCTCGTTCTCGCGGCCGTCATCGTCCATAACGACGACGATCTCGCCGCGCTCGAAGGCGCGCAGGGCTTCAACGATCTTCTTCTGGTCGTAAGGCATAAGTGCTCGCTCGCTCGCAGGGAATAGGGGAGTAGGGCAGTACGGGAGTAGGGGAAAGGAAAAAATGCTGTCGTGGGAGTTGCGTAACCTACTCCCCTACTCCCCTACTCCCCTACTCCCCTACCTGTCTGTCCCCGATGACGCAGATAATGATCGGCAATGGCGCAGGCAACCATCGCCTCGCCGATCGGTACGGCGCGGATGCCGACGCATGGATCGTGGCGGCCCTTGGTCATGATCTCGACGTCGTTGCCGTCCTTGTCGATCGACTTTCGCGGCGTCAGGATCGACGAGGTCGGCTTGACGGCGAAACGCGCGACGATCGCCTGGCCGGTCGAGATGCCGCCGAGGATGCCGCCGGCATTGTTGGATAGGAAGACCGGCTTGCCGTCATTGCCCATGCGCATCTCATCGGCATTCTCCTCGCCAGTGATGCGGGCGGCCTCGAAACCGTTGCCGATCTCGACGCCCTTGACGGCGTTGATCGACATCAGGCCGGCGGCGATGTCCTGGTCGAGCTTGGCATAGATCGGCGCGCCAAGCCCCGCCGGAACGCCGTCGGCGACGATCTCGATGACCGCACCGACCGAGGAGCCCGCCTTGCGGATGCCGTCCAGATATTTGGTGAAGACGGCGACGGACGCCGGATCAGGCGTGAAGAACGGGTTTTCAGCGTCGCCGACGAAATTCCAGTTCCAATTGGCGCGATCGATCGATTTATCGCCCATCGACACCAGCGCGCCGCGCACCACCATGCCGGGCACGACCTTGCGGGCAAGCGCTCCGGCCGCCACCCGCGCCGCCGTCTCACGCGCCGAGGAGCGGCCGCCGCCGCGGTAATCGCGCAGGCCGTATTTGACCTCGTAAGTGTAATCGGCATGGCCCGGCCGGAACTGACGGGCGATGTCGCCATAATCCTTGGAGCGCTGGTCGACATTCTCGATCAGCATCGACACCGGCGTGCCGGTGGTGATCATCGTCTCGCCGTCCTCATCGAGAATGAAGCCGGACAGGACCTTGACCTCGTCAGGTTCGCGACGCTGCGTCACAAAACGTGACTGGCCCGGGCGGCGCTTGTCGAGTTCGGCCTGGATCTCGTCGCGAGTGAAGCGGATGCCGGGCGGACAGCCGTCGACGACGCAGCCCAGCGCCGGCCCATGGCTTTCGCCCCAGGTGGTGACGCGGAAAAGATGGCCGAACGTGTTGTGCGACATGGAACCAGCCCTGCCGGCGTCGGAGCCGGCTCAGCGCATGACCCCGAAAATCGGAGCGATTTTCGGAAAGGATCATGCACAAAATCAAAAGTGCTACAGCGCCCCTTGCGCGTCCAGGAGGACGCGCGGCGCTGTCGCCTGCCTTCTATTGGCGTTTTCCACAGTGGTCAAACTGTGATCCCGCGGATTTAGTTTTGACACATTCGATTGGTTTCTGCTCAGTTCCGTTCCGTTGGACCGAGCCGCTGTACCGGCAATGATTAAAGAGGACGATGATGCGTATCCTGATTGGCGCTGTTGCCGCCACGCTGTTGATTTCCACCGCCGCCTTCGCCGGCCAGACCGAAGGCCTGATCAAGAAGGTCGACAAGGATGCGCTGACGCTGACGCTGGACGACGGCAAGTCCTACAAGCTGAACGCCGAAACCGACCTCGATGCGCTGAAGCCAGGCATGGACATCGTCCTCGCCTACGACGTTACGAATGGCGAGAACGTCGTCACCGACATGGAACTGCCGGACACCGGATCGACCGAGTAGGACGCGTCGATATTCAGCTGATGCCGGCCCGACCTGATCTCAACATACGCTAGGTCATCGGTCTCAGAGCCACTCCAGGCGCCGGCCGTCCAGTCTGAGCACGCGATCCTGCGGCACTTCCATGCTGACCGCATCTTGTTCGGACATCCCAAGTACCAAGCGGAACATTACGCGCATGATGCCACCATGGGTTACGCAGACCGTCTGGCGATCGAGCGCGTCGAACCACGGCTTCACCCGTTCGAGCAACATCTGGTAGCTTTCGGCGCCCTCGCCGGGCGGCTGGAAATTCCATTTATCGAGGCGGCGTTGCCTGGTCGAACCGGGATTGTTCGCCTCGAGTTCGGCAAAGGTGAAACCCTGCCAGTCGCCAAAGCTCAATTCTACGAGTAGCGGCTCGGTACGATAGGTGTGCGGATCGAGCTTCATCGCCGCGCGCAGGCGCTCCATCGTCTCGCACGTGCGCCGCATCGGGCTGGCGACAAAGTCGAAATCTTGGGGCTTGTCGATGAGTTCGGCCAGCCTGCGCCCGTTGCGGCTAGCCTGCTCGCGGCCAAGCTCGTTGAGGTCGGTATCGGCCTGCCCCTGCAGCCGGGCCTCGGCGTTCCACGACGTCTGGCCGTGGCGCACGATATAGACGAGCGGGTACATCAGGTCTTCCGGAAGAGGTCAGGCGGTGGCGTCAGTCCTTGACCGTCGAAATATCCGGCGCGTCGACCGCCTTCATGCCGACGACATGATAGCCGGAATCGACATGATGGATCTCGCCGGTGACGCCGCGCGAAAGGTCGGACAGGAAATAGACGCCGGAATCGCCGACCTCCTCCTGCGTGACCGTCTGCTTCAACGGCGAATTGTATTCGTTCCACTTCAGGATATAGCGGAAATCGCCGATGCCGGATGCGGCAAGCGTCTTGATCGGGCCGGCGGAGATCGCGTTGACACGGATCTTCTTGGCGCCGAGATCGACGGCCAGATAGCGCACGCTGGCTTCGAGTGCCGCCTTGGCAACACCCATGACGTTATAGTGCGGCATCACCTTTTCCGCGCCGTAATAGGTCAGCGTCAGCAGCGACCCACCATCGGTCATCAGCACCTCGGCACGTTTGGCGATGGTGGTGAAGGAATAGACCGAAATATCCATGGTACGCAGGAAATTGTCGCGCGTCGTCTCGACATAGCGGCCGGTCAGCTCGTCCTTGTCGGAAAACGCGATGGCGTGGACGAGGAAATCGAGCTTGCCCCAATGGCTGGCGATATCGGCGAACACCGCATCGAGGCTGGCCGGGTCGGTCACATCGCAATGGCCGGCGACATGCGCGCCCAGTTCCGCGGCAAGCGGCTCGACGCGTTTCTTGAACGCCTCGCCCTGATAGGTCAGCGCGATCTCGGCGCCGTGATCGACACAGGCCTTGGCGATGCCGTAAGCGATCGAGCGATTGTTGGCGATGCCAAGGATAAGGCCGCGCTTGCCGGCCATAAGGCCCCGTCCACCCGCCATGTCAGCGCTCTCCGCAAGGTTGTCTGCTTTGTGGAGTGCCTATCGCACAGCCACAGTGCCCCTTCAAGCGTTCAAAGCGGACAGTTCGGGGGACAAAGCGGTTGCTCAACAGCGCCGCGCGTCCTTTGGACGTGCAAAGGACGCTGGAGCGCTTTGACCTTGCGGTCGTGGGCCAGTGGAAAAATCCGACACTGGTATCGGTGTGGCACGGCGGAAGATGACCCTTTGGCGGAAGTTCGTTGGCCAGTGGCCGAAGTCACGCTCATGACCCCGAGCCGACTTCCATACTTTGGGCCGTGGACGACCGCTTTGCGGTGCATAATGGTCGTTTAGCAAACCGATGCCGCATCCTAAAAACGGACAATCCGAACAAACAGGCCGAGGCGGCACATTTGCGCCATTGAACGAACCCGCTCGCGGGAGGGGCGCGGGGTTTGAGGCGTGAGGTTCGTTGGCAGCGTCGGTGAGGCTTTAATCGATCAGGGGTGACGGACGGCCATCGGCCTCCGAGCATGAAGTGTCAACCTTCAGCTTGAGAGGAGCATCCGAT
>NZ_JAMYQL010000036.1:0-54767 GCF_040320865.1 Mesorhizobium sp. M0598 | reverse complement strand
AAGGCTTCGATGGCCCACGGCTCGTCGGCGCCGTAGCCCTTCCAGTTGAGTACGTGCACCTCGTCGGCCTTGGCGGCAAATGCGAGTGCGGAGGTGAAGACGGCGGTCGCCGTCAGCAGGGCAGTCAAGTCGGGCATGCGCATGTTCGTTCCTCTCTGTGTTTGCCCGCTTCCCGGGCTTTGTCAGGCTGTCGGGCGTTTGGCCTCTTGCTTCCGGCCATGGAGGCCGATCGGCGGACCGCCGGCATGGCTTAGGAATGTCTGGATCTCGTGGTCGGTCGGCGCTGATGAACCACCGTGGCGGGTGACGGAAATGGCCGCCGCCGCATTGGCGTAGCGCGCTGCTTCAAAAGGCGGCACGCCGCGCGCCAGCGCACTCACGAAAGCGCCGATATGGGTGTCGCCGGCGCCATTGGTGTCGATGGCGTCGACCTTGAAGCCGGCACTCGTTTGCGCCGAGCCATCGGCCAGCCGTATGTGGCAGCCTTTCGCTCCGGCGCGAATAACGACGCCGACGGCCTTCGGGGAGTGGTCGCTAAGAAGCCGTGACGCGAGTGTCTCGACGCCGCCCGGACCGGCAATCGCGGCCGCTTCCGTCGTGTTGCAGCTCAACCAGTTGGTGCGGGCGAGTATCCGCGACAGGATAGGGCGGGGAATGTCGACGACGACAGGTGTCGGGTCGAGGACAAGCGGTGTGTCGGCCGGAAGTGCCTCGATCCAGTCGACAAGCGCGTCTCGGCTTCCCGGATAGCTAAGCGTATAGCCGGAGGTGAACACCCAATCCCCCGGTGCGACCGAGACGGGCGCCATCATGTCAAGGCTGAGCAAGCTCTCCGCACCAGGCCACGAGACGAAGGTGCGCTCGGCATCGCTGCTGATCATGGCGACGCAATTGCCGCTGTCCATGACGGGCGATGGCGGCGTCAGTGTCTCGATCCCCTCACTGGCTAAGGCCGTGCGCAGGAAGTCGCCATTGGGTCCGCTGCCGAGCTGGCCGCCGAACACCACCTTCATGCCGGTGCGGCTGGCCGCGACCATCATGTTGAAGCCGCCGCCGGCGACTTGCGTGTAGCTCGACGCCGTCTTCTCCGTACCCGGCGCCGGCAAGGCGTCGATGCGATAGACATAGTTGACCACCGTGCTGCCGATATGGACGAGACGCCCACTCATGCCGCCGCATCCTTGCCGGGACCGGTCCTGTCCGCACGGCGCTTGGATATACGGGCCGCAACAAGGTCGGCGGTGAGCGCGCCAACCGCCGCTATGTCGATGCCCTTGAGGTCAGCAATGCGGTTCTGAAGCAATCGGGAAAAGCCGGTGCAGGCGCCGGCCATGCCGGTCGCGATGGCGCCGATCGTATCGGTGTCGCCACCGAGATTGGCACTAATCACCGCCGCTTGCCAGGGATCACCGCCGGCGATTTCCAGCACCGCGAATGCAGCCGGAATGGACTCCTGACTGGCGACGCCGGTGCCGACCAGATCGGTGATCAGCCGGATCGCGTCCTTCGTCGCCTTGCCGCGCACAAGCTCCTGCGCCCACCCAATGCGCGCGGCAATGTCACCGCCGGTCACCCAATGGCCGAGCGTTGCTCCGCCCCTCGCCGCGGCGATGGCGCTGTCGGAAGCGGCGCGCCAGTCGCCGCCGGCGACGCCGCGGCTGACGGCCGCCGCAACGGCGGCTGCGGCCGCAATGGCAATCGAGGTGTTGTGCGTGGCCCGGCAGGTCTCGGCAACTTTGGCGACCAGCGCGTCCAGCGGCTCTGGCGGCATCATGATGCCGACCGGCGCAATGCGCATGGCCGCACCATTTGTGTCGCCGCTGCGCCCCGCTTCCTCGGCCGGCACGCCATTGTTGATGGCGTCGATGGCGCGTTTGGTCGATGGTCCCAGCAGATCGTAGCTGCCGCGCGCTTTGACGTCGCGCTCCCAGTCGAGCAGCGCGTTGACCCACCGCGCATGATCGAAGCGGTTACCGGATTCGACCAGGATACGGCCAAGCAGAAGCGCCTGTTCGGTGTCGTCGGTGATCGTTCCAGCGGGAAGCCCCTTCGACACCGGATGGTCGGCGAAAGGAGCAATGAAGCCCTCTACATGGGCGTAGAGTTCGGCAATCCGGGCCGGCGACAAAAGCTGCGTCGGCATGCCCAGCGCATCCCCCAGTGCCCCGCCGACAAGCGCCCCCATGGCCCGATCAGTCATATTCCCGGTGTTGTCGTCCGGCATCACTCAGAACCTCATATGCAGCGCAAAATGCGCCGGGTTGAGCAGGCTGGTCACATATTCGATCGGCCGGTCATCGGCGGCGCGGGTCAACCGGCGACCGCGAAGGAACGGCGTGCCTTGCGGGCAACCGAGGATTGCAGAGTCCTCGGCGTTGAGCATTTCGATGCCGACCCATTCCTCGCCATGGTCGGGAATGAGGCCGGCGCCGCGCAGCGTCTGGTGCAGCGAGCCTTCGCGCAGCCCGCGTAACGGCACGTCCTCCAGTTCCGGCGACAATGGCAGGCGGCTGCGCTCGATGGAGATGGCGTGGCCGTCGCTGGCATTGGTGCGCACCCGGTCGACAGCGATGAAAAACGGGTTTTCTATACCAAGCAGTGCGGCAAGATCGGGATCCTCGATCACCTCGAGCCGCAGCGTCCGCGTCTCTGCATTGGCGCCGGCATTGGCGAGCGCCCGCGACCAACCGATGGAGTCATCAACGGGCTTGCCATCGAAGGTGACGAAAGAGCCGATGCCGACTTTGGTGGTGATCAGCCCGCGGCTGGACAGTTCCTCGAGGCCTTTGCGGACGGTGTTGCGGCTGACGGAGAAACGATGGACGAGCTCGTTCTCGCTTTGCAGCCGGTCGCCGAAGCCGAGAACACCGGAGCGGATTTCATGTTCGAGAACGGTGGCGATCTGTTCGGGCTTGCCCGTGCCGGGAGACAGTTGAACCGAGCGTCGCTTCATATGGGTACCTGTTCAGTGAGCCTGTATAATCCTGTTCATATCACGGCAGGCTTGTCAACGAGTGCCGCATGGAGCTGCTATCGGGCTTGATTAGGCGTCGCGACGAGCAGTCGCCGGTTCCGTCGTCGTGGGACCTGGCGTCCAGCGCCAGCTCCGCATCATCGGCAACATAGCGGGCGTTGCGGTAGTCGCGAATGAAGCTGATCCGACCTTCACACCACTCGAGCCACATAAAGTGGTTGGGTTCGCGTCGGCTCGGTCTCGAACACCGCGATCACCTCCCGGCCCTCGTGCCAAGCCGGCTTGAGCCACACGCCCTCGCTCTTAACGTGGTGAAGAACCTGCTGACGTCTGCTGAGCCTGAGCGAAGCGGATGCAAGGACGGATGAAGCTTCACTGTTTTTCGAAGCCGATAATCCCTTGAATGACAGGGATGGCCTGCATCGCTTGAGCACACCGGCGGTGACGATGAAATGGCCGTAAGACGGACAATGTTCATTCATTGTCGGAGGCAGTTCGTGATCCCGAGTCCGGTTCAACAGGACGGCCTAAGGAGCGTCAGCCTAGCGCCGCCGCAGCCGAGACGCGGGATCGACCGCTCCCGTCGAGGGGCGTCGTTTAGCAGGAGCTCGCGACCAAGGTGAATTCCAGGATCACAGTCGGATGTGGGGAAAGGATGCCACACAACGCACTAGATACGGCGCACGACGGCCGCCTCGCCATCGTTGATCTCGCGGTCGCCGCCTGGCGAGGGCGTCAAACTACTCCTGTCGAGTGAGGTGAATTAGGAGGGGAAATTACCAGCCCGGACCCGCGAGAGGCAGGCGTGTCTTTCGAGAGTTGGAAAATCTTACAAGTTTCGTCGGTCTGCTGCATTCTTCTTAAACATGGCCAAGACAAGCCGCTTGCCTTCGCGCACACTGTCTTCGAGCGGCTTCGCCTTCGCCAGATGCGCCGCAATCGCGCTAGCCAGCATGCAACCCGTCCCGCGCATTGATGCGACAAGACGAGGTGCGTCGAAGCGGATTGGTTCTTGATCGGAACGCAACAGAATATCGGTTGATCGAGGTCCTGATGCATGGCCCCCTTTGATCAGCAGGCCCGGCACGCCGGCTGCCAGCAATTTCCGTCCCAGTCTCACCGCGTCGCTCTCGTCGGCTGGCGGTTCCGCACCAACAAGGACCGCCAGCTCGAGGAGATTGGGGGTCACAAGGCAGCAAAGCGGCATCAGATCGCGCCTCATGGCAGCGATGGCACCTGCTTCCAGAAGCCCCCGGCCGGAGCTCGAGGCCAGCACCGGATCGAGCACTGCCGGCACCTGCGGATTTTCGCGTAGCACAGCCGCGACGGCAACGACGATCTCGGCCGTTGCGAGCATGCCGATCTTAATTACCGCCACCTTGTTGGCCTGCAGCGCGGCGCGCATCTGATCGGCCACAAGATCGGGCTGCGAAGGATGGATTTCCATCACGGCTTCGTGCGTCTGCACCGTCAGCGCTGTGACAGCCAGGCAGGTGCGCACGCCAATGGAAGCGATCGTCTCGATATCGCGTGCAATTCCAGCCCCACCGCTGGAGTCTGATCCGCCGACCACGAGCACATGCGGTTCTCGACTCAGCGCCATGGCTTTGTCTTTTCGATCCATTCTCGCGTGCGCGCTTCGGGATCGGCATTCAACGTGATGTCGGTGACCACCGCCGCGCTGTCCGCACCAGCCTCGAAGACACCGTCGAGCCGGTCGGGGTTGAGGCCGCCTATTGCGACCAATGGGATCGGTGCGACCCGGCGCTTCCACTCGCTGATCCGTTCGAGCCCTTGCGGCGCCCATTTCATCTGCTTCAGGATGGTGGGATAGATGGGGCCGAGCGCGATATAGTCGGGCTCGGCAGCGATAGCCGTTTCCAGTTCGAGATGATCGTGCGTGCTGAGCCCGAGCTTCAATCCGGCGTACTTAATCGCCAGCAGGTCGGCCGCAGCCAAATCCTCTTGGCCGAGATGGACGAAGTCGCAGCCTTCCTCGATTGCCGTGCGCCAATGGTCGTTGACGATCAGTTGGCAACCATGGACCGCGCAGACGCCGTTCGCGCGGCGGATTTCCGTCCGCAACGTGGCCTCGTCCCTATCCTTGATGCGCAACTGAACCAGCTTGACGCCAAGCGGCACCAGCCGTTCGATCCAGGCGGCGCTGTCGACGATCAGGTAGAAGGGGTCGAGCTTCATGAAAAAACTGCCCTGCCAATTGTCGGCGTCGACGGCACGGCGACGTCGCGCGGTTCGAGCATTCCCGAGTTGAAAGCTTCACGACCGGCCTCGACCGCCTTGCCGAACGCACGCGCCATGCCGACCGGATCGGCCGCCTTGGCGACCGCGGTGTTCAGGAGTACGGCGTCAAAGCCGAGCTCCATGACGGTTGCCGCGTGCGACGGCCGTCCGAGCCCCGCATCCACGATCAGCGGAACGCCTGGGAAATGTCCGCGCATCGAGCGCAGCGCCGTGATGTTGATCGGTCCGAGAGCGGAACCGATCGGCGCGCACCACGGCATCAAGACCTTGCAGCCCGCCGCAAGCAGCCGCTCGGCAACGACAAGGTCGTCGGTAGTATAGGGGAATACAGCAAAACCGTCCTCGCACAGGATGCGGGCGGCTTCGACCAGACCGAACACATCCGGCTGCAGGGTGTCGTGGTTGCCGATCACTTCGAGCTTGACCCAGCTCGTACCGAAGACTTCGCGCGCCATTTTCGCAGTCGTGACCGCTTCCTTGACGGAGTGGCAGCCAGCAGTGTTGGGCAGGATTCTGACGCCGAGCGAGCGGATCAACGACGAGAATTTTTCGCCGGCCCTGCCGCCTGCCATTTCACGGCGCAAGGAGACGGTCAGCACCGACGTGCCCGACGCCTTGACCGCATCGGAAAGGATAGCCGGCGAAGGATATTGAGCCGTGCCGAGAAGCAGGCGGGAGGGAAGCGTCGTCCCGAGAAGATCGAACATGGCTAGCCTCCCTGCATGGGCGAGAGGATTTCGATCCGGTCGCCGTCGTTCAATTGGAATTCCGCCCGGCTGGCTTTGTGCACGAGGTCGTTGTTGACGGCGGTCGCGAGCCAATCGCCCTCATAGTCAAGCGCGGCAAGCAGCTCGGCCAGCGTGGTGGCGGCAACCTCATGCACTTTGCCGTTGACCATCAGTTTCATGAGCAAGCTCCTTGGTTCCGTCTTGATTGAAAACCAGGTCGGCAGCCTGGCGCGCCATGGCGGGAGCCAGGAGAAAACCGTGACGATAGAGCCCGTTGATCGCGATGATCTCACCGTTCGTTTCGGCGCGCGGCAAATTGTCGGGAAAGGCTGGACGGACGCCAACACCGGTTTCAACGATCTCGGCCTCGCCAAAGGCCGGATGGAGGGCATAGGCGGTACCCAGCAGCTCCAACATGGAGCGCGCCGTAACCGGTCCGGCGGACTGGCTTTCAATCATCGTCGCACCAACCATGAAACGGTGGTCGGTGCGCGGCACTGCATAGAGTGGAAAGCGCGGATGCAGCAGCCTGACCGGGCGCGACAGCGAGGTATCAGGGGTGCGCAGGATGAGCATTTCGCCGCGAACGCCGCGCAACCTGTCATCGGCGGCTGCCATTCCCGTGCAATCGATCTGACGATCGAAACCAAAAACATGCTGGGCGTCGGCGCCGAAGTGGAATTCGACACCCATGGCCGCGAGCTTGTCATGAAGCGCTGCCATCGCCTGGCGCGGATCGAGATGGCCCTCATCGGGAAAGAGCAATCCGCGGCGGAAGCGGCCGGCTAAGTCGGGCTCCAGCAAGGCAATTTCATCTTCCTCGACGCGCCGATAGCCCGTCGTGCGGCTGGCGAACCGGTCGAGCTCGCCCGCATCGCGCGGCGCGGCCACGACCAGCGTTCCGGCCCGCGTCACCTGGCCGGGCGTTGCGGCATCCCACCAGTCGGCGGCACCGCGCCCGAGATCCAGCACCGGCTGCTCGGCGCTTTCGCGCTCGCACCATGGCGCCAACATGCCGCCGGCGAACCACGACGCATTGCCCCCAAGGCCAGGCCTTGTCTCGGCAACGGAAACCGCCGCGCCGCGTGCGGCGAGCTCGAAGGCGGCGGTGAGGCCGGCAACGCCGGCCCCTTTGACCAGCACCTTCATGATGGCTCATGCGCCTGTGGCGAAAGCGGTGCGCCGGTCTCGTCCGCCGGCACGTAGAGATCGCCGCCCTCGCGGTATTTCGCCGCCATCGCCGCCATGCCCTCCTTCTGCGCTTCGGCGCGGATGTCGTGGGAAATTCGCATCGAGCAGAATTTCGGTCCGCACATCGAGCAGAAATGCGCCAGCTTGTGCGCCTCCTTGGGCAAGGTTTGATCGTGGAAGGACCGCGCTGTTTCGGGATCGAGCGACAGGTTGAACTGGTCCTCCCAGCGGAACTCGAATCTGGCCCGCGACAGCGCGTCGTCGCGGATCTTCGCCGCCGGGTGACCCTTCGCCAGGTCGGCGGCATGCGCCGCGATCTTGTAGGTGATCACGCCGGTCTTGACGTCGTTGCGATCGGGAAGGCCGAGATGTTCCTTGGGCGTGACGTAGCAGAGCATGGCGGTGCCGAACCAACCGATCATCGCCGCGCCGATGCCGGAGGTGATGTGGTCGTAGCCCGGCGCGATGTCGGTCGTCAGCGGGCCAAGCGTATAGAACGGCGCCTCGCCGCAAACGGCGAGTTGCTTGTCCATGTTCTGCTTGATCTTGTGCATCGGCACGTGGCCAGGCCCCTCGATCATCACCTGGCAATCCTTCGCCCAGGCGATCTTCGTCAGCTCGCCAAGCGTTTCCAGCTCGGCGAACTGCGCCGCATCGTTGGCATCGGCGATCGAGCCGGGACGAAGGCCGTCGCCGAGCGAGAAGGAGACGTCATAGGCGCGGCAGATGTCGCAGATCTCCGCGAAGTGCTCGTAGAGGAAGCTTTCCCGGTGATGGTGCAGGCACCATTTTGCCATGATCGAGCCGCCGCGCGAGACGATACCCGTGACCCGGTCAACGGTCAGTGGGATGTAATGCAGCCGCACGCCGGCATGGATGGTGAAATAGTCAACGCCCTGTTCGGCCTGTTCGATCAGCGTGTCGCGGTACACCTCCCAGGTCAGATCCTCGGCAATGCCGCCAACCTTCTCGAGCGCCTGGTAGAGCGGCACCGTGCCGATCGGCACCGGCGAGTTGCGGACGATCCAGTCGCGGATGTTGTGGATGTTGCGGCCGGTCGACAGGTCCATCACCGTATCGGCGCCCCAGCGGATCGCCCAGACCATCTTTTCGACCTCTTCGGCCATCGAGGAGGTGACAGCGGAGTTGCCGATATTGGCATTGATCTTGACCAGGAAATTGCGGCCGATGATCATCGGCTCGCTCTCTGGGTGGTTAATGTTGGCGGGAATGATTGCGCGTCCGCGCGCCACCTCATCACGCACGAAATCCGGCGTGACGAAATCGGGCAGTGTCGCGCCGAAAGCCTCGCCGTCGCGCTCAAGCTTGCCGTGCAGGATCTCGCGACCAAGGTTCTCGCGGATGGCGGCGAACTCCATTTCGGGTGTGATGATGCCGGCGCGCGCATAGGTAAGCTGAGTCACCGCCTTGCCTGACTTGGCCCTCAGCGGCCGGTTACGGACTGGAAACTCCGGCGTCAGGCGCTCGCCTGCGGCGAATCCGTTGTCTTCCGGCCGCACGTGGCGGCCGTCATAGGCTTCGACATCGCCCCGCGCCGTAATCCATTCGTGGCGAAGCCGGGCAAGGCCGTTTTCGATGCTGGTTTCGACAGTCGGGTCTGTATAGGGGCCGGACGGATCGTAGACGGTGACGGGCGGTTCGCCGGCCGTCGGATGGACGGAGATTTCGCGCATCGGTACCCTGATCTGCGGGTGGATGGCACCGGGCTTGTGGATTTTTCGTGAGGCGGGCAGCGGTCCCGTCGAGACGGCGGGGGTGAGGGCATTCATCTTGAGGCTCCTTTGCTCGTTGCATTGGAGACCCAGTTCTGTGCCGGGAGGATGAAAAGACGCTTCTAGCGACCTGCCGAAACAGGATCTCGGGCGTAAACTCCCGCAAAGCGCTTGCACCGTCCCTACGCCAGTATGAACTGGATCAGGTTCAACGGGTCACTGCGCCGCGAATGCCAGCAGTATCTCAGCCCCTTGCCGGGACTCCCCTGGTGAATGCGTGAGGTTGGACGGGACGGCTCCGGTTTGTCAAGCGCGTTCTGGCCGCGGCTGATCGGCCGCCGGTCAGACCGTGCGGAAAAAATCGTGCATGTCTCGGCGACAAGTCAAGCGTCGGAGATGAAGGCAGGGACAAGGGAATCGCAAACCGTCGGACTAAAAATCGATCCTGATGATCACACCTTCAATGGGGACCAAAGGTTTGCGCGTAGATCGCCTCGATTCTTCCTGCCTCGTCATTGGTCAGCGCGGCGAATTCCTTTTCGCGCGCGCGGTTCGATAGATGTCCATCATTCTGGTGAAGAAAACGGAAGAGCAGATCGATCAACCGCTCGGGCATGTCGATAAAGGCGTCCACCTGCTGCCGGAACTGATCGTAGCGCTGCAGAAATGCGGTTTCCTCGGGAAGGTCCCGTTCGATCGTCCGCTGAACGCAGGCATAGAGGAATTCGGCGTGCGGGGTTGCATCGAAGAACCGGTAGAAATCACCGGTGTCATTCAGCACCCGGACGTTGAATTGCGGCGTCGGTTCCCATTCCACCAACGGCAGAAGGCGCTGCGAATAGCTCTCGAGCACGCCCCTGTACTCGTTGATCTGGTCCAGGATCGCGGCCGAGACGGGAAAGACAACTCCCGGCGGATTGAAGCCGCGCATGGCAAGGACGTGGTGGATTAGGTAGCGGTGAATGCGGCCGTTTCCGTCCTCGAACGGGTGAATGTAGACAAAGCCGAAGGCGAGGATTGCGGCGGCTACGACTGCGTCAAGGTTTTGCGCGGGGCCCTGATCGAACGCCGCCATTCCATCAATTAGCCGCGGCAGGTCCTCGGGCCGAGCGCTGATGTGATCGGGCAAGGGCGTGCCGTTGTCTCGGTCATGCTCACCGACGAAACCTCCTTCTTTTCGGAAGCCAAGTCTTACGAAACGGGCGTCGCCAAGTACAATTCTTTGCAGACGCAGCAGCTCATCGCGATTGATCGGCCAGCGGCCGGATTCGCCGATGGCGCGGCCCCAGCGCTGGATGCGATCTTGCGGCGGGTGCTCGCCCTCGATCGCATAGCTTGATCGCGAGTCTTTGAGCAAAAGAAAGGCGGCGGTCCGAGCAAGAAGGTCGCGCGGCACGTCCGCTACGATTGCCTCCGCGCGCCGCGGTAGTTCAAGGCCGATGAATTTTTCGAGAATCTTGGTGCGGAACACCAGAGGGCAGAACTCACGCGTGCCGGGGAGATTGTCCCTTACGCGGTAGCGCGAAGCGGTCTTGTCGGGTCCCGGCCACTGCAGCTCGGGATCGACAACCGGAATGTATCGTCCGGCCTTCGCGTCCGGCAGATCGATACGCGCGCCCCTCAGCCATTCATATAAAAACCAGATGCGTCGGGCATAACTGCCGGTCGGGCTTTCACGGACCAGCGCCTCGATCGGCGCGGGACCGGTCACTTGGAACAGCCGCTTGAGGACGGCAAGGTTCAGTCCCTCGTACTTGAGCGCAAAGGTCAGGTGGCCTTCGAGGGTAGGATTTGGGGCATGGCGGGGGGTCATGATCCGCCAGCCATCCCGTTCGGTAATGCGATGATGCTCGCCCGTGGCGAACAACCTACGGGGCAAGGGCACGGCGAGCCTGTAGGCTCCGATCAGGGCGCTGTACCCGGCCGGGGTCGCCGTTTCAGGAGGGCGGATTTCCTGAAAAACGGTAACAGGACCTGAAAATTGGTGCTGTTGCACCGCAGGCATGAAAAGCGAATCCTTCCATCGAATTTTGGTTAGTTCGGGCCAAAACCTATGAAAAATGATCCTATCCCATGAAAATTGATGCCACAAGACAAATTTTCCGAAAACCGATTCTAAGACGGTGCTGAAGTCGATCAAGCAAGAACTCCGCCACCGGCTCAAGGAAGCGACTTCAGACAAAAAGGTGAGTCCAGGAACCGCCATTCGCCCGTCTGTTAGTCACGAGGCCGGCACGGATGGCCCGCCTTACGTCGAGCCGGACTTGCTCGAGGAGCAGCGCGCCGTTCGGGGCTCACTCATAGAGCGCTCCGGCGCGCGATCCCGATTTGATAGCCGCGATCACGCTCGCGACTGATCTTGGTGACGTGGCGGCGTCGGAGTAGAAAAGTGATGCAGGATCTCGGTGGCGTCGTGTGTGTGTGACCTGAAATGAGTTCTCTACGGTATGGGGGGCGGCACGCAGCGCGCGCGTCTTCTCGGCAAACAGATCGACGAAGCGGCACCGAAGGGAAGTTCCCGGCATTCATTCTCGCCATCGCTGCCCCAATTTGCCGACCGGACTGCCGATCGATCTCGGCCAATACCTTGCGCGCGCAAGGGCCGAAGCTGAACTGGGCGGCACCTGCTCATTCGGGAGCTAACTCATGCTTGGCGCGCTAGCCCGAGAGAGCTGTGCCTGATCGAATGCGTGAATCGTAGCTCGGGGTGGAGAGGCTGACGCGGTCATCTGTCACCCGCCTTCGGGCTGTAACGGAAAGCGCGACATCGTCTCCAATGCTCGTTCCCCACGTCGAGGGCCCAGCGGCTTGGCTGCGGGGGGACTGTCAGCTAGTGGCCGCTGGGCCTTGACGACCAGCGAGCGTAAGAGGAGGCCCTGTGCTGGCTGACGAAAACTTGCGAGCAAAGCCGCGGAAAAGCATCATTCGAACGAATTCTTTCGTCGAGACGAGGAGGCAGTGAGCGGTAGCCGCCGCTTTGAAGCTCTCCGGCAGCTGCTACGCTGGTCGTTCAGAGGGTCGCAGCTGCGCTTGCGCCGTCATATCAGATAAGTCTAATATAATCCGCGCCTGGCCATCGAACGCCGCGGCGCCCTCGGGTCGGCGCTATTCATCGGGTGGGCATGTCGGGCACGCAAGGGAGGACGAAATGAGACTGGTTCAGTCATTTGCATTTGCTGCTGTGCTGCTTCTTTCGTCTGCATTGTCTGCGGCCCCCCACTCGGCTCGTGAGGACATCGAAGCGGCGTTGGTAAAATTCATGGACGCCTTCAACAGCGGAAACGCAGCAGCGGTAGGTCAAATGTATACCGACGATGCCGCCCTGCTGCCACCCGACGGCAAACGCATCGATGACCGCAAGGGCGTGGAAGAATTCTGGCAGGGCGCAATCAAGGCCGGGATGAAGAATCTCACCCTGAAGGCGCTGGAAGTGGAAGGGAGCGGGAATCTCGCCTACGAAGTTGGCGCATTTACGCTCAGTGTGCCGAGCAAAGGCGGTGCCCCTTCCACCGTTGCGGGCAAGTACATTGTCGTTTGGAAAAAAGGGGACGACGGGACATGGCGCCTGCATCGGGACATCTGGAACTTAGGTGCGGCCGAATAGATTCCGCGACCCGTGAGGCCGGCGCGGCTTGCAACAGTTCCAACGAAAGTCCATGGCAATAGTTGATGTGACTGAATCGATTAACAAAATTGAACAGACTTGATGGGTCTGCTCATCGAGTCGGCTCTGGATCTATCGCGCTACCGATCAGGGAGGCGGTAAGATTCGAGCTCAGCAGAACGGCTGACCACCACTTGCCGGGACTAGAGTGTTCTCCGGCTCGGCGCGCCGCTGAGGACTCTTGTTCATTTGGTCATGCGCAATCCGTGGTTTTCCAAGAACCCGTCCATCTCGTCGAATGCCATCTGAGCCGAGACAACTAACTATCATTGGGCAAGTAGCGGCTCAACGGCTCCAGAAGAAAGCAGCCCCCCTATGCTCGTTCAACATTCGAGATCGCATCGGGCAAGTCTTTCCACGTCCGGGTACGCCATGCTGCTTCGACCGCCCCTTTTTTCTTGCGAATTTAGGAATTCGAGCTTTTCGGTTGTTCCGATCATCCATTTGGGAAACGACCGATGCCGGCAAGCAAGGTTTTATGGGGCCAGATCCTCACCGCCTTTCTGATCGTCGTCGCGACAACATGGGGAGCAACACAGTGGACGGCAGGGCGGCTCGGCTTTCAAAGCCAACTCGGTCCGCCGTGGTTCGAATTGGCTGGACAGCCCGTTTACCCGCCGCCAGCCTTTTTCTGGTGGTGGTTTTTCTACGACGCCTACGCGCCGAAGGTCTTCCTGGAGGGCGCGGCGATTGCGGCGAGCGGAAGCCTCATGGCTATCGTCGCAGCGATCGGGATGTCGCTGTGGCGGGCGCGCGAGGCAAAGGATACCACGACTTACGGCTCGGCGCGCTGGGCGACGCGAGACGAAATCAAGGCCGCTGGGATGATCGGTCAGGATGGGGTGATCCTGGGTATGTTGGGCCGACACTATCTGCGCCACGACGGTCCGGAACACGTGCTATGTTTCGCACCGACCCGAAGCGGCAAAGGCGTCGGCCTGGTCGTACCGTCACTACTGACCTGGCCGGGTTCGGCAATCGTCCACGACATCAAAGGCGAAAACTGGGAACTGACGGCCGGATGGCGGGCTCGTTTCGGCCAGGTGCTTCTGTTCGACCCGACCAATGCTGGATCCGCAGCCTACAATCCTCTGCTGGAGGTGCGACGGGGCGAGTGGGAAGTTCGAGATGTGCAGAACGTGGCGGATGTCCTGGTCGACCCAGAAGGCACATTGGAACGCCGCAACCACTGGGAGAAGACCAGCCATGCGTTGCCGGTCGGCGCAATACTGCACGTGCTCTATGCGGAGAAAGACAAGACCCTCGCAGGCGTGGCGAACTTCCTTTCCGATCCAGAGCGGCCAATCGAGGCAACGCTGCGCGCCATGATGCTGACGCGGCATTTGGGTGATGCAGGCCCGCATCCCGTCGTGGCGTCGGCTGCTCGGGAACTGCTTAACAAGTCCGAGAACGAGCGTTCCGGCGTGCTCTCGACGGCCATGAGTTTTCTGGGCCTCTACCGCGATCCAGTTGTGGCCAAGGTGACGTCATGCTGTGACTGGCGGATCGCAGACCTTGTCGAGGAGGCACGGCCGACGACGCTCTATCTGGTCGTGCCGCCATCGGACATCAGTCGCACAAAGCCGCTGATGCGACTCGTGCTTAACCAGATCGGCCGCAGGCTCGCCGAAGATCTTCACGCGAAGGATCACCGGCAGCGTCTTTTGATGCTGCTGGACGAGTTTCCCGCGCTCGGCAGGCTCGATTTCTTCGAAAGCGCGCTGGCCTTCATGGCCGGGTATGGCATCAAGTCGTTCCTGATTGCACAATCGCTCAATCAGATCGAGAAGGCCTACGGACCGAACAATTCCATCCTCGACAATTGTCATGTGCGGGTGAGCTTCGCCACGAATGACGAGAGGACGGCCAAGCGCGTCTCAGACTCTCTGGGGACCGCGACCGAGTTGCGCGCCATGAAAAACTATGCGGGGCACAGATTGTCGCCCTGGCTCGGGCATCTGATGGTGTCGCGGCAGGAAACGGCGCGTGCACTGATGACGCCGGGCGAGATCATGCAGCTGCCGCCTACCGAGGCGATCATTATGATCTCGGGCCAGTTCCCAATCCGTGCGAAGAAGGCACGCTACTTTGCCGACCCGCGTCTTGCCGAGCGTGTCTTGCCGCCACCAAGGACCGGAGGGACAACGCAGAACGCTCGCTCTGACGACTGGACCAACACGACACTTCTTGCTGAGCCGGAAGGCAAATCTCGCAAGCTGAGGCTTGCCAGGGATCAGCAGGACGAGGATCCGGCCAATGGCGGCATTCGCCGCCAGCCCGAGCTTCCCGAACACGAAGACATCGCGCCGGAACGAACGCCACGCTGCGACGATGAGTTCGACCTCGACAGGGACGAGCCCGACGATGACGCCGTTCGTCGCCGCAGTGTCGATCAAGCCATGAGACGCGCAGCTCGTCAGGCCGCCCTTGACCCCAATGATGGCATTGAGCTTTGAGCGCATGAAGAACGCCAAGAAAAAACGTCTCTCTGCCTATCTTGATCCTGACGTGATGAACGCGCTGGCAGACTACGCGGAGCGGCGCGAGGCCTCGCTGTCACTGGTTGCCGAGGCTGCGCTCGCGTCGTTCCTGTCGCCGGATGCCGAAGAGCGAAAGCAAGCCGCGATCACTCGACGCCTCGACCAGATCGATCGACGTGTGCAGCGTGTCGAACGCGACGTCGGAATTGCTATTGAGACGCTCGCATTGTTCGTCCGGTTTTGGCTCAATTCGACCCCAGCCTTGCCGGAATCCGCTCAGGCCGAAGCCCGCGCGAAGGGTTTGCAGCGCTACGACAATTTCGTCAATGCGCTCGGTCGCCGGCTCAGCAAAGGACCAAGGCTCAGGCAAGAAATAGCCGACGATGTCCCGCCAGCGCCGCCAGCGACTGGATGACCTGCCGGCAAGACAGTGCGCTTCAACAGCCCAACCCCAGTGCCCGATTTCCGAGCTATTTTGCGCAGCTGATGCCCATCAGATCACCTTTCATCGGAGCGGCGGGCCTCGGCAAGGTTATTGCCAGCGAAACCGGACATCGGGCCACGATCGATGCCCAGGGCTTCTTCTTAGGCGCAGTAACTTTGAAATAAATCCTGCCGGCAGGCGTTCCAGCATGGCGGGCGGCGTTGCCGGAGGACCCAATGCCCGACGAATACAATGACATCGTCATCCCCCAAGACCACGATGCATCGCCACTTCGGGAGGAGGAGTATTTCGTCCTCTGCCCGGCGTGCGGCCAGGCGTTCGACATCAGGTGTATGGCAGAGGCGCTTCATCACAACGACCTGGGCCACGAGCCCTACGACCTTGACTCGTAGGCAGTTACCGACGAACGTCGAGCCTGGTCGAGACCCACACCGAGGGTAAGTTCTCGCTCATCTGGCCGGCGTTGCCGTCTGATCGGCTTACAACGAATCCCCGTCGCAAGGGCGGAGCTTCGCCGGCGCGCTATGTCGTGACAGATACCTTGCGGCCTTTCAGCGACGACTTGATTGCCGATGCGGTCGCGGCCGTCACCGACGGGGTTGTTGACCCAGGGGAGGGCGCTTACTCCACCGCAACCATGTCGCCCAGTTCCGTCGCGACGCTCCGAAGCAGACCTGTTGCCGGCATCGGGGTCCGGGACGAACATGTGATCTCCATAATGGGTACGAGCCGGAGCCCATCGCGATTGAAACTGCTGACCGGCGATCAGGCGCTCGTTGCAGAGAAAGATTACGATCGATCGCGATGCCCGCGCTGCCTTCACCCGAAATGTGCTGGGCGTCTCCTTCCACAGCGCACACGTGCGACACGTCCTGGACGGGCGCGCCGCCTGTTGCCGAGAGCGACGATCGCGAATCCGAACGCTGGACGGCAGGTGAGGCGCGGTTGCGATAGGCCAGGTCTGACTTGCTTCACCAGTAATCCGAAGACGCCAGGGACGCACTACGCTGGACGCGTGCCCTAGCCGTCGAGCTCCCATTTATCCGTTCGTCCGCTCCATATCCGGCTGGACCGCGCCGCACCCTTGGGCTGTTCAAAGGCGCTGGCATCTTCCCTACGCCGGCCGTTGTATCGCCGGAGCGTCAACCCGCTGAAATCCGGCGGTGCTTTCTCAGCCGGGTGATCGCCGACTTGTCGACCGTGATCACCCCGCCGCAGTCAATCCGCACAGAGAGCTTGTTCGCCCCGCGATCGATGCGGGTGACGTCCCCAACAAGAATCACTCGGTCGCCGGCCCGGACTTTGGGTGGCGGATCAATCGTATAAGGATGGTCATACGAAGGAATGCTCACCCTGGCGCGCCCGCTGGGGAGAATCGCCGTGACGGTACCTGCCAGCGCAACCTCATCGCCGACCTCAAATTCGCGAGGCATGTTAACGTGCAGCATGGTCTTCCTCCCGATGCTTTCCTATTTGATGCTTTGCTAATGCCCGGCCAACCAGGTTGGTTGCTTGCAATCGGCTTCGTACGGTTCCGCACAATTCCAAGCTGGTGTGCACTCCCAGTTGGCCTCGGATCGGCATTGTGTGCGTCGTCCTGCAGAAATGGCTTTACATTCAGCGATGACCTTGGCGCGCCCAGCCCCGTGTCAGCGGAGCGGCGAACTTCCTCTCGGTCGGCGATGGTCATAAACGCGGAGCGTAGAGCGAAAATGGATCCTTCGCCTTCGGGTACTTCGTCCGGTAAATTCGAAGAACGCCGACGCTGGCTTCAGCTGCCACGCGGGTTATTGGAGCCAGATCATTGATGCGGGTGTCGCGCGCCTACGGCAGGTCAAGTTCGGTTTCATGCGCCCCGATCTTCAACGCCAGCGACGCCATCATCGGGCAATGTTCAGCCAGCTCATATGTTGTTCGCAATCGCTGCACATGGAAGGTTCCGATCGGTTGACATTTCAACACTAGAGCAACCGGACAGACGCTGGAAGCGGCCCAAGCCTTGCCCTTCTTCGGGCCATGCTTCGGGCTTTTTGGCGAGCTATCCTGAGCTCGGGCAGCGTTGGTTGCCACCAGCCTCGCTGCCGTTCCGTTAACTCGGCAGCACGCCGAGCGGGCCATGTTCTAATCAATTCAGTCAAGGTCGCCGGACGCCATCTGCCCCAGATATAGTCGACGTTCGCCTCGATCAAATGCGGATAGAACGCTGCTAGCTCCGAGGCGACGAGTTCGCCCGAAATCTCGGTGAAGACCACGACGCCGTATTGCTCCGTTGCCACGGCAGGGCCAAGCTGGGGTAAATCGTCAGGGGGCAGTGGATAGCGACGTCGCCTGCGTTCGGCATACCGTAATCTGGCGGCTTTATATTCCTCGGAGTCTTTGGACGCTTCCCGTCGCCGTTTCCTCTCCTCCGGTTCTGCGCGGCGTGCGGCCCTTTCGATGCTTGGCCAATGGCGCCTCAACTCCTCGTAGGAGCGGAAAGGCACCCTCCAGGCCCGCAGTTCGTCGTCCCAGCTCGCCCATGGAACGGCTCGCAGTTCTTCGAGAACCGTCCGCGAATATGGCGTGCGGATGCGCAGGTCGTCCGCGACTTCCAGATACCGGCTCGACAGGGGATCGAAGGCGAAGGCGTCTCGTCCCTTGCTGTCATCATGTGCTACTCGTAGATCCGCCTCTTGCGCAAGCCAGCGCTGGATGCGCCGCGCGGCAGTCTTTCCCGGCACGAACCAGCTTGTGCGCTCGTCACTCCACCTGGCGCGCGGGAATGCCTGTCGAAACCGCTCAACCGCCGCTCGATCGTACGGAAAGCGCGCTTCGGCACCAGGAACTGTCTGCGGTGCAGCAGGGGCGTCGGATTTTTCCATCAGATTGCGAAGCACAGCACTGCTCGCAAACAACGCGGTGCAGTTCATTTGGGTCCAAGAACACCAGAACGTATGGTCAGAGCCGCTAGGGGCAGCCAATGAGGCGATCGGTGAAACTGCTGAATGCTAGCGTGGGAAAGCTTCGCCGCGCCGGACCGTTTATTTTGCTCCAGGAGAGGTCCATTCATGCCCAGACGAGATGCAAAAACCCAATTGCCAGACGGCCAACGAGCCCTCGTTCGCGTCCCCTGAAAGCGAGGAGACGGAAGTGAACCACTTCGTCGAAACGCAAAGTGTATCGCCAGCCCAGGCGCGGGAGCTTGTGCGGCGGCACGGAAACGACTGGCGTAAGATCGATGAAGCCGCCAAGTCTTATAGGGACGACAGCTAAGCACTTCCAAGCCGGGGGAAAGGGAGCTTTGTCACGCCATCCGCGGAGTTGCAAATCGAGCGGATCTGCTTGAGGTGACGAATGACCACCATCGCCATCTTGGTAGCTTTCTCAGACCGTTTGCACCGGCCCGGTCTAGGATCGAATAAAACCAGCGAAGGCCGCGTTCGAGCGGCGCTTTTGCTTCGACTGCGCTGCCGTAGAAAAGCCGCTCCGTTGTCATATTTTTTAATTAATACAGTTACTTCAACAGTCGCAGTGGAATCACGTGAGAGCTGTTGCAATCGGGCGCTCCGCCGCCTATTGTGTCTTGCAACAGCTCTGAGCTAAACGTATGGTAACTGTTGAATTGATTGATTTTGTTGAATTAAATAACGATCAGCGTCGGGAAAAAGTCAATTCCGACCAACGTTTCATTGCGCTCAAAGAGGCCCAAAGGAAGGCGAAGAGCTTTCGGGGATCCCTCGTCTGGCACACCGTGAACGGCATCGACCATTTGATGCGAAGCTACTACGACGCCGCTGGCGTACGACACCAAAAGGCAGAGGGTCGGCGCTCGCCGGCGAGCGAAGCTGTCAAGGCGGATTGGGAAGCAGCTCGCGCGTCCGCCCAAGAAACGCTCTCTGCGCGACAGGAGCAGATGGAGCGCCAATCTGCTGTCAATCGCGCGCTCCGGCTTGGGCGTGTTCCCCTGATCGCCGCAAGAATTATCAGAGCAATCGATAACGCCGGTCTTCTCGGGGAAGGCATTCGTATTGCAGGCACGAATGCGATCTACGCCTATGAGGCGGCGGCCGGAGTGTTCGTGGATCCCGGAATCACATCGACGCAAGATATCGATCTCCTCATGGACTCGCGCCAGTCCCTCAGGATCATGTCTGGCGCCAACGTCGAAGATGGAGCGCTCATCAACCTTTTGCGCAAGGTCGATCGGTCTTTCGAGCGTTCATCCGCCACATTCCGCGCGGTGAACCGCGACGGATATCTCGTCGATCTGATCAAACCGCTCGCAAACCCGGCGTGGAAGTCGAGCCGGGAAACTATCGGGAAGGCTGACGACGAATTGGTGGCCGCCGAGATCGCCGGCCTGGCATGGTTGGAAAATGCCCCTGCTTTCGAAGCAATCGCCATCGATGAAAAAGGCGGACCGTTACGGCTCGTGGCACCCGATCCGCGTATTTTTGCCGCTCACAAATTCTGGGTCTCAAAACGAGCTGATCGCGAGCCAATCAAGCGCCGTCGCGACCTGGCCCAAGCGCAAGTGGTTGCCCGGCTGACGACGCAGTATCTCGAGCATCTCCCCTACGAAGCAAGCGAGCTTCGGGTCCTCCCAAGGGCCGTTTTCGACGAGGCTCATCATTTGTTCGCACAACCAGCGTCGCGGCCGTGAATGTCTGAGCAACATGTTGGCCGGCTGGATTGGCCCTCAACTTCCAACCGATCGAAGACGCGGCCCAGCAGCGCCAGATCGGAGGGACGAAAGACGCCAGCTTGCTCTGCTTTGGGATCAATTGGCACGACACCCCTTGATGCAGGCCCAGCCGACAGGATCGAAACTAATTGGCGCTATTACAGGGTTCAAGCTGGAGACAGCCGATGATCCTAGAGTCTCGTGCTCATGCCGGTTCGATACTCGTTTGGGAGAAGTCTTTGCCGATGAAAAGCAGCGGTTCGTCTGCACGCTTTGCCAAAGCATAGGACAGGAAATCGGCAAAATTCAGCGCCGCCGGGTGGTGGCCTTTGCCGTAGGTCAGCCAACCCTGGGTCGCCAGACCAACTAATTCGGAGTCGACAGGAATGATGTCGGCCTCGATTTTGCGCAGCCACAGATCGATCTCGGCCAATGCGTGTTCGCCGCGCCTGCTGACCAGCACCATGCGTGCCTCGGGCACCCCGGTTGCCGGGACCAGTCGGATTGGGTCGGAGACCAGCGCTCGTTCCAGCCTTGCTGCCTCAGGCTCGCTCCGAAGGATCGCTACAACAGCTGAGGTATCGATCACCATCAGTTAGGGATTCCATGCTCGTCATACCCGATGATCTCCTCGTCGCTGCGAGTATCCAGTTCAGGCAATCGTGCCACTCTTTCTCGGATGGCGCGCAATTCTGCCAGCAGACGCTCGTGAGCGGTCTCTCCAAAGCCCAAGCGATGCAAGCGCTTGATGGATGGCTGCTGTCTTACTGATACCCTGGCGGCGTGCGAGTTCATCGGCGAGAGCAACGGTGGCCGGATTTTTGATATTCAGGGACACGAGAAACTCCAAAAATCTACCTTTCTGGCAATTTCCACCATAGTTCTCTAGGCTCTTCAACATACCTGCTAGCCTCGCCTACACCCGCGCCGGATTGATCATGACAATTGCCAGGCCGTTGCCTGCCAAGGCGGCGACCGCCAGTCTCTCGAAGCTGCCTGTCGACTCCAATCCGACAACGGCCGGCGAAAGGGCTGCCAATCGCCGAACCAGATCCTCCACCCCGGCATGGTCATACCCACCGAGAACGGCTCGCCGGACGGCAAAACATGCACGTCGAGCCGATCCTTGGAACGTCGATGCCAAGAATGACTTCCCAATCGGGCTTCGCTTGCGGCCCTAGATATAGCCGGCTGTTCTGCTGGAGCGGAGATAGCCAGTCGGGCACCGGGTTGCTGAGCTATCGCGGTCGCCGCACCGCATTTCGCAAGTCTCTGCACGTCATTCCACGATCGCCGGTTTTGCTTGTTGCAAGGCCGGCGCTCGTGCCTTTTCTAATGATCCCCGACCGCGGCAAGAACCAGTTCGTGGCGAGAAACGGGGACCCGCATGGCGACCAACTATCGTGCCAGCAAGGGAGCGGTATCGCGCGGCGCGCGCATGCTGCGCACCGCCCTCGGCCCGGCGATCGCAGGCTTCCTTGACGATCCAGCCATTGTCGAGGTGATGCTCAATCCCGACGGTCGCCTGTGGGTTGACCATCTCAGCGAAGGACTCGCTGCAAGCAATGAAATACTGATCGCGGCAGACGGCGAACGGATCGTCAGGCTGGTCGCGCACCATGTCGGTGCGGAGGTGCATTCGGGCTCGCCGCGCGTTTCGGCTGAACTGCCCGGGACCGGCGAACGGTTCGAGGGTCTGTTGCCGCCTGTTGTCACGGCGCCAACCTTCGCCATCCGCAAGCCGGCAGTCGCGGTGTTCACGCTTCGCGACTATGTCGCCGCCGGCATCATGACCGAAGCCCAGGCTGGCGTCCTGCAGCTTGCCGTGAAGACACGCAAGAACGTGCTGGTGGCCGGCGGCACGTCGACGGGCAAGACCACGCTCGTGAACGCGTTGCTGGCGGAGGTCGCTAAAACCGCCGACCGCGTCGTGCTGATCGAGGATACGCGAGAGCTGCAGTGTGCTGCGCCCAATCTTGTGGCGCTGCGCACCAAGGACGGTGTCGCCTCGCTTTCCGATCTGGTGAAGTCGTCGTTACGCCTTCGGCCCGATCGCATTCCGATCGGCGAGGTACGCGGTGCGGAAGCGCTCGATCTGTTGAAGGCCTGGGGCACTGGCCATCCCGGCGGCATCGGCACCATCCACGCCAATTCTGCCATTGGCGCACTGCGGCGACTGGAGCAGCTCGTGCAGGAGGTGGTCATTACGGTTCCGCGCGCACTGATTGGCGAAACCATAGATCTCATCGCAGTTCTCGCTGGCCGCGGCTCAGCGCGCCGGCTCGTCGAGATCGCCCTGGTCGACGGGCTCGATCCGGCCACCGGCGACTACCGCACCCTGGAAGCAAATTTCGAGACCACAACGACCGTGAATCGCCACTCTCCCTATGGAGCTTCAGAATGACCCAGATGCGCTTCAATTCATCGACTATCCGCAAACTTGCCGTGGAGCTGTCGTATGCGGCGACCGCCCCGATCATGACGATTGCGCCCGCCCATGCTGCCGGTTCCTCCATGCCCTGGGAGGAGCCGCTTCAGCAAATCCTTGAGTCAATCGAGGGGCCAGTCGCCAAGATCGTGGCGGTGATCATCATCATCATCACCGGTTTGTCGCTCGCCTTCGGCGACACGTCAGGCGGATTTCGCCGGCTGATCCAGATCGTCTTCGGGCTGTCGATCGCGTTCGCGGCAAGTTCGTTCTTTCTGTCCTTTTTCTCCTTCGGTGGCGGAGCTCTGATCTGATGGATGAGGAGATCCGTGGCTTTTTCGCGCCGGTGCATCGCGCGCTCACCGAACCGATCCTGCTCGGCGGCGCGCCGCGTGCGGTCGCCATCGCCAACGGCACGCTGGCCGGCGCGATTGGATTGGGGCTTCGCTTGTGGATCGCGGGGCTCATCATCTGGGCGGTCGGACATCTCGTGGCCGTCTGGGCGGCAAAGCGCGATGCGCAATTCGTCGATGTGGTTCGCCGCCACCTGCGCTATCCCACGCATTTCGGATGTTGAGGTTTCGCCATGATGAGCCTCGCGGAATACCGAAAGAAGAGTGCCAGCCTCGTCGATTATCTGCCGTGGGCTGCCCTGGTAGCGCCGGGCGTGGTGCTCAACAAGGACGGCAGTTTTCAACGGACGGCGCGTTTTCGCGGGCCGGATCTGGACTCCGCGACGCCGGCGGAGCTCGTCGGCACGACCGCGCGGCTCAACGGCGCGCTGCGCCGGCTCGGCTCCGGCTGGGCACTTTTTGTCGAAGCCCAGCGCAATCCTGCCAGCGGCTACCCAGACAGCCGGTTCCCGGATTGCGCATCCGCACTTCTCGACATCGAGCGTCGCGAACAGTTCGAAGACTCCGGTGTGCTGTTTGAAAGCAGCTACTTCCTCACCTTCGTGTGGCTGCCTCCGGCCGAGGAAGCGTCGCGCATGGAGAGTTGGCTCTACGAAGGCCGGGAAAAGACCGGCGTCGATCCTTGGGAGCTCCTGAAGATTTTTGTCGACCGCACCGACCGCGTGCTCAACCTCATCGAGGGCTTCGTTCCCGAAGCTGACTGGCTCGATGACGGAGAGACGCTGAGTTACTTACACTCAACCATTTCGACCAAGCGGCATCGCGTTCGCGTGCCAGAAACGCCGATGCATCTCGATGCTCTGCTTGTCGATCAGCCGTTGGCCGGCGGGTTAGAGCCGAGGCTTGGCGATGCGCATCTGCGCACACTCACCATCACCGGGTTTCCGACGATGACCTTCCCGGGGATTCTCGACGATCTTAATCGCCTTGCCTTCCCCTACCGCTGGTCGACGCGGGCGATCATGCTGGACAAGACCGACGCGACCAAGTTGGTGACGAAGATACGCCGTCAGTGGTTCGCGAAGCGGAAATCCGTCGCCGCGATCCTCAAAGAGGTGATGACCAACGAGGCATCCGTTCTCGTCGACACGGACGCCGCCAACAAGGCGGCCGATGCGGACGCGGCGCTCCAGGACCTGGGCTCTGACCAGATCGGCGAAGCTTATGTCACCGCCACCGTTTCGGTCTGGGATGCCGATCCGTCGATCGCCGGCGAAAAGCTGCGTCTGGTCGAAAAGATCATTCAGGGCAGGGACTTCACCTGTATCGCCGAAGGCGTCAACGCTGTCGAAGCTTGGCTGGGCGGTATTCCTGGCCATGTCTATGCCAATATTCGCCAGCCGCCGCTTTCCACGCTCAACCTCGCGCACACGATTCCACTCTCCGCGGTCTGGGCAGGTCCGATCGAGAACGAGCATCTTGGAGCGCCGCCGCTGTTCTTCGCCAGAACGGAGGGCGCCACACCGTTCCGGTTCAGCCTGCATGTTGGAGACGTCGGCCACACCCTCGTCATCGGCCCGACGGGCGCCGGCAAGTCGGTCCTGTTGGCGATGATCGCGCTTCAGTTCCGGCGCTACGAAAACAGCCGGGTCTTTGCCTTTGATTTCGGCGGCTCAATCCGCGCGGCCATACTCGCCATGAATGGTGACTGGCACAATCTCGGAAGCGATACCGCAAGCGGGCAGGGGTCTGACGATCCGTTGCCCTTGCTGACTTTGACCGATCTGTCGGACGACGTTGACACCGTGTCGCTGCAGCCGCTTGCCCGCATCCATCATACGCCGGAGCGGGCCTGGGCGGCCGACTGGCTTTTCGACATTCTACTGCGCGAAGGCGTGCCCATCACGCCGCAGGTCAAGGAACATCTGTGGTCGGCGCTGACGTCGCTGGCGTCTGCGCCAGTCCAGGAGAGGACACTGACTGGCCTGTCCGTGCTGCTGCAGTCCTCGCCGCTGAAACAGGCGCTTGGTCCCTACTGCATCGGCGGCGCTTTTGGCCGGCTGCTTGATGCCGAGTATGAGCGTCTCGGCGAAGCCTCCGTCCAGGCGTTCGAAACCGAGGGCCTGATCGGCACGGGTGCTGCTCCCGCGGTGCTTGCCTATCTTTTCCACCGCATCGAGCAGAGGATGGACGGCCGGCCGACACTGCTGCTCATCGACGAGGGCTGGCTGGCGCTCGACGATGGCGGTTTCGCCGACCAGCTGCGCGAATGGCTGAAGACGCTGAGAAAGAAGAACGCCAGCGTGGTCTTCGCCACGCAGTCGCTTTCCGACATCGCCGGATCGCCAATCGCGCCGGCAATCGTCGAAAGCTGCCAGACGCGGCTGTTCTTGCCGAACGAGCGCGCTATCGAGCCGCAGATCGCCGAGATCTATCGACGCTTTGGTCTCAACGATCGTCAGATCGAGATCATCGCCCGGGCGATACCGAAGCGCGACTATTACTGTCAAAGCCGCCGCGGCAACCGTCTGTTCGAACTGGGACTCGGTCCGATCGCGCTGGCGCTCTGCGCCACATCGTCCAAATCAGACCAGGCCGCGATCGACCGGACAATCGCCGAGGCCGGCCGAGAGCATTTCCTCGAGGCCTGGCTAGCGGAGCGCGGTCTCTCCTGGGCGGCCGACCTCATCCCAGGTCTCACCAACGTGATCGACCAGTCCACAGAGGAGATTTCGTCATGAATTCCAATCTTGCAGGCAGCCGAATCCGTCGCAAGGCGGCAGCCGGCGCCATCGCCGTCGCCATGGCGCTGTCATCGGCACCAGCATCGGCGCTGATCGTGTTCGATCCGAGGAACTATGCCGAAAACCTGCTTTCGGCATCGCGTGCCCTGGAGCAGATCCACAACCAGATCACCTCGCTGCAAAACGAAGCGCAGATGCTGATCAACCAGGCGAAGAATCTCACGTCGCTGCCGACCTCGCTGCTTGGCCAGATCGAGGGCAATTTTTCCGAGATGAAGAGCCTGCTCGGCGAGGCCGAGAAGCTGGCCTACAGCGTCCAGGACATCGAGAGCCAGTTTACCTCCGCTTACAAGAATTTCGGTTCGGAACTCTCCAGCCAGCAGCTTGTCGAGGGCGCGCGTCAGCGCTGGCAGACCTCGGTGTCTGCCTTTGAGCATTCGCTGAAAACCGGCGCCGTCGCGGTCGACAACATCGCCGGGACACAAGAGCAGACGAGTGCGCTGGTCGGTGCCAGCCAGTCGGCCGTCGGCGTGCTGCAGGCGACGCAGGCCGGCAACCAGCTCCTCGCCGTGCAAGCCAAGCAAGTTGCCGATCTCACTGCGATGCTGGCCGCACAAGGACGAGCCGAAGCCCTTGAGCAGGCGAGGCGGGCGGCCGCGCAGGAGCAGGCACGCGAACAGTTCAGCCGTTTCATGACGGGCCGCAGTTACAGCCCGTCATCGGTAAAAATGTTCCACGACTGAGGCGAGAATCGCATGGATCTCAAGATCGCCGCCCGGATAGCAGCCATTCTTGCCCTTGGCACCGCCATGACCGCCGCCTCCATGGCGCTGCGCGGCGACGGCTCGCAGGACGCGTCCTCCCCGCGCTCCGCATATCCGGGCGGCGAGCCGGCTAAGGTCGAGCTTGCCCGATGCCGGGCCATCGGCATGGCGGCCGTTGACGACGAAGCCTGCAGGAGAGCCTGGGCGGAAAGCCGCCGACGCTTCCTGCAACCATCCCTCCGCCCCATCGCGCCAAACGCGGCTCCGTGGATCGAAAAGGACCAGCGCCGAATGCTGCCGCTCCAACCGCCAACTCCGCCTCGCGCGGAAGACCGGCTGCATCTGGAAACGGTGGCGCCATGAACGACACCGGCGTGATCGATCGCTTCCTGGAGACCTTTACCCGCTATATCGATTCTGGCTTCGGGCTGCTCGGCGGCGAGGTCGCATTCCTCACCTCCACTTTGATCGTCATCGACATCACGATTGCCGGCCTGTTCTGGGCTTGGGGTGCGGATGAGGACGTCCTGCACCGACTGATGAAAAAGACGCTCTATATCGGCTTCTTTGCCTTCATCATCGGCAACTTCAATCGTCTGGCCGGGATCGTCTTCGAGAGCTTTTCCGGGCTCGGCCTGAAGGCGGGAGGCTCGGCACTTTCGGGCGCCGCACTGCTGCAGCCGGGCCGCGTCGCGCAGGTCGGCGTCGATGCCGGCAATCCAATCCTCGAAGCCGCCAGCCAGTTGATGGGCTACGTCTCGTTCTTCGAGAATTTTGTTCAGATCGTGGTCCTGATGATTGCTTGGGCGATCGTGCTGATTGCGTTCTTTGTTCTCGCCGTACAGATCTTCGTCACGCTGGTCGAATTCAAGCTGACGACGCTTGCCGGCTTCGTGCTGATCCCTTTTGCGCTGTTCAACCGGACCGCCTTCCTCGCTGAAAAAGTGCTCGGCAACATCGTTGCCTCCGGCGTGAAAATCCTGGTGCTCGCCGTCATCGTCGGCATCGGCTCGGGCCTGTTCGGCGAGTTCACTCAAGGCTTTGGTGCCGAACAACCGACGATCACCGATGCACTGTCGCTTGTTCTCGGCGCATTGTCGCTGATGGGCCTGTCGATCTTCGGTCCAGGCATCGCGACGGGGCTGGTTTCGGGTGCTCCGCAACTGGGCGCAGGTGCCGCTGTTGGCACGAGCCTCGCCGTTGGTGGCCTTGGCGTAGCCGGCGCTATGGGCGCCCGCGCCGCAATAGGCGGCGCAGCAGGCGGGCTCAGTGCAGGCGGGCGCATGTCGGCAGCCGCCGCACGTAGTGGCGCGCATCTGGCCGGCAGCACTTCGGCCGCCTGGGAACTCGCCGCAGCCACGTCTGGAAGAGGTGGTGCAGGCTCAATCGCCGCCGGCATGGCGGGTGTCGCAAAGGCTGGTGCCAGCGCTGCCGTTCAACCCGTCAAGCAGGCAATGTCGCGCGCCGCGTCAGCCCTGTCCGATAGCTACGAGGCCGGCCGCTTGGCAGCTTGGGCCACGACGAGTGGAGAGCGATCGTCGCGAACGGCTTCCTCCGGTGACTGGTCGACCACCGAAACCAGTGCCGACGCCCCGCCCGCATGGGCAAAACGCATGAAGCGCGGCCAGGCCATGAGCCATGGCGCCAGCATCGCCGCGCATTCAGTTCATTCGAGCGATGATGGCGGCGGCTCAATGAATGTTTCCCTCGATCAGGACGACCGCCGATGACCCCCTTTAGACGCCCTTTTGTTCGTTACGGAAAAACGCCTCACCCTGAGACGCCATATCAGCGTGCAGCCCAGATTTGGGACGAGCGCATCGGCTCGGCTCGCGTCCAGGCGAAAAACTGGCGGCTGATGGCCTTCGGCTCGCTCGTCTTGGCCGGCGGTTTTGCATCCGCATTGGTCTGGCAGTCGACGCGCGGCTCAGTGGTTCCCTGGGTGGTGGAGGTCGACAAGTTCGGCGAAGCGCAAGTTGTCGCTCCGGCCGTTGCCGACTATCGGCCGACCGATCCGCAGATCGCCTGGCATCTGGCCCGCTTCATCGAACAGGTCAGAAGCATTCCGGCCGACCCGATCATCGTCCGCCAAAACTGGCTGCGCGCCTACGATTACACCACAGACCGCGGCGCCATTTCCCTCAATGATTACGCTCGCTTGAACGACCCGTTTGCCAAATTGGGCAAACTCCAGATCGCCATCGAGGTTTCCAGCGTCATCCGTGCTACGCCCGATTCCTTTCGCGTCGCCTGGATCGAGCGCCGCTACGAGAATGGCAACCTGGCCGGCACCGAGCGCTGGACCGCAATCCTCACAATCGTGATTCAGCAACCCCGCGACGCTGACCGGCTCAAAGTCAATCCGCTTGGCGTCTATGTCAACGCCATCAGCTGGTCGAAGGAGTTTTCATGATGCGTGCAGCACCAACAAGAACATCGGCGAGACCGGCCACGCACAATGCGCCCAAGGCACGTAGGCTTGCCCTGGCACTGCTGTCGGCAACGGCGCTCGCCGGCTGTGCATCGAAGAAATACATTCCGCCGGAAATCGCCTACGACGATGCGGTGCCTGCCGTGCGCAGGGTCGACCCGCCTGGTCCGGTCAAAGTGGTGGAAGTGCCGAAACCGCTTCCGCTGCCTGGTCAGTTGAAACCAGTCGACGCTACGAAGGTGAAGCCGGAGCCGAACGATCCGAAGCAGCGTATCAGCCAGGCGAACGAGGCAGCGAGGATGCAGCCGGTTCGCGACGGGTTCGTCAATGCCATCCAGCTCTATCCCTGGAGTGAGGGCGCGCTCTACCAGATCTATGCCGCGCCCGGCCAGGTCACCGACATCGCCTTGCAGCCCGGCGAGCAGCTTGTCGGCTCCGGGCCTGTGGCCGCCGGCGACACGGTGCGCTGGATCATCGGCGATACGCAAAGTGGGGCAGGGGAGCGCCAGCAGGTCCATATTCTTGTGAAGCCGACACGGCCGGATCTGCAGACCAATCTCGTTATCAACAGCGACCGCCGCACCTATCATCTCGAGCTGCGCTCGACCGAAAAGACCTACATGGCTTCGGTCTCCTGGCAGTACCCGCAGGACCAGCTGATTGCTCTGCAGCGCCAGAACGCGCAGGCTTCCGCCGCAAAGCCGGTCGCGTCCGGCGTCGACATCCAGAAACTCAATTTTCGCTATCGCATCGAAGGCGACACGGCGCCCTGGCGGCCGCTTCGCGCCTTCGATGACGGTGCAAAAGTCTACATCGAGTTCCCGTCGGGCATAGGGCAAGGTGAAATGCCGCCGCTCTTTGTCATCGGCCCATCGGGCGGCTCGGAGCTGGTCAACTACCGTGCTGGCCAGAACTACTACGTCGTTGATCGGCTGTTTGCCGCCGCTGAATTGAGGCTCGGTGACAAAACAAGCGAAAAGCGCGTCCGCATCGTGCGCACGGACGGCAAACGAACCTCGCCCAGCACGAGGCTGTTCCGATGAGCGACCCTGCAAATGCACCCAACCAGGACATTCGAGCGGAACTGCGCCTTCGGCCCGAACCGGCCAGGGTCACGCGACTGTCGCGCAAGGTGCTGATAGGCGTTGGTGGGGTTGCCAGCGCTGCGATCCTCGGCACGTTGATTTGGGCGCTCGACACCAGACAGCGCGGAACCGAACAACCGCCCGAGCTCTTCACCACTGAAAACCGCTCCACTGCCGACGGGCTGCAGAGTCTGCCGAAAGATTACGCCGGTGTTCCGCAACTCGGCCCCGCGCTGCCTGGCGATTTGGGCCGGCCGATCTTGCGTGCGCAGGAGCGCGGCCAGCCGATTGGGGCGTCCAACGTCAGTGGACCGCGCGCCGATCCGGAAGAACAGCGCCGCCTGGCCGAGATCGAGGCCGCACGCGTGGCAAAACTGTTCACCGACACCAGCGCGCGGGTGCATCCGGTAAGACAGGATGCAAACACGGTCGCGAACACTTTGTCCGGCCCGACACCGCCGATCGAGGAGCCACCGATCGATCCAGGCCCCGCTCAAAACTTGCAGGACCGCAAGCTCGCTTTCGTCAATGCCGGACCGGATCGGCGCACCGTCAGCCCCGATCGGCTCGCCGAGAAGGCCTCGCCCTATATCGTGCAGGCTGGTACCGTCATTCCGGCAGCCCTCATCACCGGCATTCATTCCGACCTGCCCGGCGCCATCACCGCTCAGGTCACGGAAAATGTCTACGACAGCCCAACGGGCTCATACCTTCTGATCCCGCAGGGTGCACGGCTGATCGGCCAGTACGACAGCCACGTCGCCTTCGGCCAGTCGCGCGTGCTGCTGGTCTGGAACCGGCTGATCATGCCTGACGGCACCTCGATCGTGCTGGAGCGCCAGCAGGGCGCAGACGCTGAAGAATTTTCCGGGCTGGAGGACGAGGTCGACCGTCATTGGGGCCAGATGTTCCGGGCCGCAGCACTCTCGACATTGCTGGGCATTGGGACATCGCTTGGGTCCAGCGACGACGAAAGCGAAATCGCCAAGGCCATCCGCGAAAGCGCGCAGGATTCGGCCTCCGATATTGGCCAGCAGCTCGTGCGCAATCAGCTCAATGTCCAGCCTACGCTCACCGTGCGGCCCGGTTTCCCGGTTCGCGTGATTGTCAATCGCGACCTTCTTCTTGTGCCTTACGGCACGCCAAAGGATCCATCATGACCAAGCTGAAACTTTCTGCCATTCCCGATGACCGTCCGGTCAAGATCACCGTCGAACTGCCTGCCGCCGTTCATCGCGACCTCGTTGCCTATGTCGATTATCTGAACAGTCAACATGTCTTTGTCTCACAAGCAGGAGGTGAACCATGCCGGATCTGAGGCTCGGTCGGCTGCCGAAGGTTGGCGTCGTCCGCATGACCATCATCCTGCCGGAGCCGCTCAAGGAGGAACTCGACCAGTATGCGGCCGAACACAGCCGGCTCTACGAACCCGTGGACGCCGCAGCCCTGATTCCGCACATGCTGGAAGCCTTCGTCCGTTCGGATCGCGGCTGGCGCGGCCGTAAGGCGAAGGCCGGCCGTGCCCGTCAACGAGGGGCGTCTCCAGCCAGCAGTACGACACGAAGCGGTGCTGAAGGTGATGGCTCCGCCTGAAGCTGTCCTGGTGGCTTTACCCTAAGCGGAAGTTCGCTCGCCCTCGGTTGAACTCACACTCATGGACCCAATCCTGACCTTCCGGGACCCATTTTCCTTCCAGAAACCGGACATTGGGCCCAACCAGCGCTCGTGACCCGAAGGCGACCTTCATTTCCTAGAAGCGCGTATGACTGCTCTTAGCCGGAAACCCGGCATTTGATGGACGCTGTGCTTGGAGGGCGGGTAATGAAGCGTCACAGCATTGTCGGCATGATAGGCGCCGTCGGCTTGGCTTCTCGCCGCTGTGTTTGATTGCCTGTTGCCTTCCACTGATGAAAGAGTCGACTAGGACCTTTTTTGCTGTGACGGCACCGAATTGGTGATTAGATAAGTTGTCATGTCCGACCCACGCATCGACAGGGGCGATGACGGGCGCAATTCCAAGGATGTGGAACTGGTCCGCCGCGCGTTGGCGCGCGACGCGGACGCATTACGAACCATCATGCAGATGCACAACCAGCGCCTCTACCGTATCGCGCGTGGATTGGCCGACGACGACAGCGAAGCCGAGGACATCGTTCAGGAAGCCTATGTCAACGCCTTCGCCCACTTTGCCGAGTTTCGAGGAGAATCGGCATTGTCGACATGGCTCTGCAGGATCGTCGTCAACGAGGCATTAGGACGCTTGCGAAGGAGTCGGCGCGCGGCAGCTTTTGCAAAATCCGCGGCACGGGCCAATGCCGAAGTCATACAGTTTGCTCTCGACAAGCATTCCGGGGACGCAGAGCGAACGGTGGCGCAACGACAAATCCTGAGCTTGGTCGAACAGGCAACCGATAGGCTGCCCCCCGCCTACCGCGTTGTTCTTATTGCCCGAGCAATCGAAGGACTCTCTAATGACGAGACAGCGGAACTGCTCGGCGTGCGTCCCGAGACAGTGCGGACGCGGCTCCATCGCGCTCGCCGTCTCCTTCGCCAAGAGCTAGACGAGCAGATTGGCCCCGTGCTGCTCAATGCCTTCCCCTTCAAGGGCCGACGCTGCGAGCGACTAATCGACACCGTTATAGATCGCCTTCGTTTTCCAGCCTGACTGCGTGACGGAAGGTCTTTCTGCGCCTCTCTCTCCCATGCCGGCAGAAGGTCCATGCTCTATCGATCGATCGGTCTTCGCGCCGGACGCGGGAACGTTTTGACGGTTCGGTCATCCAATATTGTCAGCCAGATTCGGTAGCCACGCAATCGGGACGCCGAACGGGTAGACCAACTGGAAAACAATGTTCGGGAGGACAAGGCAGTGTCAGCACGGTTCAATCGTATTGGTGTCTCCTTGGTCATTCTGGTCTCCGCGGCTTTGATTCCGGCCGCTGCCCAGACGGGCGCAAAAGGATCGGTCAGTGGAAAGGATTTTGACGCCGCCGCGGCCGAGCAGGCCAAGCGATATCTCAAGGAAGGTCGCGAGACTTTCCGTTTCGATACCTTTGGTAGCGAGGAGTTTTGGGGCGGCAAGCTCAAGCTCCATGAGGCGATCGCCGGGGAGAAACTGGGCGGGGTCGGACCTGGCCTCAGCCCGGAAATGGCTCTCGAACTTGGCCTCAAGGTCGATGTCAATGCAATTCCGAAGGACGTGGCTGCAGCTCTCGACAAAGGTGAGGTCGACCTTACCGATCCTGCAAGCACGCTTCTCCTGCTCAAAGCCAATGCCGTTGTCGGGGTCACCGGGTTCTTCGCCGAGGACGGAAAGACGCTGACTTCGGTCGGCATACAATGTGCCGTGTGCCATTCGACTGTTGACGACGCATATGCGCCAGGCATCGGGCATAGGCTGGACGGCTGGCCGAACCGCGACCTCAATATAGGCGCTGTCGTTGCATTGGCGCCTGACCTCACGGCGTTCACCGAAATGCTGCAGATATCCGAAGCGGAGGTGAAGAAGGCGGTGGAAGCATGGGGCCCTGGCAAATTCGATGCTGAACTGAACCTCGACGGCAAGGCATTCCGGCCGGACGGCAAGACGGCCGCCACGCTCAATCCACCCGCCTTCGGATTGGCCGGCGTGAACAACCATACATGGACCGGAGCCTGGGGCACGGTGAGCTACTGGAACGCCTATGTCGGCAATCTCGAAATGCACGGCAAAGGCGTTTTCTACGATCCGCGCCTGGACGATACAGAGAAGTATCCGGTCGCAGCGAGAACGAAACAGGGCCACAAGCAGGACGAGGAAGACCGGATCACGGCGAAGCTGCCGGCGCTTCACTTCTATCAGCTTTCGCTGCCGACCCCGAAGCCGCCCGAGGGCGCCTTCGACAGTGCGGCGGCGGAGAAAGGCGAGGCACTTTTCAATGACAAGGCCAAATGCGGCACTTGCCACGTGCCGCCACTATTCACCGAGCCGGGATGGAACCTGCATACGGCCGATGAGATCGGGATCGACGATTTCCAGGCGATGCGATCCCCGGACGAGCGTTACAGGACGGCATCGTTGCGTGCACTTTGGAACACGGAAAAAATCCACAAGGGCGGTTTCTACCACGACGGGCGGTTCGCCACCCTCAATGACGTCATCAAGCATTATGACGACCATCTGGGCCTTGATCTGACCGATCAGGAAAAGAGTGATCTGATCGAGTACCTCAAGTCGATTTGACCCAGCACTTGACGGCGTCGGCGTTCCTCGGATGTCGATTGGGAGGAAAGGTTATGAACGGTGATCGTAGTGAGGCAAATCGCTGGTCGGCACACAGCGTGCCAAGCCAGACGCTGTCTCGTCGGAAGTTTCTGAAGGTATCGATGACCGGCGTCGCCATGCCGGTGGAGGCGGGCTTGCTTCCTGCATGACGGGCCAGCCTGCGGCGCGTGGCGCCGGAATAACGCCAAAGCCTCTGGCACTCTATCAGGATGTTCCAGACAAAGGTCGCCGCTGCGCAGGGTGCGCCCATTTCCTGGAGCCGAATGCATGCGAGATCGTTGCGGGCGAAATCAGCCCTGATGGCTGGTGCCGCTTTTACAAACCGCGGCCAGCCTGATCGGTCGGAAACCAGCGGCAGGGGAACCTCGTTGGAAACGGATCAAGGAATCACATGGGCGCAGCGAAACGTGTATTCCGCCCGAAATCCGCAGTGCACGTCCAACATCGCGGCCCACCCGATCCAACCAATGTTGATCCCGTTCCTGGTAGCTTTTGATCACGACATTCTCGTGGGATCGCTGTCAGGAAATGGATCATCAATTCGCCTGATCTTGCTGGGCAAACATCCGAGAAGAGGCCGGATCGCGATCTTCAGTGAGTCCACTGCAGACGTCCGCGCATGGCGCGACCGAGCCGGCCGAAGGATTCGTTCTGCCGTACAGCCGCGGAGCGTTCTTCGTCGCGGTTGGCCGGCGAGCCGACTTTCTGGCTGCGCGCGCCGCAGACCGGTTGACGTTAGAAAGAGGCCATTCCTTCTGTTTCCGATCAAATGGGGCTCACAAGGAGCTACCAACTGGACTCTAGCTCAATCTGCTGTTCATTGTAACGAATGGGCAACCAAAAATCCTCGGGGGAAAGCAGGCCAATCTCGGTTCAACTGGCCTTGCCGAAGCGATCCTGCAGACCATGGATCAGCCGCTGCTGGTCCTAAGAGACGACCTTACGGTCGAGGAAGCCAATTCGGCGTTCTATACGCTGTTCAAGGTCGACACCGAAGAGACCCGCGGGCGCCTGCTCTACGAACTCGGCAATGGCCAGTGGAATATCCCCGAGCTCCGTCGGCTCCTGGAAGAGATCCTGCCGCAGCAGTGGGTAGTGGAGCACTACCGGCTAGAGCATAAGTTCCCGGAGATCGGCAAAAGGATCATGATCCTGAACGCGAGGCGGCTGCCGCCCGAGGGCGACCGCCCTGAACTGATCCTTTTGGTCATCTCAGATCGCACCGAGACCGAACAGGCCCGGTTCGAACTCGAAGGCTACGTCGAGTTCGGGGAAAAGCTGATCGACAGTACCCGGGAGGCGCTCCTGGTGCTCGATTGGGACCTGAAGGTGGTTCGCGCCAACCGGCCCTTCTATGACGCCTTCCAGGTGTCTCCTGACGACACTAAGGGGCGGCTGATCTACGAGCTCGGCAATCGGCAATGGGACATCCCGCGTCTGAGAGAGCTGCTTGAGAACGTCCTGCCCAACAACAACGCCTTCGATGATGTGGAAGTGGAGCATGATTTTGAGCACGTCGGCCGCCGCGTCATGCTCCTCAACGGGCGACGCCTCGACCACCTCGACCTCATACTGCTGGCGATCCGCGACGTCACCGAGCAGCGCCGCATGGAGAAGGAGCGGGAAACGCAGGTTGGCGAGCTCCATCACCGGATAAAGAACGTCCTCACCACCGTCGATGCGCTGGTAAGACGAACGCTGCGCGACAGCGGTTCGCTTGAGGAATTCGGCCGAGCCTTCGAGAGCAGGCTCGGTGCCATGGCACGCACGCAGGATCTGTTGGTGCGCGCGCCGAGGGGAAGTGTTGATATGTCCGAGATTCTGCGGCTGGAGCTGCAGGCGCATGGCGGACGGGAAGGTGGGAACTTCAATCTCGACGGCCCCGCAATCGCGCTACCGCAAGATGCGGTCCAGGCATTCGCAATGGCCGTTCACGAACTCACCACCAACGCAGTCAAGCATGGCGCGTTTGCTTCGCCTGAGGGGCGAGTTGACATTCAATGGACGGTGCAGGCGGGCGAAGGGGGCGCGACGCGTGTAATGTTTCGCTGGCGGGAACGTTGCCCGATCATAACCAGCGCCGGCCGCACCGGCTACGGCTCCCGCGTCCTGGAGGCAGCGTTCCGCCACACCCTGAAGGGCAGCTCCCGGCTTACGCTGCATCCTGATGGAGCTGAATTTTCGGCTGAGTTCCAGCTCTAATACCGCGCGGACATGTCGAGGCTGCGAGGACTGCGCCAAATCCCATATCCACATGATGGTGTCAGGCCGCGGTTCTGCATGCTGGCATAGCAACCGGTCTGGATCGAACGGGTTCCGCCGGGGGCGATGGGAGGAATGACTGCGGAACCCTGGGCAGCGGTCGTTTCGGGCCATGGGAGGTCGCATCAAGTCATAGCGCGAACGGCAGGTTTGTAGATGCCATGAAGGTCAGCAAATGGCGCGCAACATGACCTCCAGCATTGTCACCCGCGATGTCCGCTTCCGGGCGGAGGCTGAAGAGACTGCCACCGCACTTTCAACCTCGCCAAGGAACACCTCGAACAGCTCAAGGCGAGGCCATCGACTTAAGCCTAGCTGTGCGTGTTTCGACATTTCGACGTCGCGGTGTCGGATTATTTGCATGCAAACCAGTTTTACGACGCTATCCTCCCATCCTCAACGGAAGATTCTGGGAGGAATGCATGGCTGCGCATGAGCAACATGCCGTTGAAATCATTAGGGACAAAGAGTGGTCGGTTCGCGTGACGGTCAACGGCACCACCACCACGGTCCCTTTTACATCTGAGAGCTACGCGCGTTCGTTCGCAGACGGTCAGGCGTTCCGACTGGGCGTTCAGGTCGCGGAGATCAAGAAGGCGGCCTAGCCGCGCGCTTGCCCCAAGAGCCCCACAGCGATTGAACCTCGAGTGACCAAAGCCGGTTGAAATTAGCCGTTGCGCGGCATAAGAGCTTGTGCCTATAGTTAGTACGTGGCTCGCACGAACAAACAGACTGACTGTGACGACCTGTAGATGGCGCCCAAGCTGGGCTGCTGCGCGGTCTGGAGGTGAGCCGGAACACTCGGTCAACAGGGGATACGCACAGTGAACCGCTTTCAGAAACTCTCGACCGCAGCGCTCGTCGCAGCATCCTTCACGTCGACCGCCCTCGCCACGAATGACAAGCTGACGATCGGCATCGTCACCTTCTCGACATCCGACGTCGACACAAACCAGATGGTCGACACGATGAGCCAGGAAGCCAAGTCTAAGGGCTGGTCGGTGGAAACGCTCAATGCCAATGGCGATCCTTCGCAAGCGATCACCAGCATCAAGCAGCTGGCAACCAAGAAGGTGGACGCCATCATCGTCACGGTCTTCGATTCGACGGGCCTGGCGGCCGGGCTCCAGGCGGCGGCGGACGCAAAGATCCCCGTGCTTTCGGCCGGCGGCGGCATGGCAGACGGGATCGCGCTATCTGCAAGTACCGGTGCTGCGCAACCGCTGATGGACTTGATGCTGAAGGACATCGGCAAGTCCGGAACTGTACTCGACCTCACCTACCATCCCGGCATTCCGTGCCGCGAACGAGCCGACGCCTTCGATACGGCCGTCAAGGCAAATCCGGGGCTCAAGGCGACCTCGCACGAGATCAGCATCCCGGGTGCTGCCGAATCGTCGCAGGCCGCGACCAGCGCCTGGCTTGCAGCTAATGCCAACGCCAAGGGGCCGTTCGCCATCTTCAACTGCTATGACGACAACGCTATGGGCGCGATCGCGGCGCTGAAGCAGAACGGCCGCAGCGACGTGAAGGTCTATTCGTTCAACGCCACGGCGCCCGCTGTCCAGGCTGTCAAGGACGGGACGATGACCGCCACGCTCGGTGTCGATCTGACTTCGGCAGGCAAAATGCTAGTCGATCAGATTCCCGACATCCTGGCAGCCGGCGACCAGTGGAAGCCCAAATCCTTCGTGCCAGGCTATACGCTCGTCACCAAAGAGAACGTCGACAAGTTCATCAAGGACAATCCGCAGTAAGCTCTCCTGATTGTGGGTCTGGGCCGGACTTGCCTGGCCGGGCCGGAGTGCTGTCATGAGAGCCGCCATGTCCGCTGATCATTCCCTGCCCGAAACCCACGCTCCGGCAGAGGCGCCCCGCGTCCTGCCGTCAACGCAGACCGGCTATGCCTCGCCCAATGCCCGACAGCGGCGCGCGTTGCTCATGCGCCTGCTTGGAACCTACGGCACCATCATCGTGCTGGCGTCGATGCTGGGGATCTTCTCGGTGCTGGAGCCGGGGACCTTCGCAACCATCGGCAATTTTCGCAACATCGTAAACGACATGGCGATCGGCACCATTGTCGCGGCCGGCCTCACCGTGCCCCTCGTCGCCGGTGATTTCGATCTCAGTATCGGCTATGTCGCGAGTTTCTGCGGGCTTCTCGTGGTCGGGCTGTTGAGCAGCAGTGGCTTGCCGATCCTACCCGCCATCTTCCTTGTCGTCGGCCTCGGAACGGTCATCGGCATTGTCAACGGCATTGTCGTTTCGAAGATCGGGGTGAACGCCTTCATTGCCACGCTTGGCACGGGCACCATCATCGTCGGGCTGAACTACGCCTATTCGGGCGGAATTCCGCTGCAGCTCACCCAGTCGCGCGAATTCACCAGTATCGCGATCGGCCGGATTGCCGGAGTGCCGCACCTCGTCATCATCATGGCCGTCGTGCTTGCGCTGCTGTGGGTGATCCTCAACCGAACAGTGCAGGGCCAACACATCAAGGCCATCGGCGTCAGCCCGGAATCAGCGCGCCGCGCCGGCGTCGCCGTCGATCGCAGCCGCATCGTTGCCTTCGCCATCGCCAGCACCTGTGCTGCTATCGGTGGCGTGCTGATGGCCTCCAATCTCGGCTCCGGCCAGGTGACGGCGGGTGACAGCTTCATGCTGACGTCGTTTTCGGCCGCCTTCCTCGGTTCGGCGGCGCTGCGAGAGGGTCAGTTCCATATCCTCGGCACCTTGATCGGCGTGCTGACGGTCGCCGTCGGCAACAATGGGCTGGCCATGATCGGCGCGCCGATCTTCACGCAGTTCCTGTTCACCGGCTGCCTTCTCGTCGTCGCCGTAGCGCTCGGCGGTATTGGCCGCCGCTATGCGAGGGGATAGGCCATGGCGCAGAAGATGCTGCTCAGCCTGCGCCGGATCTGCCGCAGCTTCGGCGGCATCCAGGCACTCGATGACGTTTCGCTGGACATCGCCAGGGGCGACATACTCGGCCTCGTTGGCGACAATGGTGCCGGCAAGTCGACGCTGATCAAAATCCTGGCCGGCGCGCATGACCCAACTTCCGGCGACGTGATCCTCGAAGGGCGGCCGCAAAAGTTGTCGCCGCCGTCCGAAGCGCAACGCCTCGGCATCGAGACGGTCTATCAGGACCTGTCGCTGATCGGCACGTTCACTGCCGCCGAAAACTTCTTTCTCGGCCGCGAGATTGCGCTTGGCCGCGGCCCGGCGCTGCTGCGCTGGATCCGCCGCAAATCGATGGGCGACATCGCGATGCGCGGCCTCGAGGAACTGCACATCGAGATCCCCGGGGTGCGCAGCAAACCGGTGGATCGCATGTCCGGCGGCCAGCGCCAATTGGTGGCGATCGCGCGCGGTGCCTTTTGGGGCCACAAGCTGCTGCTGCTCGACGAGCCCACCGCGGCGCTCGGCGTGCGCGAATCCCGTGAGGTGCTCGACCTCATCAAACGACTCGGCGCCCAGGGGCTGACGATCGTCATGGTCACCCACAATCTCGATCATCTCTGGCAGGTGTGCAACCGCGTGGTGGTGATGCGCAGGGGCCGCAAGGTCGCCGATCTCGCAAGTTCCGGCACCAACATGGAGGATGTCGTCGCTTATATCACCGGCGCCAGGCAGCCGGCGACCGCGCAGGCGGAAGCATGAGCGCGGCTGAAACGATGACGCTGCGCCGGCTGCTGGGCAATGCGCCGAGCCGCTGGGGGCATTGGGGTGCCGACGACGAGATCGGAGCGCTCAACTATCTGACCGCCGACGAGGTCAAGCGGGGCCTGGCGTTGGTGCGGGACGGCCGCACCTTCACCCTCGGCGTGCCGGTCGGGACTTCTGAGGGCGATGCCGTCTTTCCCGGCCGCTGGCCGGCGAAGCATTTCATGGTCGCCGACAAGGCCGGCTTCGAGAACGGTCACTGGCAACCGCTTGCCGGCGGCCTCGAATTCGCAGACGACTATATCACCAGCTTCGCACAGGCCGGCACGCATTGCGACGCGCTCGGCCACATGTGGTTCGACGACACGCTTTGGAACGGCTTCGCGGCAAGCAGTACCAATGGCGGCATGACCAAGGCCAGCATCATGCCGATCGCGGAGCGCGGGATCGTCGGACGCGGCGTGCTGCTCGACATCGCCCGGTTCCGCGGCAAACCGGCCCTTGAGCGCGCTGAAACATTCACGCATCGCGACCTCATGGAATGCGCCCGGGCCCAAGCGGTCGATATCCTGCCGCGCAGCATCCTTCTCGTTCGCACCGGCTGGGTCGGCGCACTGGCGGCGGGAAGCCAGCGCGTCGGCGATGGATATTGGGAACCCGGACTGACCTTCAGCCTCGACCTCGTGCGCTGGTTCGACCAGATGCAGATCCCCTGTCTGGTTACCGACACACTGGCCAACGAGACAACCTACGAGCCCGAGACCGGGTTGATGCTGGTGCTGCACGCCGCGCTGATGCGCAATCTGGGCGTGGCGTTCACCGAAATGGCATCGCTCGACCTGCTGGCCGCCGACTGTGCCTCGGACCGCCGCTACGAAGGCTTCTACTGCGCCAGTCCGGTCAAAGTGAGCAAGGGCACCGGCGGCGCGGCAAATCCAGTGTTCATCAAATAGCACCCAACAAGCTGGAACGGCTTATGACTTCTGCAGACGACCAGATCTGTTTCCTGCCGGCCACGGAACTGGCCCAGCGCATCCGGCGCCGCGACCTGTCGCCGGTTGAAGTAACCGAGGCCTATCTGCGCCGCATCGAGGCGCGCAACCCGGTGGTCAACGCCTATACGCTGGTTCTCGGCGACCAGGCGATGGAAGCTGCGCGGGCCGCCGAAAAGGCCGTGATGGCAGGCGGTTCGCTTGGACCGCTGCATGGCGTCCCCGTCGGCATCAAGGACCTCGACGATATGGCCGGCGTGCCGACCTCGATGGGGTCGTGGGCGGTGCACGACCGGGTGCCCAAAACAAGTGCTGTGGCGGTCGAGCGCCTGCTCGACGCAGGCGCCATCGTGCTCGGCAAGACCAACACGCCGGAGTTCGGCCATAAAGGTATCACCGACAATCTGCGCTTCGGGCCGACCAGCACGCCCTTCGCGATCGGCTACAATTCCGGCGGCTCGTCCGGCGGCAGTGCGGCAGCGGTCGGCGACGGCATGGCGGCCCTGGCGCAAGGCACGGACGGCGGCGGTTCGGTCCGCATCCCCGCCTCGTTCAGCGGCACCGTCGGCTTCAAGCCCTCTTTCGGCCGCATTCCTTCGGTGACTCGCCCCGACGCCTTCTTGTGGGGACATCCTCTGGTCCATATCGGACCGCTGACCCGCACCGTTGCGGACGCCGCGCTGATGACCAAGATCATGGCCGGGCCTCACAACCGCGACCCGTTCTGCCTGCCGGATCACGGCGTTGACTATGTCGGCGCCGTTGCCGGGCGGACGCCGAAACTGCGCGTGGCCTACAGCCCGCGACTGGGCAATTTTCCGGTCGAAGCCGGGGTCGCCACCGTCGTTGCCCGGGCAGTCGATGTCATGCGAGCACATGGCATTGAGGTTGATGAGGTCGAGCTCGATTTCAGGGCCGATCACAAGGAACTGGCTGCGCTTTGGGTGCGCACGATCTCGATCCACTATGCTGCCATCGCCGTGTACTGGAAACAGGAGGGCATCGACCTAATGGGCAAGCACGCCAAGGTGCTCACCCCGCAGTTCCTCGCCATGCTGGAGGGCGCCTACAAGGTGTCCGCCGTCGACCATGCGCTCGACGATCTTTTGCGCACCGGCGTCCTTGACGGCCTCGAGGATGTATTCGAAACCCATGACCTGATCGTCTCGCCGACGCTGGCCGTTCCGCCCGTCAAGAATGCCCCCGACGGCAACACGATCGGGCCGACATCGATCAATGGCGAGGCGGTCGATCCGCTGATCGGCTGGTGCATGACCTATCCGATCAACTATACCGGCCATCCGGCGATTTCGGTTCCGGCCGGCCTGACGGCGCAGGGCCTGCCGGTCGGCCTGCAGATCATCGGGCGGCGGCACGCCGACGAAACCGTTCTGGCGATGGCGGCTCAGTTCGAACGTATGCAGCCCTGGTTCCAAAGCTATCCGGGGCTCGCTGGATAGTTGGGTGTCGGAATACCTAGATCGGAAGCTGCAGCAGCTCGGAAATCACCAGACCGGCTGCGCCTAGGAGGGCGGCCCGGTCACCTGCATCGCCGGCAATGAATTCGATCGCGCCGCCGGGTCGTGACGGAACCATGGCGCGGACATGCTCCGCGATTGCGCCGAGCAGGCAATCGCCGCCGAGCACGACATCGCCATGCATGATGAAAATGTTGGGCGCCACCGTCTGCTGCAGATTGGCGATGCCGACGGCGACGTTGCGGGCATAGCGGTCGAGCAGCTCAGCCGCTCCCGGCAGCCGCCGCGCCGCCATGTCGACGAGGCGGGCCGAGTCGATCAGGTCTGGCTCTGGCAGAGCCGTGCGGGCGGCCTCCCGCCGGAGCCAGCTCAAGGTGGCAATGGTGTCCCAGCAGCCGCGCCTGCCACAGCGGCAGGGCTCGCCGTCGAGCTGCACGAAAGTGTGTCCGAGTTCGCCGCCTGCGCCTGCCGTGCCACGATAGAGGTGCCCGTCGAAATAGAGTGCGCCGCCCAGCACCTCGCCCGTGTAGACGACCGCGAATTGCCTGACGCCGCGCCCGGCGCCGAACCAGCGGTCGCCGACCAGCAAGGCGCGCGGATGATGGTCGAGCTTGACCGGCAGGCCGAAGCGTCGCCCGAGATCGTCGGCTAGCGGGTAGCGGTCGAGCGCCGGCGCGAGATTGACAGCGACGATCGACCCGCGATCGGTGTCAACCATGCCGCCGACGCCAACACCGATCCCGAGAGGCATGCGCCGCGCCCTGGAGAGAGTGTCGCCGACGCATTCAGCGATCGACTCGATGATTGGCCGGACCGGCCCCCTGCCGTCCGGCAGGGCCATCTTGCGTTCCGATTCGATCTTGCCGTCGAGCGTCGCCACGCAGGCATGCACGGCATCCGGCATCAGCAGCACACCGCAGATCGGACGGGCATTGGGCGAGAACCACAGCGGCCGGGCCGGCTTGCCGCCGCCCGGACTGGGAGGAACCGGGTCGCTCTCGACCAGCACCTGATCGTCGATCAGCGGCTGCACGATTCCGGAAATGGTGGTGCGGTTGACCCCGGCCAGGCGGGCCAGTTCAGCCCTGCTCGTCGGCCCAAGATCGAACAGGGCCTGCAGCACACGGCCGCGATTGGTCGAGCCGACCATCGAGGACGACAGCAGCGCCTTGCGCCGGCGCGAAACCCGCTCCGCGCCGGACGCATCGCCGGGCGGCGTGAACAGAGCGCTGCGTCCGCCATTCGGGCGCCCATCGTCGGTATCGTCCATCGTCGGGTTTTTCATAAGGGGCATCCTGCCAGCTCTTCTAACCCAGGACCTTACCGGTTTCGAGCACTTTGTGCGAGCAGGCAACAAACTCGTGCATTGCCAGGACAAGATGCGTCGCAAATGTTCAAAGACACGCCAGCTCGGCGTCTCCTGACTAATTGGTGTCACAATAAGTTCCTGACCCACTTCGGCTTTGACACGTTGCGCGACCTGCCGGATTTCGAGGCACTCGAGGACGCTGGCCTGCTGCCAAAGACAAGCTGCTCGCCGGCGATATTCCGGTTGGCCAGACGAGCGGGGAGCGTGATGATGAGGTGGACATCGTCGCTGAAGGCGAGATGCCATGAGCAGACAGGCTTCTCTCTTCGACTCTCGGCAATCTCACGTCCAGGACCGACCGAACTGCAAATGCCCTCTCACGCTCCACCCATATAAATATCCATGATCTGCCGATCGTCGCGCACATCCTGAGGCTTTCCCTCGAAGCGCCTTTCGCCGGCCGCCAGGATGTAAAGCTTGTCTGCCATCGGCATCGCCTCACGGATATTCTGCTCCACCATCACGATGCCGATGCCGTGCGCGGTGAGGCTGCCAATGCGCTCGAGCGTCTCGATGACCATGGCCGGCGATAATCCGGCGGAAGGCTCGTCGAGCAGAATGAAGCGCGGTTCCGAGACCAGCGCTCGCCCCAGCCCAAGCATTGCCTGCTCGCCGCCAGAAAGCGAACCGGCCGCGGTTCGCCGTCGCCGCGCCAAAGAAGGATATTGCTCGATCACCGCCTCGATGCGCTGTTCGACTAGCCGGCTGTCCGCGATGGCGTAGCCCCCCATGCGCAAATTCTCTATCACTGTGAGGCGCGGAAACACACCGCCGCCCTGCGGCATCAGCACCAGCCCCTGGCGCACCACCTCATGGACGGCAAGGTTGGAGAGCGTTGCATCGCCCAGGCTGGCCGTGCCGCTCCACACCGGCAGGGCGCCGGCAATCGCCTTGAGCAGGGTCGACTTGCCACAGCCGTTCGGTCCGAAGATGCAGGTGATCTTACCAGCCTCCGCGCTTAGTGAAACGCCATGGACGATCTCCTGCTTGCCGTAGCCGGTGACGATGTTTTCGGCGGTGAGGGTGGTGCTCATTGCGGCCGCCCCAGATAGGTCTGCATAACTTCCGAATTGCGAACGATGTCGTTAAAAGAGCCGCTGGCCACGACGCGCCCTGCATCCATGACGATGATGCGATCGCACACGTTGCGTACCATCTCCATGTCGTGCTCGATGACCAGGAAGGTGATGCCGTGTTCGCGCAGCCGCGCGATGGCCTCTAGGATGATCTTGCGGATGTTGGGATGCACGCCCGCCGTCACCTCGTCGAGCAAAATGAGCGTGGCCTGTCGCATGATGACGCGCCCGAACTCCAGCAGCTTCTGCTGGCCGCCCGAAAGGTCCGAAGCGCGATTGTCGGCGACATGGTCCAGCGTGAGCAGCGCCAGCGTTTCGGCTGCCCGATCACGGGCGCCCTGCCAATGGCCCTCGGCCGCTGCCGCTAGCAGGTTTTCGGTGACGCTCATATTGTCGAACATGGCCGGAATCTGGAAGGTGCGCGCAAGCCCCAGCCGCGCGATCGCGTGAGCCTTTCGGCCGCCAATTTCGTGACCGTCGAAGCGGATCTGGCCACGATCCGGCGCCACCGTGCCCGACACCAGGCTGAACAGAGTCGACTTGCCGGACCCGTTGGGCCCAATCAGGCCGGCGATCTCGCGCCGACCGACCTCCAGAGACACACCGTTGACAGCCTTGATGCCGCCGAAATGGCGGTAGAGTTCGCGCACGACGAGGATAGGGTCGCCGGCCCCGGCCGTTTTGCCCTCGACCACGCTCAATTGGGCCCTCCATGGCCGTCGCCGACAACCTTGCCGACCGCCTTGTCCAGCACGGCGCCGGACTTGGCCCCGTGCCGCGAAAACAGACCGGCGATGCCGTTCGGCATGAACACCACCACCAACACGATGGCCGCGCCCAATATGGCGATATAGAAGGCGGTGTCGCCCCAGTACATCCAGATCACGCGGTTGACGACGAACAGCCCTACACCGCCCAGTGCCGGCCCCCACAGGCTGCCTAACCCGCCCAGCAGCACCATTACCACCATCTGGTCGGTGATGTCGCCGCCGAAGACGCTTTTCGGATTGATGAAGGTGACCCAGTAGGCGAAGATCGCGCCGAACACCGAAGCGGTAACGGCGCTGAGTACGAAGGTTTGCAGCTTGACCAGCGACGTGTTGATACCGATTGCCTCGGCAGCCGGCTCGTGGTCGCGCAGCGCCTTGACCTTCAGCCCGAAACGCGACCGCTCGAACAGCGCCCAGGTGATAAGGTAGGTCAGCGCAGCCGCGCCGAACATGGCGAAGTAGAAGAAGCGCTCGTCGAGAAAGGGCGGCAGCCCAATTCCGCCAATGCCGCCGGTAAAGTCCATCACCGAGGTGAACTGGATGAGCACCTCGGCGAATGCCCAGGTGGCTATAGCGAAATAGGCGCCGCGCAGGCGAAGTGTCGGCGCGCCGATCATGATGGCAAACAGCGCCGTCACCACGATACCGGCCGGGACGGTGGCAAAGAAGGGCCAGGCGAGTTTGTCGCCCATCAGCAGCGCCGTGACATAGGCGCCGAGCCCGAAGAAAGCCGAATGGCCGAAATTGATGTAGCCGGCATAGCCGCCGAGCATGTTCCAGGAGCAGGCCAGCCCCGCCCACATCAGCGCGCCGGTGGCGATGCGCAGCCAGTAGTTGTTGACCAGCATCGGCAGGAGCGCCAGCACAATGATCACCCCAATCAGCAGGAGGAGGCCGGTCCGGCGTTGCTTCATGTCCGGCCTCACAGGCCGTGTCGCAGGATCCCGCTCGGGGACAGGAGCAGGACGAGGAACAGCGTGGCGAAGATCGCCAGCAGCGAATAGCTCGACCCGACATAGGTCGCGACGAAGGCTTCGATGACGCCGAGCAGCAAGGCGGCGACAAGGGCACCGCCGACGGAGCCCAACCCGGCAAGCACAGCCACGAAGAACGCGAACAGCGTATAGCGCAGGCCGACCTCCGGATTGACTGAAAAAATTGCACCCATCAGCACGCCGGCCATGGCGGTGATGCCTGCGTAGAGCCCGTACACATTGGCGCTGAGGCGGCGAATGTTGACGCCCATCAGCGCAGCGTTCTGCCGGTTTTCGGCCGTCGCTCGGATCGCCAACCCATAGCGGGTGCGGTAGAGGAACAGGAACAGCCCGCCGGCGATGGCGATGGCGAACGCCGCCGCCGCCACGCGGATCAGCGGCACCGTCACCGGCCCGACGGCAAGGCTCTCGCCGCTCAACGCCGTCGGAACGCTGTGGGTATTGAAGCCCCACGCGGTCAGCATGCCGCCGCGTAGCAGCGTGAACAGGCCGAAGGTCAGCGCCAGCGCCATCAATTCCGGCCGAGCCGTGCGGCTGTTGCGGACATTGTAGAGGATCGGCCCAATCAGATAGCCAATGGCGCCGAACAGCACGAATGCCACGGGGATCGCCAGGAATCCGTCTACGCCCAGTCCGGCGGCCATGTAGTAGCCGAGATAGCCACCCAGTACGACCCAGCCGCCCACAGCGAAATCGATGACGTGCAGCACGCCGAAAGCGAGCTGGAATCCGATCGTAAAGGTGGCGATGACGCCGCCGATCAGAAGGCCGTTCAGCAAGGTCTGTAGGAAAAGATCCAAGGCGGGAACCATCCGTCAGTCAGCCAAACCAAAAAAACGCGGGGTGCCGCGGCAAGGCGGCCGCACTCTATGGCATGGTCCGTTATTTTCTGAGCACGCGCAACCGTCGTCGTTCCCCCAGAAAGGGTGATGGCGATGAGGCTGCCCACCCCCTGTCCGAAGCCGCTTATTTCCAGGCCGGCAGCGGGTAGGTGAGGTTTGCCGACGCGGCCTCTTTCGGGCCCACCGCCACCGTCTTGCCGCCCTGAATCTGGATCAGCACCGGAACCGGTTGGACGTTGTCATGGTAGTGGTTGCCTTCCTTCTCGAACTTGATCGGCCCATAGAAGGTCTGGATTTCTGTCTCCGCGATCGCGTCCTTCAGCGCCACCCTGTCTTCGGGCGTTAGTGCCGGCTTCTTGCCGAGTCGCTTGACGGCATCGCCGAAAACGAGGCCGCTGGCCGCGCAGGCCGCTTCGGTGTAGTCGGGCTCGTGCCCGGACTTCTTTTGCGCCATCTCGGCAAACTCCCTTGCGGTGCCGAAGACGTCGTCCTTGTACGGAACCGATGGCAGCCACACCGAGACGCCGCAGGTGCCGTCGGCGTCCGCGGCCAGCGCCTCGGCGAAGGCCGGGTCGGTGACGCCGTAGTGCATTATCAGCGCCTTGGGCCGGAAGTTTAGCGACTTCGAGGTCTTGACGACATTGATCAGCGGCTCCTCATGGCCGCCGACGGCGACGATGTCGGGATTGAGCGCTGCGATCTTAGAGATAACTGGGGTTAGGTCGCCCGAGGCGGGCACCAATTCGTAGGCGAGGACTTCCAGCCCGGCCTCCTTGGCTCCGTCGCGGAAACCTTCGCCGGTTTCCTTCGAGAAGGGCTCGTTGACCCCGATCACCGCAATCGTCTTGGCCGTGGGGTTGGACAGTTTCGCCAGCACGGCCAGCGACTTACCGGCAGTGGTGTCTACGGCCGGGATGATGCCGAAGTTGAATTCCGGCTTGGCCTTCCAGACGTTCGGCGATTCCGCGGAGCCGGAAATCATCGGCACCTGATACTTCTGGCAGATCGGCTGCACGGCGATGGTCGAGCCGCTGGTGTAGGGGCCGAACAGCACGTCCACCTCGTTCTGCACGATTAGGCGCTCGGCGGCGTCGGCGCCGGTCGCCGGGTTGCTCTGGTCGTCACCGTAGAACATGTCGACCTTGAAACGCTCGCCGGCGACCTCGACGCCCCCCTTGGCATTGATCGCCTCCGCCCACAGGTCGTAACCGCGCTTGGTCAGGTTGCCGCCGAGGATGTTCTCGCCCGACAGCGAGGTAATAACGCCGGCCTTGTAGGTCGCCACCTGCGCGTGTGCCGTTCGCACGAACGGCATTCCCAACGGACCGGCCGCGAAGGCGACAGCGCTGCCGCCGAGGACCCAGCGACGCGAAAAACCTTTGCTGTTCGTGGACATCATTCAACTCCCTTTGCCCGGCTATGAGATTTGGAAACCGACCATATTCTTGTTCCTACCACTATATGCCCTTTGTGCGGATAAGGAAGATTTCGCTGCCGTCCTCGGATCACGGCGGCGCAGGCGGCGATGAAAGCCATCTGGAATGACGATGGCTCCCGCTCGGTAGCCCTATGTTGATGACTATTGCAAACTCGCCAGCGGATTGCTCATCGGCTTGATTAATGCCAGCGCGGGCCGGCGCTTCCGCAATGCCGCGCCGCTCGCCGTCAACTGCAGAAATGGGACAGTCGTCATCAGGACAGGTCAGCTCGTCGCTGCTCGACTCCGCGATCGAGAGGAGAAACGCCGGAAGTGGCGGCTTAGCTCAAGCCAGGATGGAGCGACCCGGCGCCCGCAGGTCAAATCCGGCTGTCGCAACGATTAGGAGGGCCCGACAATCTACCTTGATCGCAACGCCACGGTAGTCAACACGATAGCTGACGCCGCGAAAGCGCTGGAACAACCATGGCCATACATGGGCAGGCAAGGGACGTTGTGGAGGCGTTTCGTCAGGAAGTGGGTGGCGCCCATGCGGGCCTTGATCGTGCCGAAGGGATGCTCGACCGTCTCGCGCCTGTCCGCATGGCGTCGGGATTGGCGTCGAGCCGGCGCTGGACCTCCTCCACGACATGCTCGCGCTCCCATCGGGTGATCCGGCGCTCCTTGGACGGCGTGCATTGCCGCTTGATCGGGCAGGCCGCGCAAGCTGCGGTCGACCAGTAGCGACGCAGCGTCATGCCATTCTCGACGTTGCTGTAGTGGTAGGTCAGCAACGCTCCGGACGGGCAGCGATAGACATCCTGATCAGGTAGATAGGCGAAGTCCTGCTTGCTGAACCGTCCGTCGGCCTTCGCGCCGGCTGTTCACAGCTGCTCTACGCGCTCAGTTCTCGACAAGCCGGCCAGAGAACTATCCTTCCAGAAGCGACGCGGGATCAAGGGACGTCGCCTGGCCAGACGTGACGCGCAGGAGAGGGCATCTTTGCAAACGCGACGATCACTCCGGCACGCCGGAGATGCCCAGCGCCTCGACGTAACGCTCGGCGAACACCTTGTCCCGCCACGGGTTGATCTGTCTCTGCAGGGTGAGCGTGTAGGTCGGGAACGCCTCCATCAGCCGCCGCGCCGCCGCCTGCGCTTCGTCCAGCCGGTTGAGTTTGACCAGCGCCATGATCACCACCCGGTGCGAGGAGCCGTAATTCGGCATCTCGCGCAGCGCTCGTTCTCCCCAAACCAGCGCTTCCTCGTAGCGTTCGAGCATCAGGTAGCTCATCCCGATGCCGGAGAGCGCGATGCCCTTCTCGGGGTCGACCGGACTCAGCCGCATTGCCCTGTGGAAGTGCTCGATCGCGACGAGGGGGTGGCCGGAATGGGCGTTCACCCAGCCGCTGCCCGTATGGCCCTGCGCCGAATTGGGGTTAAGGAGCAGGGACCGTTCGATCGTGTCCAGCGCCGTCTCGTAATCCTTGGCGCTGTAGGCGATTACCTGCGCGGCGAAACGCAAGCTTGTCGGGTCGTCTCGCGCGTCCGCCAGCACCTCGCGAGCCATGCGCACGGCGACGCGGATATCGTCGGGCTCGTGCCAGCACTGACTCACCGACAGGCTGCGGATATAGGCACCGAGTGCCTTCGCCAGGGTGAAGCCTGGGTCGATGCTGAGCGCCTCGTTGGTGAGCCGGCGCACGTCGGCGAAGCCTTCGCGCGTCATGCTGTAGAAGCGCGGCAGCGCACGAAGGTAGAGGTCGTAGGCACCGATGTAGTCGGTCGGCTTCATGCGCGCCTGCTTGATCTCCTGCAGCCGGATGCTCGGTTCGACAGCGCCGACGACGCTCTCGGTCACCTTGTCCTGCAGGTCGAAGATATCGCTCACGTCGCCCTCGAAGCGGTCGGCCCAGACATGATGTCCGCTGATCGCGTCCACCAACTGCCCACTGATGCGCACCCGCGATCCTGCTCTGCGGATGCTGCCTTCGAGCACGTAGCGGACGCCCAGCTCGCGCCCGACCTGGCGAAGGTCCACCGCCCGGCCCTTGTAGGTGAAGGACGAGTTGCGCGCGATCACGAAGAAGGAGTCCACCCGGCTCAATCCCGTGATGATGTCCTCCACCAGCCCGTCGGCGAAGTATTCCTGATCGGGATCGCCGCTCATGTTGGTAAAAGGCAGAACCGCGATCGAGGGTTTCGCGGGCAGCGGAGGCGGTGCAGCCACCGAGGCACCGGCGTCGGTCTCGACGCGGTAGGCGCGCACAGGCCGCTCGATGTTCTTGAGGCGCAGGTCGCCGAGCGGCGTGAAGCCGCAGTCGAGCTTGCCCTGAAGGTGGTCGTAGGCGGTGCCTGAGACGACCACGGTGCCGGGGTCGGCGATGCTGTCGAGGCGGGCGGCGATGTTGACCCCGTCGCCGTAGAGGTCGCCGTCCTCCTCGCAGACCACGTCGCCGAGATTGATGCCGATGCGGAAGCGAATCCGCTCTTCCTCGGGCATCTCCGCCTCGTGTTCTGCCAGGGCCTGCTGGATCGCCATCGCCGAGGCCACCGCGTTGACGACGCTCGCGAACTCACACAGCATGCCGTCGCCGGTGAGCTTGACGATCCGACCCCGGTGCTCAGAGACCAGCGGTTCGAGGAGGTCCTTGCGGTAGATCTTCAGCCGCTCGAGCGTGCCGCGCTCGTCGCGCTCCGTCAGGCGCGAATAGCCGACCACGTCGCAAACCATGATCGCTGCGAGGTGGCGCTGCGTGGTCATTGCACCGCTCAGCCAAGCGCCTGCACGCGGGCCGCCCCGCGTCCATGTCCTGCCAACTTCCAGACGCCCCACGTGCATGGTATCCGTCTCTCCCAGTCGCCGCCCGTCGCCGATACAGAACGGAAAACGCAGCTCGACCTTGCCTTCACGAGATTTCGCTATCCCGCTTGCGAGGCGTGGAGCGTTCCAGTCGCCGCGCTAACAGCCAACCGGCGACACGCCCACGCAGCCTCTGGGGACGCTGACACGCCAATCCCAGAAGGCCGGAGATATTTGCTGCCCTTGGTAACCGGTTGACGCCACCGTCGCGGTGCTTTTGTCACCGCGATGTAACAGCGAGATGGCCCTACGAACGCGCGCATCGGGCATCACACCAGACGTTCGCGCTTAGAGGTGCTGAGGTCGGAAAGTGGCGCGTTCTTCCGCTTGGCGAACGCGTAACAATGACTCTCGTTGCTGCCGTTTAGTCGCAAAATCCCAAAGCCCGGATCGGGTGACGGGCATCTACTGTTCCGAGACACCGGCCGCGCGGTGCGAGGCCATGTCTGCGGCCATCCGCTCGACATCCCTACGGAACTGCGTTCTAAACCAGGACGTGATGGTGAACGTTGGCCGCGCCGCGACAAGCTGCGCCGCCCCGTCCGACGAGCTTCTTCGATGCGCCCCGCCTGCTCCTAGATCATCAATGATGTATTGGCATGGCGCGACCCCAACTACGGCAATGTCGCATATTGCTATTCAGGAATCACTCGATTGCAAGGCCGTCGAGCGGATGGAGAAAGTCAGCGACGAACAATACCGCCGCTGAACCTTACCGGGGCCGCACCGTCTCGCACTTGGCGAAGTCTTGCGCTGCCGAGTTCTGCAATAGTGACAGGCACGCTGCCAACTCACCCCAGCCAATACCTCGGCCCCGGCCCCTTGCGTCCTGCCATATCGGCAGGGTTCGCAAGGCTACACCGGTCGATCGACAGGCAGCCGCAACCGATGCACTCGGTAAGCCCCGACCTCAGGCGCTGCAACTCGGCGATGCGCTGGTCGATGCGCTTGGTCCACTGGCCCGATAACCGCGACCAATCCCAACGCGACGGCACGCGATCGGCTGGCAACTTGGCCAGCTCGGCGCCGATCTCCTCAAGCGTCAGCCCAATTCGCTGCGCGAAGACGATGAAGGCGATCCGGCGCAGCACGGATCGCTGGTAGCGTCTGTGTCCCGAGCCGGCCCGCTCGGACGCGATCAGCCCGCGCTCCTCGTAGAAGCGCAGGGCCGATGATGCGACGCCGCTGCGCCGCGCCACGTCGGTGATGGTCAGCATGGAATCCATGCATGAACGAAAGCACAATTCCCGCTTGACTTCAAGTTAACTTGAACTTGTACCAAGAGGCATACGGATTAAAGGAGCACTGGCAATGCAGACGAATGTCGAACTTCAGGGACTTCGCGTGGCGGTCACGGGCGGCACCTCCGGGCTCGGAATGGCGCTTGTGCGGCAGCTGACCGCGCAGGGTGCGTGCGTCGCCTTCGTCGCCCGCACCGCCGCGAATGTCGAACGCATCGCCGACGAGACGGGCGCGCACGGCATTGTCGGCGACGTCGGCAAGAAGGAGGACATCTACCCGATCGCGTTGCAGGTCACTGCCAGCCTCGGCGGGCTCGATGTCCTGATCAACAATGCGTCGAGCCTCGGCCCTGTCCCTCTGGCGCTCCTTGCCGATACCGAGTGCGAGGAGCTGGAAATGGCGCTCGCGGTCAATCTCGTCGGCGCCTTCCGGCTGACGAAAGCCCTGTTCGGTGCGCTTGCCGCGTCCGCACGCGAGGGCCGCGGCGCGCTGTCATCAACATTTCCAGCGACGCCGCGGTGAACGCCTATCCCGGCTGGGGAGCATACGGCGCGAGCAAGGCCGCTCTTGCCCATCTGACGGCGATCTGGGACGAGGAGGCAAAAGCCGACGGCATCCGGCTCCTCGCGCTTGACCCCGGCGATATGGACACCCCACTGCACGCGCTCGCGATCCCTGATGCTGATCCGGCGACCTTGAAGCGCCCCGAGCAGGCAGCTGCCGAGATCATCGAAAAGATGCTCGACGCGTTGCCGGTCCGCTCTACGCTTCTCGCCGGAGCACATGGATGATTGCCGCCGATCGTCCCGATCGGCGCTCCGCCAGGCTGTTCGTCGTCGAGGCCGACGGCACGATGCGCGACCGGCCGCGAGCTGGACTCGCGACGCTGTTCAACCCCTGCGATCTGGTCGTCGCCAATGACGCCGCGACCTTGCCTGCCAGCTTGCACGGCACGCATGTCCCAAGCGGTGAGGCGATCGAGATCCGCCTGGCGGGCTGGCTGTCACTTCCCGATCCAACCCGTTTCGTGGCGATTGCCTTCGGCTCGGGCGATCACCGCACGCGCACGGAAGACCGGCTGCCTCCACCTCCGCTGTCACCAGGCGATCGCCTCCGGCTCGGCTCGCTTGACGCCGTCGTCGAGCGCCTTCTCGACCATCCACGCCTTCTCGAGTTGCACTTCCCAGGCAACCGCGCAGCGGTGCTTGCAGGACTGGCGCACGACGGCCGGCCGATCCAATACGCGCATGTTCCCGAGCCGTTGGCACTGTGGGATGTTTGGACGAAGATTGCCGCCGGGCCGGTCGCGTTCGAGGCGCCGTCGGCAGGCTTCGCGCTTGACTGGCGAACGCTCCAAGCCTGGCGTCGGCGCGACGTCGGCTTTGCAACCCTCACGCATGCTGCGGGCATTTCTTCCACCGGCGATCCCGCGCTCGATTCGCATCTTCCCTTCGACGAGCCATACCGCATCCCTGGGCGCACCGCGGCGCAGGTCGCGCGGGCGAAGCTGCCCGGCAGCCGCATCATTGCGATCGGCACGAGCGTAGTGCGCGCACTTGAGGCAGCCGCCAATCCCGGCGGCAATGT
>NZ_JAMYQL010000035.1:0-66157 GCF_040320865.1 Mesorhizobium sp. M0598 | reverse complement strand
CGTCTCCAGCCGATCCAGAAGTCCGGGAAGCCGTGCAGGAGCATGACCGGCTTACCCCCGGCAGGCCCGGCCTGAACGACATGAAGCCGAATGCTTCCGGCGTCGACGAACTGATGTTCAGGCGCGAGTGAGATCATGGCTGGAAACCCGGGTGTCCTAAAACTGATCCAGCGCAATGAGGATTTAGATCAGGCTGCGTCGTCCCGACAACATGCACGCTCAGCCGTCGCATCCCCCCGGCAGATGGGCATGGGAGCCGAAGGTCCAAGTGGGATGACGCCAGTGTTTCTGCAGCCGGGATGTTATTTTGCAAGCGCAGGTCTGCACCTGCATCCTTTGGCGCTATTATACGTTTCCCCGCGACGAAGGTGCTCCGGACCGGCGGCCATGTCGAAGAAAACAACCGAGGACCCTTACGAAGGTAAAGTGCAACTTGAGCGGCCGCCCGACCCGGAGGGCCGCGGACGCAATGCCGAATGGCCGTCAGAGATTCCTGGCCGCGGCTGGAAGGACGTGCTGTGGCGGGTCTCGCTGAGCTCACAGAGGACCGTGTTATGCTTATCGCGGCCGGGGCCGCATTCTATCTGCTTCTTGCCCTCTTTCCAGCGCTTGCCGCCTTCGTGTCCATCTACGGTTTCGTCGCCGATCCTCAGACCATCGCTGAGCACGTTGCGTTCCTTGGCGGCGTACTGCCCTCGGGAGGTCTGGATATCATCAGATCTCAGCTTGCGTCCTTAGCCGCTCAGAAGACTGGCGCGCTCAGCTTCGGCTTCATCTTCGGCCTTGCCGTCACACTGTGGAGCGCCAGTAACGGCATAAAGACGCTATTCGAAGCCATGAACATCGCCTACGAGGAGAGAGAAAAGCGCGGCTTCATCCACCTGAATCTCCTGGCCTTGGGCTTCACACTTGGCGCCATCCTCATTGGCATCGGCTTTATCGTCTCGGTGGGGATTGTGCCGGCCGTGCTTGCGCTGCTGAACCTCGGCGGCTGGATCGAAGCCCTTGTGCGGATCCTTCGGTGGCCGATGATGCTCATCATGGTTGGCGTCGGGACCACGCTGATTTACCGCTACGGGCCCAGCCGTGAAAGGGCAAAGTGGAAATGGGCGACATGGGGCGCCTTCCTCGCGGCTGTGGTCTGGATCGCAGTCTCGATAGGATTCTCCTACTATCTTGAAAACTTCGCCAACTACAACGCGACGTATGGAGCCCTTGGGGCAGTCATCGGCTTGATGATGTGGACTTGGATTTCTGTGATTATCCTGGTTGTAGGTGCGGAGCTAAATTCCGAGATGGAGCATCAGACAGCGATGGACACCACCACAGGTGCGCAGCAGCCGATGGGTGCGCGAGGTGCCACGGTCGCCGACACGCTGGGCGGATCGGCCGATGCCGCCGACCAGCAGTCGCGTTTTGACGAGCGCAACGCGTAGCGCGCAGATCACTTTGCACGCCATGGTCAAGCGGCTGTAACCAACGCCGCGGAGCGTGGCCAGAACGGCTCAAGGCGCTGATCGCCCGGCTTGCCCAGGTGACTGGCGATCTCACCATCCAGAAGCAACGCAAAAGCGCCGTCGCCGATGCCGAACCCCTCGCCAGCCTCGACGAGGTCATTGTTCTGCTCAAGCGTCAGAGCCGCCGACTTGAAGGGCGAGATCGCCTCGCTAATCGACGACGACCCGCTGTGGGCCTGTCTCGATTAGGTCTTCCGTTCGGTCAAGGGTGTCGCCCGATACTCCTGATGGCCGAGTTGCCCGAGATTGGCACCCTTTCCAATAAGGCCATCGCCAAACTCGTAGGCTTGGCGCCGATCGCCAGTGACAGCGGCAGGCGCAGCGGTCGAAGACCGGTGCGCGGCGGCCGTGAAGGTCCGCGCTCCAGCCTCTCCCTCGTCGCGCTCACCGTCGCCAGATATGGTCCCCACCCCGGCGCCTTCCATCAGAGTTGAAGCAGGCAGGAAAGGAAAAGATGGTGATTCGCATTGCGCTCGCCCGCAAGCTACTCGTCATTCCGAATGCAAAGGCACGCGATGCGCGCACCGAGTTGGAAAATGCAACTTGGACACCCCAGCCAGTCGCTCATTGGGAACCAACGGGCCTTACCTCCGTTTGCTCCTCGAATGGAGGAAACCATGAACAACCGGAATTCTGAACGGCGTCCCCCGACTGCGGTAAGAGCTGGTGACGGTACCTCGGAAGACATAGGAGCGACCGTAAGCGGCGCGTTATCCAAAGCGTCGGACATAGCACAAGGGGCAGCGGGAACCGCCAAACGGGCGGCCGCTGGTGGCGCGTCGACCGTGACCAATCAGGTGAAGGAGATGTTGGACCGTCAGGTCGGCAGCGGCGCCGAGGTGATCGGCCAGCTGGCGAGCTCGACCAAACGTGCGGCCGAGGACCTCGACACAAATGCACCGATAGTCGCTGGGGTCGTGCGCACCTTCGCGAATAGGCTTGATGGATACGCAGACGACCTGCGAGACAGATCCGTCGATCAACTGGTTCTTGCAGCGTCCGATTTGGCCAGGCGCAAGCCGGGTTTGGTGTTTGGGCTGGCCGCCGTAGCGGGTTTTTTGACATTCCGCACACTGAAGAGCGCGCCTCCCGCTCCAGAATCCATCAAGGAAAGGCGGCAGGGAGCGAACTGATCTGATGGCACAGGAACAACTGAAGAATTCGCCTCTCCCTCAAGCACTGTCGGCAGTGTTGGCGGACGTCGCGGACCTCTTTCAGAAAGAGTTGCGCCTGGCGCATGCGGAGCTGTCCGCCAACGTCTCAACGAAGCTCCAAGCAGGTGTGTGGATGTCTGCTGCTGGCGCGCTGGGAGTGGTCGCCGCTCTGCTTCTAATGCAAGCCCTCGTACTTGGAATCGCGAGCTTAGGGATAGCTCTGCACTGGTCGTGTCTGATCGTCGCGGCCGCAACGGCGGCTGCCGCTGCTTTCGCCTACTATAGGGGCCGCGCTGATGCGCAAAAAGAACTTCTGCCGACACACTCCATAAGCCAGATAAAGCAGGATATTGCGACAACCAAGGAGCAACTAACATGAGCCGCAATTCACAGGTCCAGGATTTTGGAACGAAAGAATGGCTTCTCAGCTCCGCTAGGAACAATCCCGAAGGCCTTCTGCTCGTCGCAGCAGGGTGCGCGCTGCTAATGCGCAGCCGCGGTTCAAGTGCCGGGCATCGCGAGCAATCCCGTGGAACCAACGGGCGCCAAAATGCTCCGCACGTACGCACCGCCAGCGGCGGGGCGTCAAAAACGCAGGAAGAGGCTAGCGAGACAGCAGAGGCCATGCGCGACAATTTAGCCGGCATTGGGGAGAAGGTGAGTGAAACCGCAAGTCACTACGCATCATCGGCCGCGGCATACGCAGAACAGGCCGGTCGCACCGTATCCGAGAAGTCAGGGCGCGTGGTGCAGCAAGCCCAATCAACGTTCCAGGACACGATTGGCCGCATGGTGGAAGAACAACCATTGGCTTTTGTCCTGGCCGGCTTCGCAGCCGGTGCCGCTATAGCTGCTGCTTTACCGGCCAGCGATGTCGAGAGGCGCACGCTCGGCCCAGTAGGAGAGCGATTGACGGATGCTGCTGAAAAAGCTGGGGACCGATTGAAGTCTTCGACAGCAAAGGCGGGCGAACGGCTCAAGAGCGCAGCCGAGGAACGTGGGCTGAATTCGGACGGCCTCAAGGAGGTCGCAAGGGACGTTGCGGGCGCCTTTGGAAGCGCCTTATCAGAAGAGCAATCAAGTGAACCCGTGCAGCCGTCTTCGCCAAGCCCAAGTGGATCGAGCGGTCCATCCACCGCCAAGCTGCAACCGGGCAGCGCCACCCCTTCGGAAGGAATAACGGCCAAATCGCAGCGGTCGGACAACCCTCGGTCGAGCAAACCTGCCCGCCCCGGTGGCAAGAGAGATTTATGATGGCCGATCCGCAACTTGAGCATCTTGAATACGAAGTTGAGGCTGCCCGGGCTAAGCTCGCCGAAGATTTGTCGACACTTCGGTCGCCAAACATGCTCTCCGAGTTTACCGACGATTTGAAACACGAAGCGCTTGAGGCAAAGGATGCGCTAGTGGAGAAAGCAAGAGCCTCAATGCAATCGGTGGCGCAGGCGATTATTGACGATCTCAAGGCAAAGGCGGCTGCCAATCCGAGCGCTGCTTTGGCGATTGGGGCCGGTTTGGGGTGGCGTTTCCTCCGCCGTCCGCCGATCGCAACCGCACTTGTCGGAGCGGGATTGTTCAGCTTATTGCGGACCAATTCAGCCCGGCCACCCGGCGAGCAGCAGGTGGATCACCTATCGTACGCCAAGGAGCGCCTGAAGGAGCAATCTAGTGATTTGGCGGAAAGCGTCAGTGATTTCGCTCTTGAAACGGCTGGTAAAATAAAACGCGAAGCTGCCGAGTTGACCGGCGTGGCCACGGAAACTGTTAAAGAGAAGACAGAACGCCTGGCTGCGGGTATCCGCCATAGCGGCGTTGGGCCGCACGAGGGCGAGACTGCCGCAAGAGCATCCGCACCCTTCGATGAAGCTTCGTTAGCTGTTCAAGACGCATCGGGCGATGAGCATACCGAGGACAAACTCCTTCTGGCGGCCGCAGGTTTAGCAGTCGCCGCGGCTGTCGGCTTTGCCTATCAACGACGTCTGAATGAGCAGATGGACACCGACCGAACTGGAAGAGCGTAGACAGAGGTCATTGCAGAGAAACAGTCGTCCTGAAGGCAAAGTATGATGCCGCGCTCACATTTATCGAGTCCCGACGAGTTCAGCCATCGGATTGCATATTCTGGAACCACGAACGGCGCAATGACGTTGCGCACGGCGGAGAAGATCGGACAAAGCGGTCAACCCCTTCGAGCATGATGATCGTCGGCCGGTCGGTCACGGCTTTCAGCGAAACCGCCGAAAGCGTTTGACACGTCTCTGGCTTGTTTTTCTTTCTCGGTAGCCAACTTCCTACACTCCGATGTGCCAGCACGGTCGGCTGTCGGCGACCACGGTCGCCATACCGTGTTCCACGCCAACAGAAAAAACCCGCCTCGACTGCCGCTGAGCGCGCGCATCCCCGCGTCTGGAACGCTTCAAATACTTTGCCGTTGTTAAAGGCACTTGCAGGAGCCGGGCATGAGAGTATTCCAACGAATTTTGCCGCTCGCCGTGTTCGCGTTGCAACTCTTTGCCGTGCAGTCATTTGCTCAGACCGAGCAGCAAGATCTGCCGGGGCAAGGCGCATCATCGACAACCGAAGATGCCGAGGATGTCGGCGTCGACGTTTCGCTTGGCAGGCACGAAGTGAAACAGCAGGTCGCAAGGGAGCTTGGAATATCCGAGGTAGAAGTGCCTCTGGCAGTTCATGTGCCTATCGAGCTCGCCAAGCGGGTCTGCGAGAAAGAGGTATTCGACGCACGCGCCAATGTGAACCGAAGCTGCACGGCGACGAAATACATCCCGGAAATTGCCGAAGCAGCACGAAATCGTCCGCAAACCTCTGCCGTTCCGGAGCAATAGGCGAAGACGAATACTATGGGATAGAGAAGGGGTGCTTGGCTACTCTGGGCGATCGAGAAAGCGCCGCCCCGAGAGTGTGGAGCGCTTGCGCGTAAGTTTTCAGGCAGCGTCGATATTCGCTTGGCTTCCCCAGAGGATGAACCAGGCTTCGACAAAAGGCGCACACCAGATTGGGAAGGCAACCTTCGACCGGCAGGGCGGAGACTGCTTGTTAGCAGCATCTTGATGATCGCCAGACTGACGAGATTCTCTGGTCAGCATAGTAGCTTTTTGAGACTCCCCGCCTTTTAGGTATACTTTCCCTGACTGTCGACAATTTGTTTGGGCGTCGTCAGCTATGAGCGACCATCGCGCTTCCGCCCTGATCGGGAGACAGCGCAGATGGAAACGAACTGTTGCGGCGCCTGAGCGCGCCGGATCTGGCGTTGCTGCAGCCTCACCTCGAAGCCCGTCACTTGGGACTGAGGACGCACCTGGAGCAGGCCTCGGTCCCGACCGACACCGTCTATTTCTTCAAGAGCGGCCTCGGCTGGGGCCTGCCGGCGAAATAGGATCGAACTCCCGCTCGAGCGGAATTGTTCCCTAGTATTCATGCAGGACAGGCGCGCCCTCATGCGATTTCGTGTGCAATGATGGGTCAAAATGTTTGGTAGAGACTTTTGAGCGGGGATTGGATAACTGGCTCGCGCGAAGCCCCCGTACCCCTTCATTCCGGCACACGCCACCCTCAGGAACGCTTCTGGAATACCTCGCCGTGAATGGGGCTCGGGTATTTGATAGAGAACGCGTCTCGGTTTGCCGGTGACGTGCCGTGCAGTTGCCAAGCCATAAGCTTCTCCAAACCTGCGAGTTGATCCAGTCGACGCACCCGGTCGCTTCACAGACGATACGCCCGCGCTCCAAGCCGCGTAGCTCTCGGCGGTCGCTACATCCAACTGCAGATGTACTCGAGAATCCCCGAGCCTCCAATTTCGTCGAAGCACCGTTACGAAGCATTGGACCGCGGGATCGCTTCCAGCATGTCTGCTCTGTGTGAGAGGATCGCCAGGGAATGAGTTCGATGTGGAGGTCGAACTTCCCTGGCACCAGCCGTGGCTCGATGCCGCCGTCGAGCCAACCCAGCCGGATCAGCCCACTCGAATACCGATAGTTCCCATGAAAAGTCCTCGCCGGAAATCTGCGCCCAGATCAAGGGTCCCGCCCCCAATAGCGGGCGCAGCCTGCAGGATGTGGCGCTGCATGTGCGCGACGACAAATTGGTTACCCGCGGCTGGGCCCCGGAGCGGATCGGGATCCCGCGCCAAGCTCGGCGGAGGAGACAACGAGTCAATCGACAACTGGATGGCGGCGGGCGCGCCTTGTCCGGCAAAATCCATGAAAGGCAAAGTCAGTTTGGCTCGGCGGTGGTCGAGCGACGACTGGCAGCTCAAGCCGGCGATGCTGGCGCTTCGCCGTGGACCCGAATGCCTTTGGCAACCTTTCAGAGCTCTTTGGCCCGTGCGCGCGAGACGTCGTTCCGGTCAACAATGGCCAAGCCCCCGAAGAGGACAACGAAACCGACGATTGCGATCCAGCCGATGATCTGTCGTATCCGCTCCTGCCCCTCGGGCATTTGAAGCGCCTCGACCTTCGGCCACATTACGTTGATATACCCATCCGGCTCTGCGATTAGGCCTTGGTCCTCCGTGTCGATTTCGAGCATTACGCCTTTGATGGGGCCCTTCGTCATCACCATGACATGGGCAGGAGCTTCTCGTGCGATCACTTCCCCGTTGCGGCTCACCTGTGCCCAGCCCCAAAGGGCGATTTCCGGCCGTACCTTCGGCAGCTTGCCCGTGCCGATGCCAGTGTTGCCGTGCATCTCGTGTTCATACGCTACGCCTGACCATGTCGTATATTTTCCGAGCGGGTGGCGCGGCATTGGCTTGTCAATGCTGACCGTATAGGCGACGTCGCCGGAGGTGAACCCGGCCGAGACTCGCAAACCATCCGTGTTCTGAACGTGCGACCAGCGGTTGCCCATTTCCACGGTTTGGATTGCAATGGTGCCGTTCATAGGCACGGTGCTGTTCATTGCGTACGGATCGGCCCCGGTCACCCGCATGCCCTCGCCTGAAGCCCGTGCGGTTGCGATCAAACCGTCGGTGCCCCTCGATTGAGCGTGGGCAGGTTCGGCAGGGACACCCAGCAGGACGGCTAGCGTGCCGATCCCAGCCAGGCCGATTACCCGTCGCTTCTTCATCAGCCAACCGCCGACCCACCAGCCGATAAGTGCCGAAACGAAACCGCCTGGAAACGACAGCCACCAAAGATCCCTGTAGCCGGAATAATGAGGCTGATCGAGCGGCAGGCCACGTGGGCCCAGATACATGCTGTAAGTGGTCCAGACGAAGGCGAGCATGAGCGCGCCGATGGTCCAGCCCAGCCGGCCGGCACCGGCGTAAGCAGTCCAGACACAGACAAAAACGAAGCTGATCAAAAGGTGCTGGACGAAGAAGGTGATGCCTGGGAAGTCGCGCAATAGCACCGTCTGGGTCAAAACACCGTCTGCCGCAACGATGATCACAGCAGTAACGAGCCCGTAGACAACGAACCGCCACGTCTCCCCACGTTCGGTCTCAGCAACAACATGGTTTCGCCGCCAAAGCCACAGCGCCATCAGATAACCACCTAGGATCGCTAAGGAGTGCACCGGCACGCCGGTAATCCACAGGTGATTGAAGTCGAGCCATTCGGGTTCCTGCGGCAGCCCCACGGGCGCAAGCCATTGATAGTAAATCTCCAGAATGAGCGTGTGGACCGCCGTCAGGACCAAGCCTGGAATGATCCCGATGCCGAGAAAAGCCGTACCAAATAGAAAGACGGTTGCGATCAGGAAAGTCTTGGTTATCCAATAGGTCCAGTATGGATCATTCTCCCAAAGCAGGCCGTGCGCGATGGACGCATCGACGAATATGGCCGAAAGCGCCACAAGAATGCTGAACTTAATTGTATCTTTTGCGAGCAAAAACATCTGCACGCTCCCGCATTGCGCGATATTAACGCCAGTTTTCCATGTAAGTTCCCTGGTTGGGCTGGGCTGACAGGGACCTCTGCCCGTCGCTGGCGCCCTCTGTCCGCGCTCGGGACGAACTTTCTCCGATCCGGCTTGGCATTCATCGGTGCCCGCCCACGCAACTGCTCAGTCATTTTCTCGGGCATCTCCGCTCGCGACCTCGTTCCGAACGTTTTAACACGCCCATTCGAGCTTGATCTCGCCGAGCGCGGCGCTAGCCCTTCCGATCTGGCTATTGCCATGCGTATTTGACCAGGCTTGCGCAGACGAACGCTTTACGCCGCAAGTCGCTCGTCGTAGCAATTTCTCGAAATGCAGCTCGACGACCGCCTGCTACAGTCAGCCTTGTTCGTCGCCCAGCGTTCACGAAGGGGACTCGCTAGCGGACGAATCCCCATCACCCAGTTCACGATCCTACGTTCCCACCCGCTCACCGCTTGGCGCTGTCGCTGTCCGCTTCGGCCCGCGCAAGGAACTGCTCGGTCGTGGAGGGAAGATGGCTTTTCAGCCAATCCGCCATCGCGACTTCCTCTCGCAGATTCTCTTCGCAAGCCCGAAGGACCTCGGTTTCGCCGAGCGATCGAGCAGCGGCGATCAGGATCGTGTAGGAGGCGATTTCCATGTGCTCGAACGTGTAGCTCGCCAGCGATCCTTTCATCACCTCGTCTCCGGCGAAGACGCCGCTCAGCGATTGCGCCATCGCCGTCAGCTTACCGCCAGCGTCCTTCATCGTGGATGAACCCTCGTCCATCTGATCGAGACAGGTCTTCAGCCGGGCAGCCTGCTGCTTCGTTTCGTCGAGGTGCTGTCGGATCCGGTCGCTCAGTTCGGGATAATTCTCGATACGGCTCAACTGCCCGTTCAACATCGTTTCGGCCTGCTCTTCCATGGCATGAGCATCTCTAAGCCATTGGACAAACCATTCGCGGCTTTCTGACATTTCGAATCTCCTTTGCGGCCTAAGGAAAAAACTTTTAGAAGAGGACATTGTTCCGGAGCAGAGCCCGCCGAACGGCTCTTGACAGTCGTGGCAGGTCTCAATTCACCTCGCGAAAATCCTGCAGCGATGCGTGGGAAACGCCAAGATCGCGGAAGACCGGCGCAAGGAAAACGGCCCGTGGACGCTCGCCGCTGCGCCGCTCCATTACAAAGTCCAACTGGCACTGGCCGCTTCCTGGCCATCCGACGCGGCGACATACGGCGACATATTGAAGGTCCCCGCATGGCATACTGCGACCGCTGCATGTCGTTCCTGGCAAGTAAGAACGGCAAGCAGATGAAGCTACCAGCGCTCGGCGAAGCTGAAGTGGATTCTCGACGAGGCGCTTATCGCGGCGGCTGGCGCTCCGCATTGAGCCTTGTGCCTCACCGCACCACCGCAGTCACAAGGAACGCGACGGCCTCTCCGCTCGTTGATTGGTTTTCGAATCGAGCCGCCGTCATGCCCTCCACATCGATCCGCAAGATGGAATATGATCTGGATAGAAGGACCCTCTCGGTGTGGTTCGTCGCCAGCGGCAAGCGGTACGAGTTTGAGGGGGTACCGCCGGAAACCTTTGCCGCGTTCCGGGCCGCGTTCGCCAAGGGCCGCTATTTCAACGACCAGATCCGCAACAATTTCCGCTACCGTGTGGTTGCGAGCGATAGCGACCCGGGATGACCTGACCTGCCGGCGGCTCAATCGTCCTGTCGCTCCAACCGGCGGTTGGTGGACGCGTTGCCGCTGTTGCGCTTAGGGTTGGTTACGGTCCGCGCTCACTTGGCAAGCCCAACCCCCCGCATCCCCCCGCCTGGTGCAAAGCGTTTGATCGGTCCCGCCGTTCTGGCAGTGCGGCGGGACTTTTTTGCGGTCCAGGTGGAACATCGGCGCGCGGGGAAGGCGCGGTGCACGCAGCACCCTTTTCTCATCCAACGTACGTCGGTGGCGCGCTGAAGGGTCTCAACGTCGGTCTGCCGGAGCTCAACTAGCTGGACTATTGCTCGACCGGAAGCGGCTCGTGCTGCGGCTCAGCGTGGTGGAACACCTGTCCAAGATCGCGCGCGTCGAACGTTTGGCCGCAGACTGGGCAGTAGACCATGTGCTTCGACTCGTCCTCTACCGGCCCGTCATGCGGCCTGCCCTCATAGCCGGTCGCGATGTTGTCGGTTCTAATCCGGGGCATCTGCAAGTGCCTTTGGTCGTTTTGGCGGCCGATACTTCTCCACCAACCGGACCTTCTCACGGTCGACCGTGACCAATGGCCCGAGGTCGATCGTCACAGTGTTCTCGTCGATGCGCGTGACCTCGCCTTTTAGGTCGATTTGCTGGCCTCGGTTCACCTTGGTGTGATCGATGATGGAATGTGGGAAGTCGTAACCTGGGATCGAGACCCTTACGCGGTCCTCTGTTACCCGCGTCAGAACCCTGGCCGTAATCGCCACCTGGTCACCAATGCCTATTCTCCGAGCCATGCCATGGATTCTGGTGCGGGCAGTGTCTTCTTCAAGAGGCTTCTAATATACGCCAGCCATCCTAAGGCTGACCTACGACCAGAGTTACAAAAGTTGAACTTGATCGGGGAACACTCCTTCTGTCTGCCTGTTGGATTTGCCAGCGCACCCCGCGCATTCAGACAGGAGAAAGAAGATGAAACGCATCCTTTTGGCTTCGGCCGTGCTGGCGGTGTCGGCCGGGCTTTCCTTTGCCCAGACGACCAGCGGAACTTCGAGCGGAACCTCAACGAGCGGAACCTCGACCACGACGACCATGCCCAGCACGACGGATCAGGGCACCGGCACGACGAGCAGCGGGACCAACATGTCCGGCGATCAAGGCACCGACACGACCACCACCAGCGGCACCACAAATCCGAACTCGGCCAGAGACTGCGCGCCCGGCCAGCAGACTGGCAGCGCTCAGCAGGCGGCGCCTGGTCAGCAGGACACGACAGCCAACACCGCCGCGCCAGGCCAGGTGAAAAAGACCGACGAAGGTTGCTGATTGGCACATCGGCACAGGTTGGGATCACCAGCGTGTGGCTGGCCAGCCTCCCCTGACCACCGCCTGAACTCACTCGGCTGGCGAGCAAGTTGCCGCCAGCCGAGCATCAGTCCAGGAACCTTTGCGCATGCGGCTTCTGTTTGCTTTGGGTCAGCTAGATATCCGTCTGCTCGCGCATCTTGCCTGAAGGGAGCTGCAGCCGCGCTCAGAGGAGAGGCTAACAGGTGATTTCGATCGACGCGCCGTATTGCCGATAGCGCTAGAGCGATTCGACCCCCTACATCGGACAAACGTTTTCGGGGTTGATCGTTGCGGCCGGCTTTGCAGTGGTTCCGGAGGAACGGAGCTTCCGCCGATTTGCCCGGCGGGCTCAACCCACTAACTGACTGCTGCGAGCCAAAGTCGGCGATCTCAACTCGTAGAAGTGAGCGGACCGTCTCGCCAGCTCCCAAAATTCCGTGGGTGTCAGACCTGTAAAACGGCGGAACTCATGAACGGCCTGCGATTGATCAAAGTAGGCCTCATCGACAAGCTGCGTATGACAGGTTCCTCGCCGAGCACCAGGCCGCACGATGAGCCGCGCTCGCCGTCTGTCGACCCGTTGCCCCCGTGCTTGAGCGCGAGTCGTGGCGCCGGTGGCCTGAAGGTCGCGACGAATGAAACGCCGGCCCAGTTCAACCCGCGCGACGTCCTTCAAAGCTCGGGGGATCGATCTTCACCAAGCGGTCTGCGGCCTCGACCGCAGTTCGTATCCTGCTGCACAGCGCGAGATTTTCGGCCAGCATTTCTTCAGTGCGTTGAAGCGCGACCTCAGTCCGGTGGATGCGCTGCCTGGCATTGGCAACTTCCGATGTCAAAAGATCGGCCGCCATCCCGTGGGGTTCCGTAGTGTCCATAGGTTTCTAATACATGGGGGGCGATATCGTTCCCTGATATCGGGCCAGAAAAGCGCGATGGGCCGAATCAATGCGCGCCCTGTCAAAACAGCGCCGGAAAGAGGCGAACGGCTTCGGCCGCTCTACATCCCACGGCAGAGGCGATCACGGTCCAGAGGGCCATTGATCTGTTCAGGTACGACTACAACGTAAGCGAAGACACACTCAGGCGGCTGGTGATCAAGCACCGTCTTCACAACCAGACAATGCCCGGTGCTCCGTGGAGAATAACGCTCCTGGTTTGGCTATGGCGCTCGTCGGGGATGATGACGCGCTTGCGCGGTTGAGGCGGGACGATCGCGAGCATCCGGAGGTAACTCGGTATTTCAAGCAGCTCGGCATCCCGCGACCCTGACCTGTTATCAAAAGTTAGGTCGCGGCGACTGTCTAAAATAGACATTAAGTACTATCCAAGTCGCAGGTAATGGCTGGATCCTCCCGGTTGAAGCTCTTCCCCTTGCGATTGCAGAGACCAATCCCTTCGCGAGTCACTGCTTCGCTATGCCCACGCGTTCCTCATCCAGTCGTCCCGGACGGCACTGGTCAACGGCCACTCAAAAATCGAGGAGCGGCTGGCCCGCTGGTTGCTGATGGTCCAAGACCGGGTCGAAGGAAACAAGATTTACCTGACGCATGAGTTTCTGGCGACCATGGTTGGCACTCGGCGCCCGGGCGTTACCACCGCCCTCCAAATGCTGAGTATCGGGGGCTGGTTCACGCCAGGCGCGGCGAGATCACAATTGTCGACCGGTTGGAATGATACAACTCACACATGGTGCCTACGGCGACGAGGAGCAAAGTCACTTCGGCCTCGCCTCCGCCTAACTGTTCGGAATCGGACAAACTCTTGCAGGCGGCCGAATTGGTGCCATAAATCGTGTTGATTTGGGTTTCAGGGAGGAACTCACATCACTAACACTTTTCACACCGTCACGGTTGAAAGAGCCGCCGAAGCCTATGTCCTCTCCAGGAGGAGCTATTGGCGGCGGCATCCATAATTCACGGTGTGCCCGTCGCTTTCGATGCAAAAACAGCCGATGTCGTAGAACCACGGCTCCATTCGTAGGCCATATATGCCTGCGCTCGCGCAGATGCCCACCTGTCGGACGTTTGTCCGTTACCTGATCGACAATGTCGGCAGGCCGTGCATTTCGATATCCGAGGTTAGCCACGCTGTAATATTTCCGCTTTGCGACCTCACGGATTGGGAACTTGGGGATCTCATTGCGCGAAGCGCGATCGACGCGGGATTTGCGATTGAATTCGAACGCCGCGGGTGCCTAGGACGCCTGTCAAGACTCAATAGCCGAACAGCTGCTTTAGTCATGTGGCTCCCAATCACGGACGGTCAGGTTGCGGCCCCCAAAAAGCCGCCAGGCGGCAACGCGCCTGATATCGCACTTTGAGATTAACTCTGCCGCTTCCTGTTAGCCGAAGTTGCAAGCGGCCCCGCTAACAATCGTGGTTGCGCCTTTAGTGCATCGTGGTTCAGACCGCTGGCGGATTAGAACTCATGTTGGCTTTGCGATCGGCTCGTCGCTGCCGACAATCGGTGACCTATATAAAGGGGCATGTCCACGCGCCGAAAAATCAATGCAACAGCGAAGCTGATTGGAGAGTGGCCTTTAACCCCGGCTGCAACGTTTGGATCGTCCGTCAGAGCGAGGGGTATTTTTCTCGAAATACGCGCCCGCCTTCCAACGGAGTTCAGGAAATTGCTCAATATCGAGTCCCGCGTGCTTACCCTGCGCCTGTCTGAGGGCGCCGAGAATGATGTGCAGGTGGTATTCGGGATCGTATCCAAAGCACTGCAGAATATCGAAGACCTGCCCGTAATCCCCCGTGAAATCGAGGACATTCTGACGATCTCGACGGCCGAACGGCACCGCTGGCTGAAAGATGGTCGCTTGCAGAGCGCCGGGACGAAAACCGTGAAACTCCGCGGGCGGGCAAGGAACATCACCTTTCACGTGTTCGACCCGGAGCACGTGGAGGATGTGCTTGACCGCGACCTGGTTACGGTCTGGCGCGAACAGGACGCAGCGACAGCTGCAGAGAACAGGCGGCGAGCCGCGGGGAAGGCCGCTATGAAACGTGCTCAAAGAAGCGGTCGCGGAACTGCAGCTTCAACTGGCTACGGCCCCGACGAGAACGCGCACTCCAGTTTGCGCGGCTGGGAAGATTTTGAGAATGACGGACTCCTGCGCTGATAGGCCGGGCGCACAAGCAGTTTAGGACGTTTGCCTGCGCCGTGCGAGATGCGCAAGAAGGGCCGTCAAACGCATCGCGTTCAGGACCCGCTTCGCAGGAACACCGCCCTTGCGCGCCATCTCGACACCCCAATGCATGTGGTCGAGCTCGCGGATCGAATGAGCGTCCGGATTGATGCTGAAGATGCAGCCCTGATCGAGTGCCTTTTGATGCCAGCGCCAGTCGAGGTCGAGTCGCCACGGATGTGCGTTGATTTCGACAGCGACGCCGTGTTTCGCACACGCTTTGAGGACTTTGTCGACGTCGAGATCATAACCGGGCCGGCGCAACAGCTGGCGACCGGTCATGTGCCCGATAATTGTCGTCCGAGGATTTCCGATCGCCTCAATGATACGCTCCGTCTGTTCCTTCTTGGGCAACTTGAAGCGGCTGTGCACGCTCGCGACGACGAAATCGAACTGCTCCAAGATATGATTCGGGTAATCGAGCGAGCCATCCGCCAGGATGTCCGCCTCGATGCCCTTCAATATGCGAAATTTTCCATTGTATGCCTTGTTCAGCCGGTCAGCTTCGCGGTGCTGTTCAGCAATCTCCTGCAACGAAAGGCCGCCTGCGTAGTGAGCGGACTGCGAATGATCGGCGACACCATAGTATTCGAAACCGCGCCTACGCGTGGCTTCAGCCATTGCCTCAAGCGTTTCGGTGCCATCGGATGCGGTCGTGTGAGAATGCAGGATGCCATGCAGATCTTCATCCCGAATGAGGGCGGGTAGCTTCTGCTTTGCCGCTCGCTCAATCTCGTCCCTGCCTTCGCGCAATTCAGGTTCGATAAACTGCAAGTCTAGAGCTTGGTAGATTTCTTCTTCTGTCGCTGACGCGATCAGCTTTCTCCCGCGATGGAGCCCGTCGGCGTTTAGGGTGAATCCCTTGTCGGCCGCGAACGTCTTCAGTTGCTCAAGGTGGTCTGCCGAACCGGTTGCTTCGAGCAGGCTCGCGCCAAAGTGCTTCCTGTCCGTGACAACAAGCCTGAGGGTCGTATCCTCGATTCCAGTCGACTTTCTGGCCTGTGCTACCAGGGCGAAGTCGGAAACGAGCTCGCAACCGCGTCGGAAGTCACCTGCAATTTCCACGCGCGAAAACTCTGGATGCTGTTGCTTTACCGATATGACCGCATGGTGGAGAAGAGCGGCGGCCTTGTGCAGGTGAAGTTGCGTTTCGCCGCTTCGCACGATGGCCAGGTTCTGCAGCAGCTTTGTCTGAAGCGCGGCGCCGAGGCCTTTGACAGGGCGGATGCGGTCTTCTCTTGCTGCGGCCTCGAGCTCCGCCAGCGAGTTCACGCCGAGCGCCTGATGAAGCTTCAGTATCTTATCGGGACGAAGCCCGGGTATGGCAAACAGCTCCATCACGCCAGCTGGAACATCCTCGCGCAGCTTCTCAAGGCTTGGGTGCGTGCCGGTTTGGTAAAGCTTGGTCACGATGTCTGCGATCGCGTCACCGATCCCCGGGATCTTGGTGAGGGCGCCGGCGGCGATGATCCGATCAAGCGGCTGCGACAGCGCCGTCAGACTGTCTGCCGCGCGCAAGTATGCCTTTGTGCGATAGGGATTGTCGCCGCGCATAGACGCCCGTTGCGCGTATTCCCTCAAAAGACTGGCGACGGTCCTCGGATCGCTTTTTGCCATGGCTTCAGCCCAACGAGGCCGATCTCCGCAGGTTCCAATCAGGCAAGACCATGAGCGCCGCGTTGTCCTTTAAATCCCGGCTTTACTGCCTCTTCCCGCGTCGGCGCTACAGATTGGGCAAGGATTGGTCAGCGCGACCCCATCCCGCCAGAGCTTTGGAGGCGGCGCGTTTCTTTAATTCAGGAGCATCGCCCACGTGGAAATGAGAGGGCGCATCTATTGTCTTCATCTCCGCCCACGTGATCGGTGCCGCGACAGGAGCGCCCGGACGTGATCTTGCGCTGTAGGGCATGATCGCGGTCGCCCCGCGCTGATTGCGTAGATAGTCCACAAAGATGCGACCCTTGCGGCGCGCCTTTGACAACACAGCCGTGAAATGGGCCGGATCGCTCTGGGCGACCGCCTGCGCCAGGCGAGACGCGAAGTCCTTCACCTCTGGCCACTCGGCGCCAGGGGTGAGGGGCGCGATGACGTGCACTCCTTTGCCTCCCGTCAGCATCGGGAAAGTCGTAAGCCCCAGAGATTTAAGGATAGCGCGGAACTGAAAGGCAGCGGCGCGGACGGCCTCAAAATCGAGGCCTTCATCGGGGTCGAGGTCGAACACGAGGCGGTCGGCCTTTTCGACATCCTCGATCCGAGCCCCCCATCCATGCAGCTCGATCGTTCCCATCTGGACGCAAGTCATGAGTCCATCGGCATCGTCGACATAGAGATATGGTTCCTCGTGCCCGTCCTTCTCCGTGATGCCGACGTGGTGGACTTTGTCGCCAAAGCTGCCGGCGTCGTGTTTTTGGAAGAAGCACTTCTTCGCGCGGCCCTGTGGGCATCGAACCAGACTGATCGGCCGGCTGCCAACCCAAGGAAGCATGATCGCCGCGACCGCTGCGTAATGGTCGGCAAGCTGTCCCTTGGTGATGTTGGACTCCGGATAGATGACGCGGTCACGGTTACTTATCGCGATGGCGGTTGTCGCAGACGCGGCGAGATCGGCTGCATGACGTTCCGTCTCGAGCACGACCGCCTCCGGCTTCTTGTCTTCACGGAGACCAAGATAGCTCGGATGTCGTAACGTCCCTTCATTTGTCATTTCGGTGAAGGCAATCTCAGCGACCAGTTTCGGACGGAGCCAGTGTGCGCCGCGCACTTCGGCGCGTGGTGCGTCGACGGTGGCGGCCTTCTGCTCAAGCGGCGCCATGATCTTCAAGAGACGAAGAAGTTCAGCGGTATCGAAGCCGGTGCCGACTTTCCCGGCGTAACGCAGCTTGCCGCGGTCATGAACGCCAAGGATCAAGGACCGAAACGCGCGGACCTTGTCGGACGGCGTCCAGCCGACAATCACAAATTCCTGCCGCCTGATGCATTTGATCTTCAGCCAGCTTGCGCCGCGGGCCGCCACATAACTCGAATCCGCGAGCTTTGAGATGACGCCCTCAAGGCCGGCAGCGCAGAAGCGATCGAGCAGCTCTTCTCCGCGGCCGAGGATATGGTCGGAGTAACGAAGGACCGGATTTTTCGCAGGCAAGATCGCCTCCAGCTTCGCCTTGCGCTCAACAAGAGGAAGCCTTGTCAGATCTTCGCCGTCGAGCTGCAGCAGATCGAACGCATAAAAGTCGATAGTCGCCGGGGCACCCTTCAATGCATTTTGAAGCGCTTGGAAGTTAGATCTTCCTTCGGCATCGACAACCACGGCCTCGCCGTCAATCAGGGCGGAGCGCACCTTGAGCTTGCGAGCCTCGGAGAGGACCGAGGGAAAACGGCTAGACCAGTCCAGACCAGATCGTGTGTAGGCTCGCGCCTCGCCTCCGCCGACCGCAACGAGAATACGATAGCCGTCGTATTTCATTTCATGGATCCAACGATCGCCGGCAGGGACCGTGTCCACGAGCGTTGCGAGCTGGACCGGCCGGAAAGCGGGCGGCGCTAAAGTGACCTCGTCACGAGCGGGCGACTTCGCTTGACTAGCGCTCGACGCATTGATTGCCTTACGCGACGTTGGCTTGACCACCCTGACCTAAACCATACTCAGAGACGAAACAGCGTTATTTGCCGTCCAACGCGCGACTACTTCTTTAGTTTCGCTGGCGGCCGTGTTGAGCTTTTCGCGATCATTGCCGACCCGCTTGATTAGCGCCTCGGCCTGAGGCCGTGCTTCCTGCCTCCGGCCCTTCCATTCCCGATTTTCGCGCACAGCTCACAGGCAATAATCAAGAGCAGGAACGGGCCCTCAAATGCCGCCACAGCGTATCCGGTTTCTGCCATCGGCTTTAGAAGCCTGACATCCGGTTCCGGTCCCCTGTGCGTACGGTTTTGATCTTCTCGTCGAACCCTATGTTCGATTGATGATTACTCGACGTGCCCCATTGACGCCAACTACCTCGCCCAGAGCAGCTCCGATGCCAGTTTCAAGAAGTGCAAAATGGCCCATGAATGCGCGGACCAGAGTGAATGCTCTCGTATCCGGGTCTATTTCGAGCAGCGCGGACTTAGTCAGCATTAGACAGCCTAACGGGTCCTTCCCAACATAGCCATGGGCACCGGCCTGCTACTCACGCAGCACCCCCTCCTCCTTGGCAGCAGCCTCGAAAGCCTGACGGACCTCTTCCGGAGTCACACGGTCCTGAAAGGCGTCGGCGCACAGTTGCACAGCCTTCCTCCACTTAGGTCCCATCTTGGTCCACTTCATGAGTTCCTCGGCGGCACCCTCGACGTTGTTGCACCCGTAGGTGACCCCAGGTCGGTCGGTCTTGACGTACACCGGAGGGGAGAACCAATGGGTTGCCACGACAACTCCTACTCTGGTGAGAGATACACCTTGGCCTCCTTAGCGGCAGCCTCGAAGGCCTTTCGTATTACATGAGGGTCAATCGGATCGCCCTCCAAGGCTGACAGGCAGAGGGTCACCGCCTTATGCCAGCGAGGCCCTCGCCGGGTCCACATCTTGAGCTGCTCAAGGGCTTCCTTCGCGTTGTTGCAGCCATGCCTGACACCGGTTTCAGTCTTCACGAACACCGGAGGGACGAACCAGATGGGCGCCATGATACCTCCTACTGAGGGGAGAGATACACGTTGGCCTCCTTGGCAGCCACCTCAAAGGCTTCACGGACCTCATGGGGGACATCCTGCCCTCGAACGCGTCGACGCAGGATTGGACCGCCTTCGTCCACCTCGGGCCCTTTGTGTCCCATGCCAGGAGTTCCTCGGCGGCTCCCTCGACGTGGCTGACCCCATTGCGAATGCCCGGACGTTTCGTCTTCACGTAGACCGGGGGAGCGAACCAGAGGGGACCATAAGAGGGAACTTAGAGCGGGAAGAGCCCGCTGACCAACCCCGCTTTAGCCGCAGCTAAGGAACGATGTAGGCCCTCGCGGGTTTAGAGCTTGCAGCGGTCGATCTTCGTGGATGTGCAGCCGCTGTGGGGGGGGTCCGTCGCCTCTCATCTCCATGCTTGGCGGCGGGCTCCTTTCGCGAGGGCGGTGTTGGTCAGAGACACATAGAACCTTGTACCCCATCCAATTTAGCTAGTCGTCATTGGGGGGAGTAGTGTCCCCTCCTCTTTTGCAGCAGCCAGGAATGCCTTGCGGGCCTCCTCAGGTTCCATCTCGTCGAAAATCACGGCCATGCAAACGCGCACCGCGAGGTCCCACCAAGGGCCACGCTTGGTCCACTTCATAAGCTCCTCGCCGGCTGCCTCGGCGTTGTTGACATTGCGGATGATCCCGGGACGCTCGGTCTTGACGGGGACCGGAGGGTTGAACCAGTGGAGAGCCATGCGGTCACTCTTTGTCGGCCCGATCAAGTTCCTCCAGCCTATACTGCTCAGCCGGCAGCTCCCGTTCTACAGGCAGATTTAGCATCCTGCGAAGGTAATTGCGGATTACCTCTAACTAGCGCAGGACGGCGCGCTTCCGTTGCGATGCCACAGTGACTGAATTTGGCTGACAGCTACTCGCGACCGTCGAAAGCCACGCAGAGGCCCATGGCAGTTGCTGCCTCGTCGATTGCCCCGGTTAGTTCTTCGTTAGAGGCCACCAAGCAAGGCGCAGCCTCCCGAGCTTCGCGTAGTGCAGCTTTGATCGAGACCGTGTCGCCACGGTCCGCCCTGTTGAGGAGGCGGTTATTCGCGAAGATCGAACCCGACGAACAGGCCAAAGGCTGGGGCAACATTGACAATAAGCTCCACCAGCTCGCAGTCAGTTTCCGCCAGATGTGGCCCGTCTCGGCGCACCGCTGCGATAGTCCCTTTGACGGAGATGATTTGGCCGCGACGGGCTTGTAGGATCAGCTCGTGAACAAGGTGTTTGGCAGTCACTTTGTCGGGTCGGCAGTTCGTCCAAACGTTCATACAAGGCCTCCCACCTCAGCGAGAACCCAAGGGAACATTCATGATCCTCTGTCGAGAAAAATCAAGCAGAATGTTTGATAACTTCTGAGTGGGAATCAGGGACAAGCCACGAAGCGAGCTTCTATACTCTTTGACCTGACGCTCAGCCAGCCGGCTAGGAACCTTCTTCTGTCGGTCCCTGTTTGGCCCGATCAATAGCCGCAAGTAATGACTGTAGGGTTGGCGGCAGTTCTGGTTCGACCTCCAGATTTAAGAACGTTTGTACGTGATGACGATAGCCTTCGGAACGGATCAGTTTCCGAAACGCTTCCGAGACAGACTGATGGTCTGCTTTGTTGCTCGTTGTCATGTTCGGGAAGTCCGTCCCAATGAGCCGCAACTCGCCCGCAACGAATGGGTTCCATCAGGAGGTCGGAATATTTGGTAGAAATTTCTGAGCGGGAGATCGGATAACTGGCTCGCGCGAAGACCCCCCGTGCCCCCTTCGTTTGCCGCAGCATTAATCCTCGCTCTTTGAACTGAAGATTCGTGTCGATCTAGCGTCGGCGTTGCACATCGTGAACGTTGGAATGCTTCTGTCCAATGTTTGCTCACGCTGTGATGCCAATAGGGCAGGCTCTTGTGGCAGGGTGGCGCTCGACGGATTTAGCATGACAAGAGGGTTGCTTTCTGTATTTTGGCAGGGTATCGGATTTGGCAGGTACCCTAATGGCAGGAAAGAAGACCGATGAACTTCGGATACGCGCGGACCTCGACCACAGATCAGGTAACCGGATTGGACGATCAGGTGGCGGCGCTGGAGAAGGCCGGATGCAAGCGTGTGTACAAGGAGCATGTCTCTGGGGCCGCTTCGAGGCGGGAGCGGCTTGAGCGGCTCATGGAGAGGCTGGAAGCGGGCGACACGCTGACGGTGACCAAAATGGACCGCCTAGCGAGGAACGTCAGACAGCTTCTCGAGATCGTGGAGGACTTGCAGGGGCGTGGCGTAGCGGTGCGTATCCTCGACTTCAACGGCGACACGGTCGACACCAAGACCTCGACCGGCAAGCTCATGTTGACGATGTTCGGGGCGTTCGCGGAGTTTGAGCGTAGCGTCGTGCTGGAGCGCCAACGGATCGGGATCGATGCCGCAAAAGGCGACAAGACCAAGTACCCAGGACGGAAGCCGACAGCGATGGGGAAGCGCGACAAGATCGTGAAGTTGGATGCCGAGGGCATGACCAGAACAGCGATAGCCAAGGAACTGGGGGTCAGTGAGCGGAGCGTCTATCGGGCGCTTCAGGGGACCGGTGAGCCGATAGGGTGACCACTAGAACTACGAGGCGAATTTGGCCCCACCAGACTATGAAACGCTCCTCTCCCAAGCTGACCCGCGCGGTTCTCCCTGCATTGCGACTGCCTGTTGCCCTGTTTGCTCCTTTCCGGGGCGACATCAGCTTTGGCGAGGCGCGTGTGTCCTGATCAGTGCCTTTCCATGGGGACAATCAGTCCCATCGACCACACCCAACAAAGGAGCAATGACGACAACCGGCCTCACGCACAAGATTCCTGACAGTCCCATCGGCCTAGTCTCTTCTGGACAAGAGGGCTGATATGAATACTGAAGTCGAAGAACGCAAACTTGATCCCGCCTTGGCTCTCCCGGTACTCGATGAATCCGCACCGCGCGAACCGCATCGGCAATTTGCGCTCAAGCACGAGGACTGCTTCATCGTCGCCGACAGCTACGGCGACATACGAGGCACGGGCGACGGGCTCTTCCGCGACGACACGCGTGTGCTGTCGCGCTTCCGGCTGTTGATCGCTGACCGCATGCCCTCATTGGTTGGCGCGTCCTTGTCGCAAGACAACATCTTGTTCACAGCCAATCTAACCAATCTCGCCGCAGTGGGGCCAAACGGCAGGGAAGTTCCAGCGAGCGCCGTACACATCGATCGGACCCGGTTCATCTGGCAAGACCGCATGTTCGAGCGTATTACCTTCACCAACTACTCCGCGCGCGCGATTGCGTTGCCGGTCCGGCTCGACTTCGATGCCGATTTCCGAGACATGTTCGAGTTGCGCGGCACCACGCCGTCGCGGTCGTGCCCACGACGCGCTGATCAGGGAGGCAAGCGTCACATTTCGGTCCGAAGGGCTCGATACCGGAACGACGTACCTGAAGGCGAAAGATCGATTTCCGCTCCACGCTCCTCGTTTGTGGCCATCGCCGGACCGAGAGGAAGTCCGCCGCTCCGCTAACACGTGGCTGGACGGGGCGCGCCAAGGTCATCGCTGACTGTCAAGCCATTTCTGCAGAATTTGACGCACACAAGGCCGATCCGAGGCCAACTGGGAGTGCATACCAGCTTGGAATTGTGCGGAACCGTACGAAGCCGATTGCAAGCAACCAACCTGGTTGGCCGGGCATTAATTTAGCAAAGCGTCAATTAGGGAAAGCATCGGGAGGAAGACCATGCTGCACGTTAACATGCCTCGCGAATTTGAGGTCGGCGATGAGGTTGCGCTAGCAGGTACCGCCATCGCGATTCTCCCCAGCGGGCGCGCCAGGGTGAGCATTCCTTCGTATGACCATCCTTATACGATTGATCCGCCACCCAAAGTCCGGGCCGGCGACCGAGTGGTTCCTGTTGGGGACGTCACCCGCATCGATCAGGTTGCGCTCGCGGTAGAGCCGCTTGCTGAAGCAGGGCTTCCATTTCCGGTTGCTCTTGGCCGGGATGTTGGGCGTGGCACCCTGCTCCTGGATCAATTCCCGGATGCGGTCGGCGTCGTAGGCCTTGTCGGCCAGCACAATGGTGCGTTGGCCAAGATGATCGAGAAGCCGATCAGCGATCTGACTGTCATGTGCCTGTCCTGCTGTCAGGCCGAGCCGTATTGGGAGCCCTTGCGCGTCGACGACGACGTGGATCTTGGTCGTGAGCCCACCGCGCGATCGACCGAGACAACGATCTGGTCCCCCTTTTTTGCCGTCGCAGCCTGTTGGTGCGCCCGGATGGAAGTGCTGTCGATCATTTGGATATCCCCAGCGTGCTCGGCGCTGATGGCATCCATCAGCCGGTCCCAGACGCCTGCTCTCCGCCATCGCACAAACCGGTTATAGCAGGTGGTCCGCGGCCCTTAGCGCTCGGGCAGATCCCGCCACGGCGCGCCGGATCGCAGCACCCAGAAGATGCCGTTGAGCACCCGCCGGTCATCGACGCGCGGAACGCCTCGCGGCTTGTTGGGCAACAGCGGCTCGATCACGCGCCACTCGAAGTCGGTCAGGTCATATCGGCTCATGCGGAGCCTGAATCAGATTGCGCCGCAATATGAAAGCCGCCAGTCGGAAAACAACCCATTGCGGAGCTTGAAACTACCAACGATAAATTCAGAATGACAACTCTGCCGACCGCTGTTTTGCCGATCTTTGCCGCAGCCGGATGGTTTCCTGGACGCAAAGTGCCCATGTCTCCAGAGGTCCCGGCTAGTCATCCCGTGGCTGCCGTTCTCAGCGAGTTCGGTGGCCTCAACGTCGGCGAGCTCGGCCGTGGCATGGAATGCGCCCGGAGCGATGTCGTCTTCTGTTGGTCCCCACATGAAGGCTACCGAGAAATCGCCGAAATTGGAGACTTGCTTCAGACGGAGTTGGCTTGCTTTGCCACAGCTCACAACCATCACCAAAGCCTGTATATCGATAGTGGGGGCCGAGTGTTTGTGGTGTCCCCGATGATGAGCGGCATCGGCTTAATGGGGCGCACTTTTGGTGATGCTATGGAGCGCGCCCTGCTAGGCCGAAAGGCATCACCCCTGCTTCTGCCATCACATGAGAGTGTATCTTGGTATGGAGAGGTGCTTCTGCGTGGAAGCCCTCAAATCATGAGCATTGGGGAACTGAAGACGGGATAGGGCGGCCGACTGCTTTCCACCCTATCTCGCTCATTCCGCATTTATGAGTTCACGGCCTAGTGCGTCGCTGGCGTCTTCGGACTACTGGTGAAGCAAGTCCGATGTGGGCCTTCGCGACCCCGCTTCACCTGCCGTCCAGCCGTTCGCACATTCGCGATCGTCGCTCTCGGCAACAGGCGCCGCGCCCGGCCAGGACGTGTCGCATGTGCGCGCTGTCGAAGGAGGCGCCCAGCAACATTTCGCGTGAAGGCAACGCGGGCATCCGATCGATCGTAACCTTTCTCTGCAATGAGCGACTTGTTGCCGGCGATGGGCCTTCGGCTCTTACGCATTATGGAGATCACATGTTGGTCCCGGCACCCGATGCCGGCAACAGGTCTGCTTCGGAGCGCCGCGACAGAACTGGGCGACATGGTTGCGGTGGAGTAGGCGCCGTCGCCCTGGGTTAACAACCCGGTCGGTGACGGCCGCATCGAAAGCCCGCAAGTTCCTGTGAAGACATAGCGTGCCGGCGAAGGTCCGCCCTCGCGACAGGGATTCGTTCTAGGCCGATCAGTCGGCAACGCGACCGGCCAGATGAGCGAGAGCTTACCCTCGGTGTTGGTCTCGACCCGGCTCGCATAGAAGCCGTGAAGGGACATCTCCAAACGCTCGTCGACGGTCGTCCATCACTGCCGACTACGAGTCGAGGTCGTATGGCTCGTGGCCTAGCTCGTTGTGATGAAGCGCCTCTGCCATACACCTGATGTCGAACGCCTGGCCGCACGCCGGGCAGAGGACGAAATACTCCTCCTCCCGAAGTGGCGATGCATCGTGGTCTTGGGGGATGACGATGTCATTGTATTCGTCGGGCATTGGGTCCTCCGGCAACGCCGCCCGCCATCCTGGAACGCCTGCCGGCATGATTTGTTTCAAAGTTACTGCGCTTAAGAAGGAAGCCCTGAGCATCGATTGGGGCCTGATGTCCGGTTTCGACAGCGATGCCGTGCCACCGGGCAGTCAAAGTGATTTTCATCTGCAATCTTTGGTTACGGCACGGGCAAGAACCGTTTCCGCGCGCGGCAAGGCTCGAATTCCACCAAGCATGCGCGGTCATCTGAACTCCAATCCGGCAACGCACACCGCTTGGCCGAGATCGACTATGGAGACTGACGTTGCCCCGAGTTTCTATCCAGATTTGAGTTCGTGGCCGGATATGGAGTAAAATTCAGGCCCGAGATTCCATTTCGCGGTGTTCGGAGAACTCCGCTTCACTGGGTATTTGTGCATCATTTATTGGGTAACGCCGCTCTTGGCGATGCGCTCTTCGAAACTCGGGGCCAAGCCCGACGTGCTGAAGCACTGACCAGCGTCCATCGCGGCGGCAGCTTCTGGGCCAAGCGGATGCCTTTTAGTTACTTGCGGACGTTTGATGTGGCGCAAAGGATCCGCAGAAGCTAACATAACTTTTTCTTGGAGGCTGTCGTGGGTACGAGACGTTTCAGAAAGCCCGTCGTCGTTCAACCCGGCCGGATCGATCGCGACAGAGTTGTTGCGTCGGTATCCGACGCGGCCGAAGTTCTGCTGAGGGATTGGCCGACGCCGGAAGGCAAGTCGCGGCTCGCCGCAATCGAAGCATGCCTTGCCGTAATCCGTGGAGAAAAACCACCAAGGATAGCGCGCCAGGCGTTCATCGCTGCTGCCAAGGAGGCCAGGATATTGCTCGCGGAAGAAATTTAGGCTTATCGTGCGGCGGAGACCCTGCTCGGTCTGATCCAGCCTAACAGCCGCATCCAGTTCAGCGAGACGATGCCGGGCGGCGAGGCCAATGCGATCTTCTATCTGGTCGACGGGCGGGGCTTGAGGGCGCAACCGCGACCTCCGGAGTCCTCGCTTGCGATGTCTGCTTTCAGGATGCGGAGAAGCTGATCTCTACGGCCGAGAGGCGCATTGCTGCCCTTCGCCACGCGGGAAATGACGGGCCCCAATGGCTCATCAACGTGAATGAAAAATCTCCGACGATGCGGTCAGCGTAGCCGGGAACGTCGCAGTTGCGCCACAAATGCTCGGGACGCTAGTCCGGGCTTTCCCCCTACCGACTCACGGGATAACAGCACCGCAGGCTGGTGGTGGTTAATGGCGCGTCGTGCATCAGCTTCGTCGACGAATGCTCTTTGTACGCCATTGGCGCCGCGAGCAGTTGTAGACGCCGCTCCTATTCTGCACCTAGACAACTTTGCGAGGCTTTAATGGATGAAGGGCTGATTCGTTAAAGCATTGATTTCTTCCCCGTTTTTGGTTTTGCGACACTCCGTCGCATGGTAGACAAACCCCTTGTTGAGCGGCCAGTTGACGGCCGTCCAAAATGATTATTAAGTTCGGTCATAGAACGAATTAATCGGAGCTGCTGTTGAACGAAGTCCCGCGAATTTCTCGTCAGTTCTCGCAGCGCTCCGTCATGGAGGCGATCGTGCAAGGCGGGCCGATCTCGCGCGCTTCAATCGCAAAGCAGACCGGCTTGTCCAAGCAGACAATCTCCGAGATCGTCAGGACACTCGAGCAGGAAGGCTGGGTGCAGGAGAGAGGGCGTACGAGCGGACATGTCGGACGCACGGCTGTCACTTACGAACTCGTATTTGACGCGGCCTACATCGCGGCCGTCGACCTCGGCGGCGCCAAAGTCCGGGTCGCCCTCACCGATCTTGCCTGCCAGATATTCGCAGAGGAAACGGCGCCGACCGATCCTCGGGGCGGACAGTTCATCGTCGACCAGATCGTGGATCTAGCGCTTCAGGCGGCCGATAGGCACCGAATCTCGCGCACAAAGATAAGGCTGGCGGTGATTGGTGTTCCCGGTGCACCCGACAAGAAGACGGGCCGCGTCCTGCTTGCCCCGAATATTGCCGGCTTTGGCACGATGAATGTCGTTCGCGCCTTCGAGCAGGCATTCGGGTTTCATGTGATGATCGAGAACGATGTCAATCTGGCGGTGCTCGGCGAGAACTGGCAGGGGTGCGGCCGCGGTATCGACAATCTCGCCTTCATAGCGCTGGGTACCGGTATCAGCAGCGGCCTCATGGTTGCAGGCAATCTGGTGCGGGGCGCCAGCAATGCAGCCGGCGAGATGGGCTTTTTGCCGATTGGCGCCGATCCTTTCGCGCCGACATCGTTGCGCGCCGGCGCTTTCGAGCGCGTGGTCGCAACCAACGCCATGGTTGAACGCTACGCAACGCTGACGGGCAACATCGTCAACGTGCCGACGATTTTCCGCGGTGCATTGGCTGGAGACAGGCATGCCGCGACGGTGCTCGACGAAATCGCGCGCTACCTCGCACAAGGCATTGTGGCCATAGCGGCAATTGCCAATCCGCAAAAGGTCGTCCTGGGCGGCTCGATCGGGCTGCGGCCGGAAATCCTGTTGCGCGTTAGGGACCTGCTGCCGCGCTGCTTCCCCTACCCTATCGCCGTTGAGGCCAGCGAACTCGGGTCGCGGGCAGCGCTCATCGGCGCTGCCGCCATCGGGCTCAGCCAGTTGCACAACACACTGTTCGGCGTCGACGCGCCCGACGGACGCATTTCGCTTCCCCCAGCCAGTTCGGCCGTGCTGCGCGAGGCCACGCTATGACCGCCTTAAAGGACATCACCGCCCGCTTGCGCGCCGCCCTCGATTGCGACGCAGCGGTGGAGCTTCTGCAGGGGGCAATCGGCCGCGAAAGCATAACCGGTCACGAAGAAAACTTTGTCGACTTCCTTGAAGACCGGATGCGCGTGCTTGGCTTGAGCGAAATTCGGCGTGCGGAATTCGCGCCCGGCCGGCCCAACGTCTGGGGTGAGCGCAAAGGTGCTGGCGCCGGGAAGCGGCTGCTCTTCATCGGCCACACCGATACGGTCCATGTCGAGGGCTGGCGCGAGCACTGGGCTGGCACCGCCAAGCAGGATCCGTTTGCCGCGCCAATGATCGACGGGCAGATCTGGGGCCGCGGCGCCGGCGACCTCAAGGCCGGCATCTGCTCCGCGCTGTCGGCACTCTCTCTGCTCGACACAGCCGACATCCAACTGGCCGGCGACGTTGCCTTTGCCTTCGTCGGCGACGAGGAGAGCGGCCAGCCTGGAACCGGCGTCTCCGCCGGCATCAAGGATTTCGTCGGCCGCATTGAGAGAGGCGAAGTCTTTGCGCCCGATTTCGTCGTCTATGTGGAGCCTACCCGCCTTTCGGTTTATCCGGCCCAAATTGGCTTCTTCATTACCGACATCACCATCACCGGACGATCAGCCTATTTCGGCGTACCCGAACTCGGCAAGGATGCCTTGCGTGCAAGCCACGCCGTCATGAGCGCGCTGTGGAAGCATTCGGAAGATGTTGCAACAAGAGCCGAGCACCCGCTGATTGGGCGTGGCTTCCTGCTGATCACCGGGCTTGCGGGCGGCGGCTACATCGCGGTGCCCGAACGCTGCACGTTGTCGCTGATCCGCAAGCTGTTGCCCGGCGAGTCGCTGGACGAGGCCGCCGCCGAAATCGAGGCAGTGGTGCGCGGCGCCATCACCGATCCCGAAATTATGTTGGCGTTCGCCTATCCGGCAGGCCGCGATCATCCGCTTGGGGGTAACGCCGCCGAGATTGCACCTGACAGGCCGGAGGTCGGCGCTCTTGCTGCCGCCATGGCCCGATCGATGGCTGGTCGCGGGGCCATCGAAGGCGCGCCATTCTGGTCAGAGTCATCATTTTTCACCAACCGGCTCGGCATCCCCGCCGTGTACTGCGCGCCAGGCGACATTCGCAACTGCCACACCTTCGACGAACACGTCGATGTCGAGGAATATCTGGCGGGCGTCGTAGGCTTCGCCCGGTTCATGGTGGAGTGTTGCGGCGTTACGGAATGAAGGACAACTGAGAGCGAAAATGGGAGAACTACCATGCTGATAAACAGACTTGTTGCTACAGCACTTGCAGGCAGCCTTATGCTGTTGGCCGGCGGTGCCGGCGCACAGACAGTAGGACCAAGCGGCGAGACGGCGACACCCAGCGCCGAGGTTAGATTGTCGGATGCAGACCTGGCCGCAGTAAAGGAGAAGGGCTACAAGGCGGCGCTGCTGTGGCACACCTCCTCCGACTTCACGAATGCGGTCACGTCCGGTGCCAAGGATGAATTTGCCCGTGCCGGCATTCAAATCGTCGCCACCACCGACGCGGGCTTTGACGCCGCGCGCCAGCGCAGCGACATCGAAACCGCGCTCGCGGCGAAGCCAAACGTCATCCTGTCGCTGCCCCTCGATCCGGTCACTTCGGCCGAGGCGTTCCGTCAGGCGCTCACCGACGGCACCAAGCTGGTATTCCTTTCCAATCTGCCGAAAGGCTACAAGCACGGAACCGACTATGCCGCCATCGTCACTGACGACCTGTTCCAGATGGGCAAGCAGGCGGCCGATGCACTGGCCAAGGCGCTCGATGGCAAGGGCAAGGTCGGCTACATCTTCCACGACGCCAGTTACTATGTGACGAACCAGCGCGACCAGGCTTTCAAGACAACGATCGAGAAGGATTATCCCGGTATCAAGATCGTCGCCGAGCAGGGGATCTCCGATCCGGCGCGGGCAGAAGAGTTGGCCAGCGCCATGCTCGTGCAGCATCCCGATCTTGACGGCATCTACGTCACCTGGGCCGAACCGGCCGACGGCGTGCTGTCGGCCTTGCGGGCAAGCGGAAACACCAAGACCAAGATCGTCACGCTCGACCTCGCCGAACCGGTGGCGCTCGATATGGTCAAGGGCGGTAATGTGACCGCACTGGTGGCCGACAAGGCGTATGAGCTCGGTCGCGCCATGGCCGCTGTCGGCGTCAAGGCGCTGCTCGGCCAGGAGACCCCGGCCTTCGTCGTTGCCCCGGCGCTTACCGTGACCAAGCAGAACGTTGCGCAGGGCTGGAAGGATTCGTTGAACCGTGACGCGCCGCAATCGGTGCTCGACGCGGCCAAATGACAGGCGAATGCCCGGCGGCCAATCAGGGCCGCCGACATCATAAAAACAAGGGGAACTGACATGCGCACAGCAATTGGAATGTTGTCGGCACTGGTAGCGCTCGTCGCCGCCAACGCCTTCGCAGCCGAGGGCACCACCACGGGACCGAACGGGGAAAAGCCGACGCCGGCAAAGAGCGTCGTGCTCACACCAGCTGAGGAGCAGCAGATCAAGGACGGCAAATACACCGCCGCGCTGGTCTGGCATGAGATGAGCGAATACACCAACGCGGTGAACAGCGGCGCCCAGGACGAGTTGAAGCGGCTCGGCATCAGGGTCGTCGCTCAGACCGACGCTGGCTTTGATGCGGCCCGGCAGAAATCCGACGTCGAGACAGTACTCGCCAAAAGGCCCTCTATTATACTGTCCCTACCGGTCGATCCCGCAAGTGCGGCCATCGTCTTTGATCCTGCGCGCCAGGCCGGCGTGAAATTGGGATTCGTCGACAATTCGCCGGCAGGCTACGTTCAGGACAAGGACTATGTGACCATCGTTTCGGACGACCTTTTCCAGATGGGCAACAAGGCCGGGATCGCAATGGCCGACGCGCTCGGCAAGCAGGGCAAGGTCGGCTACATCTTTCACGATGCCGATTTCTACGTCACCAACCAGCGCGATGGAGCATTCAAGCACACGATCGAGCAGGACTATCCGGACATGAAGATCGTGGCCGAGGCCGGAATGGCCGACCCCGCGCGCAGCGAGGAGATCGCGCAGGCGATGATCACACAGCACCCAGACCTCGACGGTATCTATGTCACCTGGGCTGAGCCGGCGCTTAGCGTGCTGTCCACATTGCGGGCGGCCGGCAACAGCCACACCAAGATCGTCACGCTCGACCTGAACGAACCGGCGGCATTGGACATGGTGAAAGGCGGCAACGTTGCGGCACTCATCGCAGACGAAGCCTACGACATCGGCGTGACGCTGGCACGCGCCACGGCCGCCGCGTTGATCGGCAAGAAGGCCGCGCCGTTCATCGTGGTCGATTCCCTCGCCGTCACCAAGGACACTGTCAAGGACGGGTGGAAGCGGTCCCTCAACAAGGACGTGCCCGCGACCATCGCGGCCGCCATGAAGTAGCGGCAGACAATGGCGCCCCGCCGGAGGAAGTGAGAATGTCGAGTATCAACACCAGCCCCGGCCGGGCAGCGAGCTTGGTCAGCCGCTTCAACCTGCAGCAATATGTCGTCTATCTCGGATTTCTGGCGATCTTCCTGTTCTTCGCGATCGTACTGAAGGACAGCGGTTTTCTGACGGTCCGCAACCTGTCGAACATCGTGCTGCAGACGGCACCCGTGACGATCATGGCGATCGGCCTCGTCTTTGTCATGTCGGCGGGCGAGATTGATCTTTCGATAGGTTCGATCGTTGCCGTGGCAGCCCTTGCCGCCGCGGTGGCGATAAACGCCTACGGCTTGTTGGCCGGGGTGCTGGCCGGCCTCGGCGCCGGCCTGCTGATCGGCCTGCTCAACGGCGCCCTCGTGGCTTACGTTAAGTTGCCTTCATTCCTGGTAACACTGGCGACGCTCGGGTTGTTTGCCGGGGTATCTCGCTCGATGACCGATTTGCGGTCGATCCCGGTCACCAACGACGCCTTCACCGGCTTCTTCGGCTCAGGTTCTTTGCTGGGTGTTCCGTCGTTGATCTGGTGGACGGTCATTGCCGTTGCGATCGCGCATCTCATCTTTCGCGAGACGCGCTTCGGCGCCCATGTGCTGGCCACCGGCGACAACAGCCGTGCCGCCAGTGTTTCCGGCATCAGCGTGGCGCAGATAAGGCTGGCCGTTCTGACCATAAGCGGCGGACTCGCCGGCCTTGCCGGGCTGCTCTATGCCGGCCGGCTGCAGGCTGCGAAATACACGCTCGGCGAAACCGACCTTATGACGGTGATAGCGGCCGTCATTGTCGGCGGAACCCTGCTTAACGGCGGCAAGGGATCGATTGTCGGTGCGCTGGTCGGCTCGCTTATGATGGGCATGCTGAACAACGGCCTCATCCTGATGGGCCTGTCCGTCTCCGACCAGATGATCGTGCGCGGCTTGATCATTCTTGCCGCCGTCGCCGTATCGCTGCGCGAAAAGTCCCGTTGAAGGAGTTTTGTCATGTTCCTCGATGTTCTGCGGCGCCGCAATCCGAGCTTTATAGAAAGCGCCACGCGCCTGCACCAGGAAGGAAAGCTGCCGGCTAATTCCTATGTGCTCGACCTCGATGCCGTCGAAAGCAACGCCCGGGTTCTGAAGCGCGAGGCCGACCGGTTCGGCCTGAAGATTTTCGCGATGACCAAGCAGGTCGGCCGCGCCAGTTCGTTCTGCCATGCGCTCAAGCGTGGCGGCATCGATCAGGCCGTTGCCGTCGACATGGCCTGCGCGCGGGCAACGCACAGAGCCGGCCTGAGGCTCGGTCATCTTGGCCACCTGCAGCAGATCGCAAGGCACGAGGCCAATGCGGCGGCCAAAACATTCAGGCCGGACTATTGGACCGTCTTCAACGACACCAAGGCTGAAGAAGCCGCTGCCGGCGCAAGGCTCGCCGGGTACACGCAAAACCTACTTGCCCGCATTCGCGCCGATGGTGACGTTTTCTACCGCGGCCACGAAGGTGGTTTTGAGGCGGCCGATATCGCCGCGGTCGCCGAAAAACTGGATGGTCTCGACGGCGCACGGTTCGCTGGTATCACCACCTTCCCGGCGCTGTTGTTCGACCAGACCACGCGAACGGTCCTGCCGACACACAATCTGGCGACACTGGGCAGAGCTGCCGAAGCGCTCGCCAAGTCCGGCCGCAGCGACATAGAGGTGAACGCGCCCGGCACAACGTCGAGTGTCCTGCTTGGCGCGCTGGCCGAAGCCGGCGCCACGCAATGTGAACCGGGCAATGGCTTGGCCGGCACCACCGCCCTGCACGTCATGGAGGATCTGCCGGAGCTCCCTGCCGTTCTGTATTTGACCGAGGTCTCGCATTTGTCTGGCGGCAAAGCCTACTGCCTGGGTGGCGGCTTCTATATCGATCCGATCTTTCCGGACTACGAGGTGAAGGCAATCGTGTCCGCAGAACCCACCACGGCCGCCGCCGCGCTCAGAAGCGTCGAGGTGCCGCCGCCTGCGGCAATCGACTATTACGCAATGATTGACGCTAGCGGCGCCAATGCTCCACGCCCCGGCGACACGGCGGTGTTCGGCTTTCGTGGCCAGGCGTTCGTGACCCGCGCCTACGTGGTCGGCATCTCCGGTGTCTCAAAGGGGGCGCCCCAAGTCGAAACGATCGAAAACGGTTTTGGCGAAACCGCTGCCTGGCCTGTCTAGGAGCAAGTGATGAACGCGACCACGACCGGCACGCCCCCTGTTTTGCAGCTGCGCGACATCCGCAAGAATTTCGGCGGCCTCACCGCCATCGAAAATTTCTCGCTCGAGCTCTATCCCGGCGAGATAGTAGCGTTGGTCGGCGATAACGGTGCCGGCAAGTCGACGCTGGTCAAGATCGTGACAGGGGTCCATGCTCCGACATCCGGGACGATCATCATCGAGGGGCAGGCGGTGGCAATGTCGAGCGCCACCATGGCGCGCGCACACGGCATTGAGGTGGTCTATCAGGACCTGGCGCTCGCCGATCAGCAGACCGTCTACATGAACATGTTTCTTGGCCGCGAGCCGGTGAACCGCTTCGGCCTGCTCGACCGACGCCGGATGATCGACGACACCGAAAAGCTGGTGAAGGATCTCGACGTTCGCATCCCATCGGCTCACGCCACCATCCGCGATCTTTCGGGCGGCCAGCGCCAGGGCGTGGCGATCGCGCGCGCCACGCACTGGGCAAGCAAGCTGATCCTGCTCGACGAGCCAACCGCCGCGCTCGGCGTTGCCGAGACCGCCAAGGTCGAGACGATTGTTCTGTCGCTGAAGCAGCGCAATATCGGCGTGCTGATCATCAGCCACAGCCTCGACCAGGTGTTCAGGCTCTCAGATCGGATCTGTGTTCTGAGACGTGGCAAACAGATCGGCGTGCGCAAGACCAGCGAGACCGACAAGAACGAGATTGTCGCCATGATCACCGGGCTTCAGCACTAGCCCGGTCCGACAGAGGCGCCGTTCAGACATTGCGTTACCCGAGCAGCGAGTGGCATGACTTCAGATCCACGACGAGGCCCCGGCCAGAGAATGTCGCCAGCATCAATCCAGCGCGCGCAGATAGCGGATGGGGCGCCCACCAGCAATCCGGTCGGCGGCTGTCGCTATGGAATTGGCGTCTATTCCGAAGTGCCGGTAAAGGTCACCGATTGTCCCCGACTGGCCAAAGTGCTCGACGCCGAGACTGCGCGTGCGATGGCCGTAGACTGAGCCCAGCCAGCCCAGCGCGGCCGGGTGGCCGTCGGCGACGGTGACGATGGCACAATGGGCCGGAAGCTCGGCGAACAGCCTTTCGACATGGCTCCTGGCATGAACAAGGCCGCGCTCACGTGCACGGCTTGCCGCCGTCCAGCCTGCGTTCAGCCTGTCGGCCGAGGTCACGGCCAGAAGACCGACGTCGCGACGGTCCTCCGCCATCATGCCGACCGCCTCGATGGCTTCCGGCGCGACGGCGCCTGTATAGGCGACGATCACCTCGGGATTCGGACCCGGACGCCGCAGCCAATAGCCGCCGTCGACAATGTCCTGCTCAAGCTCAGGCTCCATGGCACGAATGATCTGCTCGACCGGGCGCGTCGAGAGCCGCAGATAGACCGAGCCGCCGGTCTGGTCGCGCAGCCAGGTGCGCTCCGATTGCACGGCTTCGCCGTCGCGCTGCATGTAATCCAGTGCAAAACGCGTGATGACGCTCAACTCATCGACGAATGCCGGCTCGTAAGCCGCAAGCCCGTCCTGCGCCATGCCGATCAACGGGGTGGCGATCGACTGGTGCGCGCCACCCTCCGGCGCCAGCGTGACGCCCGACGGGGTGGCTGCCAGGAGAAAGCGTGCATCCTGGTAGCAGGCATAGTTGAGCGCATCGAGACCGCGCTGGATGAACGGATCGTAGAGCGTGCCGATCGGCAACAGCCGTTTGCCGAAAATCGAATGCGACAGCCCGAGCGCCGACAGCAGAATGAACAAATTGTTCTCGGCAATGCCAAGCTCGATGTGCTGGCCGGAGGGGCCGAATTCCCATTTCTGTGCCGATGCTATGCGTTCGCTGCGGAAGGTGTCAGCAAGCGAGCGACGCCCGAACAGGCCGCGCCGGTTGACCCAGGGGCCGAGATTGGTCGAAACGGTGACATCGGGCGATGTTGTGACGATAGCGTCGGCAAGCGGCCCGCCGGCCCGTGCAATCTCGTCCAGGATCCTGCCGAATCCGACCTGGGTGGAGACGCTGCCCTTGCCTTCCGGGCCGAGGCGATCGGGGACGAGAATGCGTTGGGCGTGCCGGCGGCGCCGGCCTTTCGCGGCAAAAGGCACAGCATCAAGGAAACGTGTGAGATCAACCTTGCCGATATCCAGGCCTTCGAAGGCATCCCACTCCCGCCCCTCACCGATCGACAGCGAGGCGCGAAAGACTGCCATCTGATCCTTGGTCATCAGCCCGGCATGATTATCTTTGTGGCCGGCCAGCGGCAGGCAGAAACCCTTGATGGAATAAGCGATGAAGCACGTCGGCCGGTCGTTGCCGCGCGCCGTCTCGAAAGCTTCGATCAGGCACTGCAGGTCGTGGCCGCCGAGATTTGTCATCAGCGCGGCGAGTTCGACATCGGAGCGCCGGTCGACAAGCGATTTCAGGCCCGGCTTTTCGCCCATGTCGGCAAGCAGCCGCTTGCGCCAGGCGCCGCCGCCTTGAAAGGTCAGCGCCGAATAAAGCTGGTTCGGGCAGGCGTCGATCCAGGCCCTCAGCGCCTCGCCGCCCGGCTCGGCAAAAGCGGCTTCGAGCAGCTTGCCGTATTTCAGGATGACCACATCCCAGCCGAAATTCCTGAAGATGCTTTCGAAGCGTTCCCAAAGGCCTTCGCGCACAACGGCATCGAGGCTCTGGCGATTGTAGTCAACGATCCACCAGCAATTGCGAACGCCGTGTTTCCAGCCTTCGAGCAGCGCCTCGAAGATGTTGCCTTCGTCCATCTCGGCATCGCCGAGCAGCGCCACCATGCGGCCCTCGGGCATATTTTGGTCGCGAGCGCCGAGATAATCCTGCACAAGCGAGGCAAACAGCGTCTGCGCGACGCCGAGACCTACGGAACCGGTGGAGAAATCGACGTCGTCGACATCCTTGGTCCGCGACGGATAGCTTTGCGCGCCACCGAAGGCGCGAAATCCTTCGAGTTTCTCCCTGGTCTGATTGCCCAGAAGATACTGGATGGCGTGAAACACTGGCGAAGCATGCGGCTTCACCGCGATGCGGTCGTCCGGCCTCAGCACCGAAAAATAAAGCGCGGTCATGATCGTCACAAGCGAGGCCGAGGACGCCTGGTGTCCGCCAACCTTCAAGCCGTCCGTGTTTTCGCGCAGGTGATTGGCGTTATGGATCATCCATGTCGACAGCCAGAGCACCTTTTTCTCCAGCGCCGAAAGTGCCTCCAGTTTTTGTTTGTCCATGCTGCAAGACTCTCGGTTACGATCGTCGCAATCATAGGGCTGAGCAAGAACCGATTGTCGCTAAACTTGCATGAGAATGGCAGCTGCGTTAGCTGGTTTCAGCAATATCGACCAATGGAGTAACGTTCCATGCCAAAAACTCGACTAGACGGTATCGACCGAAAGATCATTGCTGCGCTGCAGGTCGATGGCAGGATGACGGCCCAGCAGCTTGCCGAGCGGGTCGGCCTTTCGGCCTCCCCCTGCGCCCGCCGGGTCCGGCTGATGGAGGATATGGGCGTGATCACCGGCTATGCCGCTCTGATCGACCAGGACATGGTCGATCTGCCGATCTCGGTGTTTGCCTCGATCAAGCTTGAGCGCCAGCGCGAGAACGAGCTGAAGCGGTTCAACGCGGCAATCGCGCGCTGGCCGGAGGTGGTCGATTGCTATCTGATGACTGGCCAGCGCGACTATCTGCTGCGTGTGGTGGTGCGCGACCTGCACGCCTATGAGCGCTTCCTGAAGGAAAAGCTGACGCGGCTCGATGGCGTCTCCTCGATCGAGTCCAGCTTCGCGCTTGCGCAGATCAAGCGGTCGAACCGGCTGCCGGTCGAGACATGATTTTTCCAAACGTTGGCAAGTCCATCGCTTAAATTCTCCGGTTTCGAACAGCCCGATTTCGCCCGGTGGTGACTGGAGCGGCCGTTTTTGCGATTAGCGTTTCGGCTGACAGGTAGATGCACCATCGCCGGCATCCACCAACTTGTCTGCCAGGCAGCATGTTCGTTCGAGGCGTAACGCCCAACGGCGGCCGCGGTCAGGCCAGCCGCTTGATTGGCGTTTCGGCCCAAAGCACGGGGTCGGTTATGCGGTAGAATTGTCGCGTCGCGGCCAAGGCAGACGGGCCGACGTCGACCATCACGCCGATGATGGTCATGTCGTCGCACTTGAATGAAGACCCAAGCTGCTTTGGGCACCAGCCGATCGATGCCAAGCGGTCGAACCAGTAGTCCTCACAGACGATCGTCAGATTGCCTATGCCTCTTTGAATGCAGAATTCCAGAATTCCGCAGTAGATCACGCCGCCGGCCTGGCAGGGTCGACCAGGCTCGCGAAAATCCCGGGCCACGAAAAATCTCGTCCACTCATAGATATCGGCTCGGCGTGGAACGCCACCTTCGGCAAGTTGCGGAAAGATTTCGCTCATCAGATGCGGACTGAGGCTCGGCACCAGGCGGGATCCGGCAACGACACCTCTTCCCGGCTGGATGCCGAGCAGATGAATCGCTTCTGGTGTATCAAAGGGGTCGATCTCGCGACTGTTGGGGCGCCTCAACTCGTGCCAGCCACGTTCATCGACATAGATTTCATGTCGCAGGCGGAAGTAACTGTCGAGATCCCCTCGATACGCAAAGCTGTTTGACGCATCGACAACGTGGACCTGAATCATTGCGGTTCCTCGAGATGGAACCCCATCCGACCACGCGACGATTGCCCATGAAATACCCAGATCTGAGGATGGATCAAAGTTCGATTTCGCGCCTGCGATAAGCCTCGACAATGGCGTGCACGACGTTGGCGGTGCTGAGCTTCTGCTTGATGTTGCGCAGATGGGTCGTCACGGTGTTTTCCGAAATGCCAAGTATTCGGGAAACCTCCCATGCGGTCTTCCCGCCGGCGACCCACTGCAGGATTTCACGCTCCCGTTGGGAAAGCTTTTGTCTCGGCCGCCCGAGCGAGCTGCCAACGAGTCGTTCGGCAGCCGAGTAGGCATGGCGCGCAAGCGCATGAACGGTGCAGCGCACCGTCGGCGCCAAATCAATTTCGCGTCCGGCAACCGTTACGCAGGCCGGATTGCCAAATGAAGCCTGGATTGGGATGCAGATCCCGTCCCAAAGCCCAAATTCTTTTGCCTCATCCATCACCCTCCTGGCATTGCCGTTCGTCAAGCCGTGATGGACGTCCCTCCAAAGGAACGGCCCGATCGCACCACGGCACAAAGCAACGCAAGGGTCATGACGATAGTGCCCGGCAGCCATGTAGTGGTCGTACCATTCCCCCGGCCAACCGTTGACGAGGATGTGTCCATCCAGCGATCCGGTGTCCTGGCGTGGCAATTCGGTGACGAGACAGGCTGCATAGCCATGACGTTCGATGCTCTTGCGCAGTTGCCGAATGATTTCGGCGACGCTGCTTGCACGATCAATCAGCGCGGTTGCTTCAAAGATTTGCGCTAACTGGTGCTGTAAGACGCTCCCATGAACTGCCGGCATTTCACGCCCCTTCAATGTACTGAGACAAAGAAAGAATAAATGAGTTGGCCGCGACCGCAACATGCGGCATGACGTTTGACTACTATAGTAGGTGGCACTAAAGGGCGCGTTCTGACTGCCTCGCAGCATGAGGCTTAGGTCGGTTTTTGCTCGCAATCTGAGGTTGCTTCGCCAAGGTACCGGCTTGTCGCAGGAACAGCTCGCGGACCTTGCCGGCCTTGATCGAAACTATGTCGGCAAGCTCGAGCGGGAGGAGAACTCACCGACCCTCGATACCTTGGAGGTACTGGCGTTGGCATTGCAGGTTGACGTGGAGCAGCTCGTCCGTCGCAACTCGCCGTAATCCACCGGCTAAGAGGCCGCGGGAGGATCAGGATTTTCTGCTGCGTCGCCCACGTTGCACCACAGCTGGGGCGTCTTTGCCTGGCCGTTTGGTCAATTCCGCGATGTCGACGCTTAATGCAGTGGCAAGCTTTGCAAGCGACAGAAGTGTGGGGTTGCGCCGGCCGGCCTCCAGACCACTCAGGTAGGCGCGCGTGAACCCTGAACGGAACGACAGTTCCTCCTGAGAGAGGGCTTGTGCACGCCGAATCCTCTGTACGTTCAAGCCGACAACCACCCGTAGGTCCATGAGGGCATGGTCGTCGCTGCGTACACTTTAGGACGACACACTATAGTGAACATTCGTCATTGACAGACGCCGCCATTGCTGCTTTTCTCATCATATTGCGGAACGCCATTCCGAAATAAGGAACGCCAGTGACAGGAAATCTTTCGTTGGAACGTGGCCTTGCGGTTCTTAATGTCCTCAAGGAAGCGGACGAAGCGGTCGGGGTGCGCGAACTCGCCCGCCGGCTTGAGCAGAGTGCTCCCGCCGTGCAGCGAATTCTGAACACCCTGGCAGAGCAGGGCTATGTCGAGCAGTCGCCAGACTCGCGGCGCTACCGGCTCGGTCACTCTGTTCTCGCGCTGGCGCGGAAGGTCCTGGACAGAGATCGCCTGGTTGGTTTGGCAGAAATCGAACTGCAGGCGTTGGCCGCCGAAGGTTGCCTCAATGCATTCCTGGGCATCAGGCGGGGCAATCGCGGTATTTATCTCCTGACCGTGCAAAGCAAGAGTCCGGTCGTCATTCGCTCGTCACCCGGCGAAATGTTCCCCTTGCACTCCACCGCGCTGGGTAAGGCACTCCTGATGGAGCTGAGCGGCGATGCAGTTGTTGGAATTCTCGGACGGGGTCCGCTGGAGCAGGTTGCCGTACGCACCGTCACGGATCCGCACAAGCTCATCGCTCAGATCAGAGCCTCCGAGTCTATCGGCTACACAACCTCCCTGGACGAGAACTTTACCGGGTTGATCGCTGTCGGCGCACCGCTTCGCGATGCATCAGGCATGATCATTGCGGCGATAAGTGTGGCCTACCCCCGGTCTGTGGGGCCGCATGTGGAGATCGGCGAGACTGGAGAGGCAGTAATGGCGGCTGCGGCGCGCATCTCTGCCGGCCTCGGCTTTCCGGAAGCAAAACAGGCTCGGGATTCCCACCATGCTGCTTAACGAGGCCCGCCTGCAACAATGCATGTCGGCAGCCGGGCTTGATGCCGTTATAGCCACGACACCGGAAAACGTGACCTATATGAGCGGCTTCTGGGCTCTGCCGCAATGGATTCGTCGTGGTCCGCAGACTTATGTAATGTGGCCGGCTCCGGACAAGGGCACGCCTGAAATCATCACCAGCACCAGCACGCTCGACCTCATTGCCGATCAGGAAGTCTGGGTTAGCAAGGTGCGGCGCTACGGCGACTTTTACGCCGATGTCGGTTCCTCGACCACCGTGGACCGCGCCAATGAACGACACCTCCAGCTTCGCGACCTGCCGAGGCATGGCGATGCAATTGCGGCTTTGATCGCGGCATTGGAAGAAGCCCGGCTCGGCCGCGCGCGGATCGGCATAGACGAGGCGGGGCTCGCGCCAGGATACCAGGAAACCCTCAGAGCCCATTTTTCCAATGCGTCGTTCCTACCAGCGACGGCGCTGCTTCGCGAGGTTCGTGCCGTAAAGACGGCAGATGAAATCGAACGGCTCGGCCAGGTTGCCCAGATTGCCGAACGCTCCATTCAAGCCGCCCTCGCCCTTGCTCAGGAAGGCGCCACCGAAGCCGATCTGGCGCGCGCTTTTCACGTCAGGACGGTCGAGGAAGGCGCCCTGCCCGTACTGGGATGCATCGGCTTTGGCGAGCGCAGCGCGCTCATCAACGTCCAGCCGTCCGACCGCAAGTTGGGCGCTGGAGAAATCATCCGCTTCGACGTCGGTGGCCGGTTTCGGCACTACCGCGCCGACATTGCCCGCATCGCCACGCTGGGCGAGCCGCCGCCGCAGGCGCATCGGCTACAGCAGGCGCTGCTGCGCGGCGTTCAGCATGCCTGCGATATTATCCGGCCCGGCATGCCGGCAGCACAGCTCTTCGAGACGGTGGTGCGTGTGGTTCAGAGCGAAGGAATTGCCCACTACGAGCGCGATCACGTCGGCCATGGCATCGGCCTTGATGGTTACGATGCGCCGACGCTCTCGGCGCGCAGTACAGACGTCCTTGAAGAAGGAATGGTGCTGTGCGTGGAGACCCCCTACTACGAAATCGGCCGCTGGGGACTCCAGGTGGAGGACATGGTGGTTGTTCGCCGGCGCGGAGTGGAGCGGCTGACGCAGACGCACGATGCAATCACCCGGGTTCCGTTATGAGCCGCGCGGCAGGTTTTTCCTGTATTCGATGCGGCGCCTTGTTCCCGATCGATACCAAAATCGACTCACGCGGCTGCCCGATATGCTGCGCCGAAGCGCCAGCCAATCTTAAGGTCGTCTACGATCCATCCGGAGCTAGGTCGGCCGCTTCCGCAGCGGTTGCCGCGCTGCCCTCGCTATGGCGCTATGCCGACACGCTTCCTTGTGGGCTCGGCGATGCAATCTCCCTTGGCGAGGGCCTGACGCCGCTGCTGAGCGCCGAGAGGCTGGGAAAGCAGCTCGGCGTCCCCAAGCTTCTTATCAAGGACGAGGGCGCAAACCCTACGTGGTCCCACAAGGACCGCTTCTCGACCGTGGCGGTGTCCATGGCACGTTTGAGTGGCGCACGTGTGGTGGCGACTGCTTCGTCGGGCAACGCCGGGGCCTCACTTGCCGCCTATGCTGCACGGGCGGGCCTGAAATGCGTCGTTGTCACATTCTCAGGCACCGCCGGCGCAATGCTGGCGCAGATCCGCAAATACGGCGCAAGCGTCATATCCCTGGCCGACAAGTCCCATCGCTGGCCATTGCTTGCCGCTGGTACCGAGCGCCTCGGATGGTTTGCGACGTCCCCGTTTCACAACCCCGTGGTGGGCAGTCATCCTGTCGGGATCGAGGGCTACAAGACCTTGGCTTATGAGATCGTCGAACAGATGCACGGAGCCGTGCCGGACTGGTGCGCCGTGCCTGTTTGCTATGGCGACGCGCTTGCCGGGCTCTGGGCGGGATTCAAGCATCTTCTCAGCCAAGGCAGGATCGATCGGTTGCCGAGACTCGTGGCGGCGGAAGTGCACGGATCCTTGGCAAAGGCGCTTGCCGGCAAGGCCGATCTGGTCGCCGAGGTTCCCGCGGGTTTCGACACGCTTGCCATCTCGATCGGCACCACACGCAGCACGTTTCAGGCGCTCAACGCGCTGCGTGAATCCGGCGGCATGGCGATGCCGGTCGGCAATTTCGGCCTGATAGCCATGCAGCAGCAGCTTGCGGCCACGGAGGGAGTGTTTGCCGAGCTTGCCTCGGTGACGCCATTTGCAGCTATTGAATCCTTGAGATGCGAGGGCACGATCGCGCGGTCGGACAGCGTCGTTGCCATCGTGACGGCGAGCGGCCTCAAGGATTTGGATCGTTCGACCGGCGCGGGCCAAGCACAACAATCGTTTCGGTCAGTTGCCGAAGCGTGGGAACACCTTGCCCAGGACAGCGACTATTTCACGCCCTCTGATGAACAACGCGCGGCCAAGATGTCCTGAAGAGAAGATAGAGACGATCATGAACAGATACGACTTCTGATCGACTGATGATCTCGTCCACCACTGGACGGAATTGCGACTTCCAAAAGCTATTCACGAGAGGCCAATTCAACTCGCTTAGCGAGCGGAATCTCGATTCAAACATGATGAAAGGGGAATTTTCATGCTTCGCAAAACACTCATCGGCTGGCTCGCAGCCCTCGGCGTCGCGACGGCAACTCAGGCGATGGCTGAGGAAACCCTCAGGGTCGGCGTCACGCCAACCGGGGTGCCGTTCACGTTTATCGACACGGCAACCCGAAAGCCGACTGGCGCGATGGTCGATCTGGCAAGTGCGATTGCCGCGAACCTTGGTACGACCGCCGACTTCCAGGTAAACGCTTTTCCAGCCCTGATCCCGGCATTGACGACCGACAAGATCAATCTGATTTCCGCCAGCATGTTCATAACAGACAAGCGCAAGCAGGTGATCGATTTCAGCACGCCGGTTTACGCCTATGGCGAGGCGATGTTTGTTGCTGCCAGCGACAGCAAGAACTACACGATCGAAGAGCTGAGAGGTGAGACCGTGGGGGCGCAGATCGGCTCGACCTACGCCGACGCCCTGGAAGCGCTTGGCGTCTTCGGTCAAGTCAAGCTCTACGACTCAATCGCTGACATGATGCGCGATGTGGTCCTGGGCCGCATCAAGGCCGGCTTTGGTGACGCCCCGATCGTCGCATATCAGCTTTCAAAGAACCCCGAACTGGGAGTTCGCCTCGTCGACGGCTATCGGCCGATGAAGCAAGGCGAAGTCGCGTTAGCGGTCGCCAAGGAAAATCCGCTGCTTCTCGAAAAGGTGAATGCCTCAATCACCAAGCTGAAGGAAAGCGGCGAATTAAGCCGAATATTCGCCAAATATGGCCTCTGAAGCCATCCCGCATTGAGCTCGAAACAAGCGTCGGCTGGCAGGACCATAGGATCGCATCGCAATGACCGGCTGTGAGAGCCGGGGAACGTGCCAAGAGGAAGCCGGCCATGACCAATTTCATCGCCCACGCAACGGAATATCTACCGCTTCTTCTTCAAGGCGTTTGGCTGACCGTCGTGATAACCTTTCTTGCGCTGTGTCTTGCGACGGCGCTCGGCCTTGTCTTGGCGCTGTTCAGGACATCGGGGATACGCTGTGTCAGCGTGCCGACGCGGCTCCTTGTCGACTTCGTGCGCGGCATACCACTGCTGGTGGTTCTCTTTTATATCTACTTTGTCGCGCCCGAGATCGGCATCAACCTGACTGCGCTCCAGGCCGGCACGATCGGGCTGGGCCTGGCTCACTCCTGCTATCTCGGGGAAACCTTCCGCGCGGGCATCGAGGCGGTCGACAAGGGTCAGGTCGAAGCGGCAAAATCGATCGGGATGGAGCGTCCGTTGATGATGCGCCGCGTCGTGCTGCCGCAGGCAATCAAGATTATCCTGCCGCCTTACGCCAACAACATGATCATGCTGCTGAAGGATTCCTCGCTTGTATCGGTGATTTCGGTTCAGGAGTTGACCATGCAGGGTAAGATGCTTGCGTCGTCCACATTCGACAACATGACAGTTTTTACCTTGGTGGCACTGCTTTACCTGTGCCTGACGGTTCCGCTGAACCTGTTTATGCACAGAGTCGAGAGCTATCTTGGGCGGCGGGATGATCACTTTCGACGACGTGCACAAGTCCTTCGGCGCCCATGAAGTCCTCAAGGGAATCAACGCCGAGATCGCCAAGGGACAGGTCGTATGTCTGATCGGGCCCTCGGGTTCCGGCAAATCGACGCTTCTACGATGTGTGAACGGGCTTGAAACCTATCAGCGCGGTCGCATCAGCATCGACGGGACGGTGGTGGATGCCGCCTCGCCCCAGGTTCACGCCATCTGCAGCCGCGTTTCCATGGTTTTCCAACGCTTCAACCTGTTTCCGCACCGCACCGCCCTGGAAAACGTCATGGAAGGGCCGCTCTACGTGCTGAAGGAAAATAGGAACCAGGTCCGCGAGCGGGCCATGGCATTGCTCAATCGCGTCGGCTTAGCCGACAAGACGAATGCCTATCCCGCCTCATTGTCGGGCGGCCAACAGCAGCGCGTGGCCATCGCCCGCGCCCTGGCGATGCGCCCACAGGCCATTCTTTTCGACGAACCCACCTCCGCACTTGACCCGGAAACGGTCGGCGAGGTCCTGCAGGTCATGCGCGCGCTCGCAGACGAGAACATGACCATGCTCGTGGTTACGCACGAAATTCAGTTCGCGCGAGAGGTTCCGATAGCGTCCTCTTTCTCGACGGCGGCCGGATCGTTGAGCAAGGCCCGGCTAAGGAGCTCCTTCGATATCCCAAACACGAACGCACTAGGGATTTTCTTCACCGGGTCATGCACCCTGTCTGACCCTGGTCGATGTGGTTTGTCGCCTTGCCTGAATTCGGAACTGTCACTGCGTAGGGAACCAGCCATCCATCTCTGCGAGGACGGCGTTTAAAGTTCTGCGGTTCCAAGGGAATCTCGTCCACGCCGTCTCTTCGGCCGGACGAATTTGCGTGAGAACAGTTGGTTCAAGAGGAATTGAGATTGGCCAATCCTTCAAACCGGCGAGCCAGTCGGAGTTGTAGACTGTATCGGAATGACGATGCCCTTCATCTGGCATTATCACGACGGTGGAGGCTTCCGGATTTTGCGTGGCGAACCAGGCGCCGACCAAGGCTGCGGCGCCGCTGGTCGGCCCCATGAACAGCCCGTGATCACGAAACAGTCCATGCGCCATTGCGTAAGCCGGCAGTGCGCCCACCCAATGAATATCGTCGATCATCTCATGACGAACATTTTCCGGCAAAACACTGTTGCCGAGCCCGCGCAGCATGCGACGTCCGACAGGCTGGCCAAAGAGCATGCTTCTGTGGGTATCGACAGCAATCATCCTGAGATCAGGAAAGAGCTCACGAAGGAAGCCTCCGGTTCCACAAAGCGATCCCCCAGTGCCCACGCAGCCGACGAGGCAATCGATACGGCCGAATGATCGGACAACGAGGTCGGCCAGGCGCGCGTAGGCAAGGCGGTTTTCCGGACTGTCGTATTGTCGAGGCCAATACGTGCCCGGGCTATCTTGCAGGGTCTGCTGAAGATACTGGAGCCGACCGCGCTGATTGCCGTCTCCTTGAGGATCGTCGATGGCCATGACTTTGGCACCAAGTTGTTCCAGTCGCCGCCTGAGTTTCAGGTCGATGAGGCTGGAGGCGGTGACAAGTGTAAGCGCGTAGCCACGAACCGCAGCTAGCATTGCGATGGCTAGGCCGAATGTGCCCGACGTCGTTTCGATGATGTGACCTTCCTGCCTGAGGCGTCCTGATGCTTCCGCCTGATCGACCATGAACCGGGCGGGGATCAGCTTCATGAGGGAAAAGCAGGCGGCGTTGAGGTTAGGTGCGAGTTGGGCAAAACGCGGCGTTTCATAGGCGCGTAAATAGTCTTGCGCCGCGCTCACTGGATTGGCCCCGTTTCGGCATTAAGGGCAAACGTATGGACGCCTTGGAGGCCTGCGCCGCTCACCTGCCTTGCCAACTCAGCAGCGCGCATGGCCGCCCTGGGCGCAGCCGCGTCCAGAAGGATGCCGATCAATGTTCCGCTATGCGCCACCTGCACACCGCACGCGTCATGCGCCCGTGCTATATCCAAAACGGTATTGAAGGATGCCTTCGGCAGATGCCTCTGACTGATACTGGCGCTGATGGTTGCGACACGTCCAAGCAGGCGGGGATCTTGTTGCCGGATGGAGCGGTTCGCCAGTCCCCGCAGAACACGGAACAGCCCGATTTCCTCACCATCGTAGCGTGCCCGCGGCATGGTTAGCGTATCGATCGGCCGGGCACTGCCGTCCCTGAAACCTACCAAGAGAAGGGGCGGAAATTCGCCACCGAAGTGTTCGATCGTACGGCCTTCCCGGTGGGCGAAGAGAAGGGGTTGGTCGCCGTAGGCAATGGCATCGCTTGCGCCTTCCGCGGCCACCGCCAGTCGCGCAATCGTGGACTGGCGCAGCGTGAGGCCCGCTGCAGCTGCCACCGCACGAATCGCAGCAATGACGTCTGCGGTCGAGGAACCGTAGCCATGCCCTATCATAATAGGGCTTTCGATCGTAAGTTCTCCACCTCCTTCAGCTATTCCGATATGCGCGAGCGTGAGGGCCGCCGCGCGAGCCGCTTTGGTCCGGTTTGCAGGCCGCGGTCGAATCCCAGTTTGTTCATGCGGCCAGAAAGTCGCTAGCGACTCTTGCGACGTGAGCGGCAGGGTTACGAGTCCGCGACAAAGCCTTCCGTTTTCCCCTTCAAAGACGCCTTGGAGGAATTCCCCATGATGGGCGTGCGCTCGTCCGACTCCTACCGCCAGAGGCAGCCTGATAGCCTCGTTGTTGTCCGAGCTTGTCCGATGGCCAGATCTCGTCATCCCCGTCTTTGTCACCACGTCATCTCCTCACCTGGAATTGACAGATGATGCTTATGACTGATCCATGCTGTCACTCGCCAAATCTTGGTAGTGGCAAGGCAAGCGCATCATGCAAAGATACGGGCAAGATCGACCCCACCAATTGGGGCGCCCAATAATGGACTAGACACAGCAGCACTCACCGAGCGCGGTTGGCCATGCGGACAACCGTCCAAAACGAGCGCGCCATGCACGTGTCTTCATTATTGTTCTTGTAAGGAGGGTTGGACTGCTCACCCTGTGTCAATAGTGAGATTTGGCGATAGCCCGCAGCGGCCAAAAGCGCTCAAACGCGTTTTGTCGCCAACTTGACTTTGAGCAGAGATGCGGAGCTCCATCCAACTTGCGACCCTCAATTATGCACTTGTGGTCGCGGAGGAGGGCAGCTTCCTTCGCGCCTCGCGACGCACAGGGATCGATCACTCCGCGCTCAGCAGGCGCATCCGCGATCTGGAATACGCGGTGGGTACGAGGATATTTCATCGCCATGCCCGCGGCGTCGGCCCAACCCCGGCCGGCGAGCGCTTCCTGGAGCGTCTGCGCTCCGTGCTGCTCGAGCTCGACAACACGCTCACTCTGGCCAGGTCCGGCACCAGAGATGACCAACAAAAGCTTTCCATCGGTTCCAACGGGATCATCCGCGCCGGGCGGGCCTTGGATGCAATCATCGAGTTCGGGCAATCTCATCCCAATGTGACCGTCAGCTTGACAGAGAGTCCTTACCCTTCGCCTGAGGCTGCTCTGGGTGCCACCCAGGTCGACGTGGTCGTGACCTCCTCCTCCCGGTTTACCGGCGGCGCGTTCGAATTGACGCTGTGGAAAGACACTCTGGCTGTCGTTCTTGCTTCAAATCATTCTCTCGCCAGCCGTTCCGTGATCGAGTGGCACGAGTTGCACCAGGAAACGCTGCTGGTACGCAGGGGCGAAGCATTTCTGCTCGCCGACGCTGTTGGACGCAGCGTGCAGCGTCCTCCAATCCTCGAACATCACGTCAGTGCAGGCATCTTTTGCGCCTCGTCGGAAACGGGCTCTGTAGTCGCTCTGATCCACGACCGAGATACCGACAGGGTTCTTAAAGATGCGATGTGTCGTAAGCTGCGGATCGGGGGCGAACCAATTCAGATCTCCAGTTTAGCCCGTTGGCGATCCGACAACGCCAATCCTGCCTTACCGATCTTCGTCGCGTTCCTGCGCGATCGGTATTCGTCCTGACAGTTATCCGACCGTCCTGGCCGGACAATCAACCCGGTTTCAGAGTCCGTCGTGCCTTGGCGAATGCTCTGTTTATTGTGATGAACCGGGTCAGCATCGGCGGGATCGGTTCCGGGCCAATCTCACAACTAAGGCGTCGGCGCTTTTAACGCCCTTGCCTCTGCGCGTCTTGCACGGCTGGGCTGCCGCTTTCCTTGCAAAACTGGAACTATACTCCATAATTGCAAGGATAATCGGACTCCGCATCAGCATAGAACTCACCGAGACGCTGGACAGCATGCCCGCTGTTGCGCTGCTCGGGCCGCTTCAGGTCGGCAGACAACCCTGGCGCCGGAAATAGCCGAACGGCGTCCTTCGATCTACCTTGACCTCGAGTCGGACGCCGACCGCGCACGGCTTGCCGAGCCGGAGCTTTATTTGGCCGAGCATCAGGACAAGCTGGTTATCCTCGACGAGGTCCACCGGCTACCGAACCTGTTCCAGAAACTGCGCGGGCTGATCGACCGAGGTCGGCGTGGCGGTCGCAAAGCCGGCCGCTTCCTGCCAAACTCTAACGCTTGGCACCCAACTAAACTGCCGCTCAGAGGTGGACAGCGGCTGTTTGTTTTGTCCACCCGAACGGGCAAGGAGCGCCAGGAGCTGCCATTCCCGGCGCTTCTCCAAACCTGACCTTCGCGCTACGGCTTGAGTCGACCCCGAGCGGAAGTTCGTTCGTCGAGGGCGAATTCACGCCGATGACCCGAACCGATCCTTCCCGGGGCGATTTGGCGGCCCGAAAGCTGACCTTTAGCGGAACCGGGGGTCGTGACCCTGAAGCGACATTCGCGCTGAGGTGGACAGCGAGTCTCGTTGACTGGCTGCCGCATCGGCGCATAATCGTCGACCAGCACGATGCCCCATTTGGGGAACAGTCGTATGAGGGGAGGCAGGCCATGGAAGTCGCCGGTGGCGCTGGTGCCGACGTTCACGTCCCGTATATTCTCGTCCATTCCGATCGCGAGATCAGGCGTCTCAGCCATCAGGCGGACATCATTAACCCGATCACGCGAAGAATCTTGCTCTCTGCGGGCATGAGCCCCGGGATGCGCGTGCTCGACGTGGGCTGTGGCGCGGGTGATGTTACATTCCTGGTTTCCGAGATGGTTGGCAGCGAAGGTCAGGTCATCGGCGCAGATCGGGCTCCAGCGGCCTTGGCGGCGGCGGAGCGGCGTGCGGCGGCGCATCCGATCCAGAACGTCAGCTTCCGTGAAGGCGATCCCGCGGCACTCTCGTTCGACCGACCGTTCGACGCCGTGATCGGCCGCTACATTTTGATGTTTCAAGCCGATCCTGTGGCCATGCTGCGTGGCGTCGCTCGTCATCTCCGGCCTGGAGGGACCATCGTCTTCCATGAGCCGGATTGGGACGGCTGTCGATCCAGCCCGCCGGCGCCGACCTACGACCAATGCTGTCGATGGATCGTCGAGACGTTCCGGCGCAGCGGTATCGAGACCAATATGGGTATCAAGCTCGATGCGGCATTCCGCGCGGCTGGATTGACCGCGCCCTCAATGCGTATGGAGGCGGTTGTTGGGGGAACCAATGGCGGCTTCGACTGGTCACACCAGACCGCCGAACTCATTGTCACGATGCTGCCGGATATCCAGAGCCGGGGCGTTGCGACGGCCGCTGAGGTCGATATTGAAACTTTGGGACAGCGGATGCAGCGCGAAATTGAGGCGGGTAGCGTCATCGTGAGCCGTTCGGAAGTAGGCGCCTGGTCGCACCCCTAGAGCTAGTCATGACACTGGGCGGCTGCCTCTCACGAAAGACTAAGGCGCATGTCCGCTCTTGGCGCGATCGAGGCGATGCGGACTTCGCCTACTCAGCAGCCGCCAGTGCGGGTCAAACGGCTTGGTTGGGTGGTTCTCTGCCGTCTGTCTCGTCGAGCGGGACGAGCAGGCATCGCCAGGAGCGGTCGTTGAAGCGATCGAGGCCGAGCGCCGGAGCCGACCCAAAATGGACATTTGGCCTCCCAAAGCCACTGCGTCACCAACCCGACTTTCCGAATATTCTACGGACAATCTCGTCCTCATTCGCATCAAAGCAGCGGCCGTGACTGAGAATCACCCGCCGCGGCTGCCACGACTGGAGTTTGCATATTACTGCCTGTGCTTTCCGCCGATTGAAGAGAATTGGCAGCCGCATGCCAAAGAAGGTCCGCCCGTGCGGGTGAGCCATCCGAGTCAGCTTGGCCATCGTGCGCCAAGGCTCATCGATCATGTCCAATTCGAGATTGATGATCGTGTCTGTAAGGATCAGCGTCTTTGAAGCTTGGTGGAAGAATATGAACTCTTTGAAGTAGCCACCGGGAAACAGTGTCTGATCCATGTCCCGCCGCCACTCCTCCGGAGGATCGGCCTCCAAATCTCGTGCGAACGTCACATCCGCGTGCCGTGCGCGTGCTCTTTGCCGGACTCTGGGCGATGCCCATGTTATTGCCTCAGGGAAAGCCTTCGACCACTCACCGATATGAGCGTAGTGAAACTGGTTGGGTGAAACGAGATGGCGAATTCTGCCCAAGTTCCGTAACTCTTTGGCCACCGTCAAAGCAAACTTAATGGGCGAATGAAGGAACAGATCGCCGTTCGATAGGCGCACCACCGTCATCCGAGTGGTGAATGGCAGCGGAAGTTTTGTTCCTGCTACCGTCAGATACTCAAACGGACCGTCAACGACACCAATATAGGGTCCCTGAGGTTTGTAGACGTTCACCGGCTCGTAAAGGGACGCACCCACAGCCCATTCCATTTCATCAGCTCGGCGCAAGGCGAAGATTATCTGGCTGTTGCACTGGCGATGCAATGCGTCTGACCTGAAGGTCCGCTCCCTATCCTTCTAGCGACGTTGCCGCCGTGCAGCGGCAATGACCGGTTTGGGTCACGAAGGGGACATAGTCGGGCGACTGGTCAGGTGATCCGTTTCAATCATCACCGATCCTCCATGCGCTCAATTCCGGACCTCGAGGAACGGAACTCGCCTTCAAGTGCTGCAATGCCGAGGTCCAAATGCACCGGTTTTGTCGAAACTAGTGACGGAAACGGTAGACGCGTGCCAGTTTGTTCGGCACCGTCATGAGTTCGTTCGCAGTGCTGAAGCCAGCATCCCGGGCCATGCCAATCCAAGTCGCGGCCGTCTCGGCATAGTCGGACGTTCGACTGTGGCTCTCGAAGGCGGCGAACTCCTCGTCGGAGATCGCTGCCCAATCCGGCCGCATATGATGAAATCGCTTCATCCATCCCTCGCGGTCCTCGCCCTCGAGGCACGTCGGCTCCCAGATCAAGAAAAGACCACCTGGTGGCAGCAGGCTGTGGATTTTGCGCATAAGGGCCACCTTATCCTGCGCAAGGAGGTGGTGCAGGGACTGGCCAATCCAAACCACGTCGAGCGGGCCCTTCCAGGAATCGATCGCCACGACGAAATCCCCGCAACGCAGTTCGACCGGACAGGTGAGAGGGGCAAGCGCTTCCTTCGCCACGTCGAGCGACGGTTGGGATATGTCGATGCCGATGTAGCGTGCGACGTTGTTGCCGGCCAGTGCGGCTGCCGAACCAGGAGCGGTGCCGCAGGCCAGATCGGCGAACACGAAGCCGTCGGAAGCCTCATCTAGCAGAACTTGGCGCAGCATTTCGTAGACCTCGCTGTGCGCCATGTAATTCGCCGCGACAACCTTCTGGTATGTTGCGAGACCTTTCGCGAATAATTCCTGGTCGGACTTCATGGCCCCGCCTCACGACGAACATTTCGCATGCCAGAAAAAGCGCTGCGCTCAGATCTTCGGACGTTATTCGATTGGCGCCGGGCATTGGCCCGGAGCCGCCACGATATTAGTTGCAGCTTAAGGACTGTCTTCCATTTGCCAAGGGCCGTCAATCTTTGCCGTCTGGCTTTGACGCGAGAAGGACGTCGCATCGGAGAGTGAGCAGTCCGAACGGCCAGGTAGTTTCGCATGGCTCAGGGACAAGCCGCGGCTGGACAAGGGCCGAAGAAACCGCATGGCAGCAGATACCTGAAGCCTGTGCATAGCCAGGGGGCGGCACTCGGGAGCCGCGGCACGGCGTCCGCGTTGTCGGCACCTCCAGACGGTCGAAGGTGCGATCCTCGGCTGGGCGGTGGCCAGTCGTTCGACGGAACGCTAAAATAGGTGAGCAGGAATACTATCGGCAGCTTGGCGGTATGAAGAAATCTTAAGAAATGCATCCCGCGACAAGTTTCTGGATGCGAAGCTAACGACAATCTTAAACTTGGTGCGTATAGAATCGCGCATTGTGAAAGCGTCGTTGAGGATGTCCATGAAATAACCCAAAGCTCAAAAGCGCAGCCCGTCGCAAGGTAATGCTAGCTGGATACGTTAATAACGAACCGTTGAAACATTTTGCGGCCACGATCGGATGCTCACTGGCGAGTTTAACGCACCAGTAAATTCGGTTGCACTCGAACCCCGAAGGAGGCGGCCGAATTTCGGCGTGGCTTTCATATCCCGGAACATAAATGGGAAGATTGCCACCAGTTAATGATCCATAATAGTATAAATGTCGCGATTGCGTGCAAACTTTGGGGTCTTAACGGTGAAATCATCAGGTACCGAGTAACTTGTTACAACACCATCTGAAACGATATTGTCGCTTAACGACTTTCTGTAAATCCCGAATAACTTGCTTCAGGCTGGTGAAACTTTGGGTAGGGGTAGAAAATGACTCTGATCGATAGACACACTGAAGCTGCAGCGGGCAACCGATCCATTGTGATGAGGATCAAGTATGACCGCGAGGCCCATACGAAGCGGCCCTATTATGCCTATTCAGATCGTGCATCAGATCGACTGGGCGCAGGGGTCGGGGAGCCAAGAGCACGCAGTCTGGAATCCATAACCGGCATGCTTGATCGCATCGGCTGCGGCTATCTCGTGCTGAACCGCGAGAGGAAAGTGGTCGAATGGAACGCAGCCGCTCAAACCACTCTGGAGCGCCAGGGCGAAGTAGCCGATACGGCCAGCGGCCTTTCAGTGGCCTTGAGGCGGCTGATCGCGAATGTTCCGGCCCATTTCCTGCCGGGCTCACTATCATGGGTGGTGATCCGCAGCAGCGCCGACAGGCCGGTGATATTGAACGAGAACGGGTTTATCGCTCCTGACGAAACGAGCATTGTGGCGTTACTGGACCGCGAGAACAGGTCGGGGCCAAATCCTCAGACACTGCAAAAGATGTTTGGCTTGACGGGCGCGGAAACGCACCTCGCGTTGCGCTTGGCTCAGGGCGATGCGCCTTTGGAGATCGCCCGCAGTTGGCGCCTCAGCCGCACCACGATCCGCTCCCAGCTTGCCTCGCTATTCGCCAAGACCGAAACGAAACGTCAGGCGGAACTGGTGGCTCTTCTTGGGCGCATCTCAGTCTTGCCATAAGGGCCGTCGTTTGGATCCATCCCAGCAAACAGCCAATCCCGAAACGCTTTGACTTTCCGCTGGGCAATGGCGCGGGGCGGGTAGACGATGAAGTATTTTGACGAGGCCTCGAGGGCGAGTTCAAAGGGACGTACAAGTGTGCCGGCGGCAAGGTCAGCCGCGACCAGCATGGTTCGACCCAAAACGACGCCCTCACCTCGAACGGCGGCCTCGACGGCGAAGGTTGCGGAGTCGAACGTCACGCCACAACAATGCCGGCATTCGATAGCCAAGTCGCCCAAGTGATCGGGAACTCGTCGTGATGAGCGTATGGTATCTGAGATCCTCATGGGCGTTCAAGCCTCCAAGGGCTACGCCAGCGGCGCACGTGATTTCTTCTGCGAATGCTGGTGCCAAGGTCGCGACGTGCAGGCCGCCTGATTGCGGCCCGTACGTCATGCGTCGGCCGTCGGGCTTCTCAACAAGCTTCATGCCGTACAATCGGCAGGCATCGGTTAGCGAAATATCATAGCGCGCGATGACGCCCCCGGCGCCAGGCGGCTCCGGTCTAATTGACAATATGTGCAAGTTGGTGGTTCCCTTTTTGAAGTTGCCGCGGTTGGATCCGCGGTGGTTTTGAAGACAGCGGGTTAAGCCGCCCTCGCCGCGATCTTCGCTGCAATCCAGTCGGAGAGCTCTGAGTGAACAAAGGCGACGCGGCGGTCGCCGAGTGAGACTGCAACCGGAAACCGGCCTTCGGCGCGATATCTGTTGACCATCGTTCGACTCATGCTCGTCATCTTCGCGGCGTCATTCAAGGACACAAGTGTAGGCGAGTTATCGTTCATGGTTCCTCCTCGCAGCCCGACAGATTCGGACGCGGTTCAACTGCTGATTTGAAAGAGCTGGGAGGTTTCGTCATCGTCCACATGGGAGCGGCGGGATGCTGGTCTGGCCATCCTGCAGGCGACCAACGGGCCGCACGTCAGCACTAGGTTGCTGCTACGGGTGACATAAGATTCAGTGGCTAAATGAGCAGTTTGGCATGCTATAATGCGGAGCTGGCACAATATGCTGCCCAATCCGCCATCATCTTGCGCCGCTTATCCTAGGCGTCGCCTCGCCGGTAGGCGCTCGGCTGCGGTGCCAGTAGCGTGCGCAAGTTGCTGCCTCGGCAACTTCGGTCTGATAGTCCGTTTCCTCACACACCCAATCTCGCAACGCGCTGCGCATTCCATGAACTGTGAAGTCGCCGCCGCCTGCCGTTTTCAATGCTTGGCGAGAGTCATGTCGCTAAGCGGCGAGCGCGGACGCTGGCCGGAAATACAAAATCGGAAATGTGTTTGTTCTTCATGTCGCGCAGTATTTCGACGGCACGATCTGATAATGGCACGCGGTGCGCCTTACCTGACTTCCTGCGGGCCGCAGGAAGCGACCATAGCTTCCGTCCAGATCGATTTCCGACCAGACCGCCCCTCTCGCCTCTCCACTTCGCGCAGACGTAAGGATGGTGAATTCCAGCGCCCTCGCCCCGTCTCGCCTCTTCGGCAAATAATGTGATAAGACAAGCGCGTCGCGACTGAACGGATTCATGCGACGCGCGCACTTTTGGGCGACATATACTAATGTCCGGTTGCCGCAGCCTTTTGCCGACGAGACCTGACCGCCTCCAGCAGTTCGCGCTCGCTGGTGTGAGCATTTCGAAAAATGGCCACAACCATCACCGCCAAGATTTCGGTGTCCGGGTCCAAAGGGTCGAAATTCTCATCCGAGCAGACCTGATCGAACACGCGTTCGCAAATAGCCAGATCGTGAGGGCTCAGGCAGGTGGGATTGAAACGCCGACGCAGCATCTGTGCAAACCTTTCAGGCCCGCCCCCATGCTTTGCGGCGGGCTTTTTGCTGATGAACCGGAGACGCGATGGGATGCTTAAGCGATAATATCGCTCACAGTGTATTGGAATCAGTTTACCTGCTGCCTAATGCTTTCTCTGTTAATAGTTCCAAACTCAGCGCGTACTTCCGGACGTGAAGTCCGCGCCGAAATTCCGCCGCTTCTTTAGGAGTTCGTGTACATCCGAGTTTGCTGGCGGTGATTTTCAAACTCGCCAGCGAGCATCCGATCTTTACCGCAATAACTTTCAACGGCCCGTTGTCACGGTATCCATCAAGAATTATCTTGCGACGAGCTTCGCTGTTTAGCTTTGTGCTCATTTCGGTGACATCCTCAACTACTATTTCACGGTGCTAGATTCTATACGCATCAGGTTGAAGAGTGTCGTTATCTTCGCATCCAGAAACTTATCTCGGAATGCATTTCTTACTGTAATCCAGCGTGATCGCCGTTTCGGTCGACTCGAGTTCCGCCAGCCTTGCCAGATGCCTGAAATACACCACATGATTGAGAGGGGCATGGGCATACCCGATTCGGATATGGCACCACGCGATGGACACTAAGAGGCAAGACGAGGCTCCTGCGAGGCAGCCGCGGGACCGTGATCGACGTCGTTGGTCGCGCGAAGGTCAACCCCGCAATGAGGCCGCTCCATCACTCGCGCCGGCGCTCGAACCTCTGCCCTTTTCAACGCTCGAACTGGCGCCAGGGGATCAATTCGCCGCTTGGCAAGCGCAAATGGCGCCGCTTGTCGAGGTCAGGTTGCCGGATGACAAATCGCTGAACGATGGTTTTCCCGCCGACCACACAGCCTGGAATCTCGGTGGCATGCTGATTGTTCAACAGCGCGCGCCGGCACATAGCTACTTGCGTTCCGCCGCGAAGCTCCGATCCAGTTCGATCGATCACTGGTATATCGTCTTGCCACGAACTGGCCGGTCGTGGACGGAGGTCGATCGCCGCGTTGCAGAAAACCAGCCGGGCAAGTTGGAGATCAGATCGCTTGGCTACCCGTTTCGCGGGAGGGTAACGGACTCGGAAAGCCTCTTTCTCTATCTGCCGCGTGATTTGTTCTCTGATGCGGCGTCAACCCTCGACGCAAAGAACAATTCAATTATGTCCGGCAACTTTGCCAACCTCTTTGTCGACTACGTCAACAGCATCGAAGCAAGACTGCGCAGTCTCACGGCTGAAGATCTGCCCCGCATCGTACACGCAACACGCAGCATGATCATTGCCTGCCTCGCGCCTCCGGCGGAACATGCCGCGGCCGCCGAACAATTGGCGAGTGTCGCGCTGATGGAGCGAGCGCGTCGATACGTCCAAAACAATCTGGATGCGGCTCATCTGGCACCGGATTCAATGTGCCGGGCGCTCGGCGTATCGCGCTCTCGTCTCTATCAATTGTTCGAACCGAGCGGTGGTGTTCTCCATTACATACAAAGTCGCCGACTTCTGGCAGCCCATGTTGCGCTTAGCGATCCGGCGGACAGCCGGCGAATTGTCGATATTGCTGAGGCCTTCGGGTTTAGTTCAGCGGCTAATTTCAGCCGAGCATTCAGCAAGGAATTCGGTTACAGCCCCCGCGAAGGCCGCAGTACTGTGGTGTTACCGCGCCCCGCCCACTCTGTTTCGCTTGCTGAACACGAGAAGGCGTCTTCCTTTGAAGGTTGGCTCAAAGCGCTCGGAAGCTGAGTACAAGATCGGCGGTGGTTGAGATGGGGCGGGCTCAAAACAGGGGAAGACCACGCCGCCTCATGGACCAGAATATTTCGTGTCGCGTCCACCACGCCATCAATCATATAGCCAATTCGCAACAATTCCCGATTTAATAACCAACTGCGATTGTTCATCGTTGTCGCTGCCAATCACAGCGGAGCACACATTGCAACTACGCCGCATGCGGCACTTGTTAAGACTGCGCATTGAAAAATTTGCCAAGCTTGCCAGTTATGCTATTTCTGGAATGGGGGACGTGGATTCGCACCGCCTATGGAGGTGGCTCTTGCACCCAGAGGCATCAGGCGTCGGCAAGGGGAGTGAGGGGCCTTCCTCAAGCGATGTTCTACGTCCCGGCGAAGCGCTTCTCGCTGACCTTTTGGCGAACACGGCCGAACTTTTGTCGTTCTATGACCGCGACTTCTGTCTGACCCACTACGCAACCAAGCTCAAAGGCGTGTACGGAGGCGCGGTGGCGCCGGGTGCCTCCGTTTGGGAGATCTACCCGAGCTTCCTCGATGCGAGATATCGCGACGAATTTCTTCGTGTGTTCCACGGCGGCCCGCCGGCAAGCATCGATTTGCCGCGATCATCGGGCGAAGCGCCGCGCTCCGCTTTCGTTTTCTCCACTGCAAATGGTGTGGGAATCATCGAATCAAGGGAGCGCGGTGGGCGGAGCGTAGCGGAGGAGCAAGAGCATGTAATTCTGCTCCATCAGGCGACGCACGATGTGTTGACCGGACTGCAGAATCGGCGGCGATTCGGCGAGCGGCTGCAGCAAGCACTGGCGGCCCTCGGCGAACCAAAGCCGAAAGCCGCCCTGCTGCAGATCGACCTTGACGATTTCAAAGCGGTCAACGACACGCTCGGTCATGGAGCAGGCGATACGCTTCTTCAGCTCGCGGCGGGTCGTATCCGCGGCGCGCTGCAGGACGGCGAATCCGCGTACCGGTATGCCGGCGATGAGTTCGCTGTCATCCAATTGGGAAAGGAGCAGCCAGCAGAAGCTGAGCGCCTCGCCGGATCGCTGGTCGACGCGTTCAAGAACCCGTTCGTCATCAACGGCATTCCCGTCTTCGTCGGCTCGAGTATCGGAATTGCTTTCGGGCCGGAGCACGGGACCGATGGCGAACAGTTGATGAAAGCCGCTGACATTGCCCTTTACGCGGCCAAGACAGATGGACGCGGCTGCGCTCGAACATTCAACCGTTCGATGCTGCTCTTGCTTGAGCAACGCGAGAATCTGAGGCGCAGCCTTCGAACCGCGCTGGAGCGGGGCGAGCTTTATCTGGAGTATCAGCCGCTCATTCGGCCTCCCTCGTCGGTGATCGGTTTCGAAGCGCTGCTGCGGTGGCGGCACCCTGAGGTCGGAATCATTCCACCTAACGTGTTCATACCGATCGCCGAAGCCGACGGTCTGATGGACGAGATTGGACGATGGGTGCTCGAGCAAGCCTGTCGCCAGGCGTTGACGTGGCCTTCCTCGCTGACAGTCGCAGTGAACCTGTCACCAGCTCAGTTCCTTAGCGGTTCGCTGACGGACACCGTCGCCCAGATCATCGACGCAGTTGGAATCGAGGCCGACAGACTTGAACTTGAGATAACGGAGACGGTCCTACTTGAGAAGACGATCGACAATATCGATACGTTGAATACCCTGAACGTCCTGGGAATACGAATTTCGCTCGACGATTTTGGAACATACTACTCATCGTTAAGCTATCTTAAGAACTTTCCCTTCGATACTTTGAAGATCGATCAGTACTTTATTGCGGACCTGGAGACCGACCTCAAAAGCCAAACGATCGTGCGATCCATCATGAATCTGGCGCACGGCCTAGGGATAAATGTCACTGCGGAGGGAGTCGAAACATCGGCACAGGCACGGTGGCTGATCAAGGAACATTGCGATTGCCTGCAAGGTAATTACCTAGGACGGCCGCTCGGAGCCGAGGCGATCAGCGATTTCATCAAGCGGTCCCCGCCGAGGGTGGTACGAGCGATGGAGGAATCAAATCGGGCGCTCTAGCGCCTTGAACCCTTTGTTAACGATGAAGTGGAGATTTGTAGAATGATCGAGGCGGATACCGCGCAATTCTTCGAGTCAGTGCCAGACTGACTGACCACGGGCGGTGAAATTTTCGTCGCGTAGGCCATCACCCCGCGGGGGTTCAATACTGATGGAACAAGTGAGGATGCCGATGGGACCTGTTGACCTGGCTGGCGGCGGACCGACCTTTGAACCCATGATCCAGATTGACATGGAAATCAAAGCTTTTGTCTCCGCCTGGAGACACTGCGATTATGTCTCGACATACATGGCCCGGATGATCAGTCAAAACAGGTCTGACTCGGTCCGGCATTCAAATCTCTTTTCCTCCGCCTTCAACGAATTGCTGGAAGTCGCCTTTCGCACGCGCCATGCCGACGGCGAACTGGCATGCAGGGTGTCTCGCCATGGCGCGACGGATAGGATCGAGTTGACATTTCCTTGCGTGCCGGAGGAGCGCCAATTCTACGAAGAAGCCGTGTCGCAACTTGCAGGAATAGAGGCCAGAGAGCGATACCTCAATTCGGTGTCCGGGGATCTCGCGCCGAGCCGCGAGGTCATACTCCTGGAACTGGCTGTCGACTACAACGCGACACTCTGGATCGAGGAAGCCGACGGCGATGCAATCAAGCTTGTCGTGGATCTTCCGCTCGAGGGCTTGCAAAATTGAGCCCTTACGACCTTCTCCCGCGCTTTAAGGCGCAATACGACGCAAACAACCAGGAGTTCTCCATATCGGGAGTGGTCCGGCCTCAGGCAATCGATGAGCTTGGGCCTAGCATGGCATTACTTCGCGATGCGATCGGCCGTGTGCGCGGCGTTCTCTACGTCAATGTCAGGCGCCTGACGCAGATGAACAACGCTGCGTTTCACACCTTTTCGAGGATCATCATCGACGCTTGTCGCGCTCGACCCGATCTCAAATTCGTCGTCATCACGTCAAGCGTCGTCGGATGGACCTCACGAAAATTCGGTCGCCTGAGCGGAATTGAACCGAACATCACCGTCGAGGAGTATGACACCGAATTCTATCCGGGGCAGGGCTTCCTTGAGGAAGGCGGGTTCGTACCGATCCTGCGTACTCAGACAAAGATGACATGGCGCCACGAGCGCGCAATCTTGCCGCGACACGGGATGAGGCCCGGGATCGTCATGGCCGACATCTGTTGCGGGATCGGCGATTTCGCTGTGCTCGCGCAGAAGGAGTTCCAGCCATCGCGGATCGTCGCCCTCGACCACTCCAGATCAAGCCTGAACTATGCTCGACGAGTGATGCGGGAGTTCGACATCCGGGGCATCGAATATACGTATGGCGATGCGTCGGAGATGCTGCTCGACGAAGCGCAATTCGACTTAGTCACCTGCCGACATTCCCTGCAAATCTTCAATCGACCTGAACTCATCCTCAAGGAGCTCTACCGCATATGCAAGCCAGGCGGTCGGGTCTATATCACCAACGAAAAGAATTCGCATTGCCTCGGCGAGCCGCGCGCCGAAAGCATTCGCTGGACCTACGACGAGGTGGCGAAGCTGTTCGGGCATTTCGAGATGGACGTCGAGCTTGGGCCCAAGAGTCGGCGATACCTGGTGGAAGCCGGATTCGAAGACATCCTTGTGGAGACCTTCATGGTCACTAACCTGGACGGCGATCCGCAGGACTTCGCCGACGTCATTGCAGCCTGGGCGGATGTCTATGCCGGGGAGATGGCGACCAGACGCGGTGACGGACCGGAGTTCGTCGCACGGTTCCGGCAGGGCTTCCAGGATCACATTTTCGCTGCACTACACCCCAAGGGTTATGCGGGTTGGCCGATCTGGGTCGCATCGGGGCGACGGCCACAATGAAAGCCGATAACGAGCCTACACCGCGCTTCGGCCTGCGCTCCTTTCGAGCGAAATTCGTATTGGTCGTTGGCGGCGCCGTACTGTTCGACCTCCTGCTGAGCGGTGGTCTGGCGCTTTGGAACGTTCAAAAGCTGTCGCGCGACGCCACATCGGAAGTCGGTGAGGGCCTGACGAACGCAAACCAGGAATACATTCGTTCCTATGCCGAGTCGACGGCGTTGAGCGTTGACCTGCTGCTCGATCGGGTTCACGGGGACGTCAAGGCGCTAGCTGGCGTGCTGCAGGCCCAGATCGACGATCCGAGGAGGCAGCAACAGGTCGGAGCCACGCTTTCGCATGAGGCGCCCGGCTCCGTGAAGGTTGTCTACAACGCGCAGGGCGATTGGGCGCAGAATCTGCCGGGCGCGCCTTCCGTGGTAAGCGTCTGGGGCTACCTGCTGGGCGCCGACCACAGTCCGCTGCCGAGCGTTCAGCAGGAAATAGAAGACAGTACCGTGATCGATCTCGTCGCGCCGGCTCTCATGGCAAGCGGGTCGTCCAAACTGCAGATGTACTATATTGGTCCAAAAGAGCGGCCGATCTTCCGGACGGTACCGTATACGGATCAGGCACAGACCTTCGACCGACTCTATCCAGGCCACAACAAGGCGGAATTCTGGGAGTTCTTCTTTCCGGGAATCTATGGTTCATGGCAGCAATGGGCCAGGGATTCAGCCTCACGTCCGGTCCCTGACGATATTACCCAGACAGCGCCTTACACCGATGCAATCACGGGAAAGCTGATCGTCAGCTTTTTCCACCCGCTATGGACGCGCGATCGCACCGGTATCGCCGGTACGGCGGGAGCAGACATCACTCTCGATCAGCTCGCGAAAGTCGTCGAAAGGGTGCAGATCGCTGAAACCGGGTTCGGCTTCCTCACGATGTCGACTGGCAACGTGGTGGCGATCAATCCGTCGGGCCAGGCGATCATCGGCCTGACTTCATCGAGCGATGCGGGCACGCAGGGCGTCACCGGCTTGGAAAGGTCTCTGCGGGGAAGTACGCAGCCGGCTATCGCGTCACTACCTCTGGACCATAACAATGACGGTGTCATTCAGCATATCATGCTCGACAACAAGGGCGAACACGTTCCCTATATTGTTGTCCTCAAGAGATTGAAGCCGACCAATCTGTGGAGTTCGGGACCAATCAAGTCCGAAACGATGTCGGTCGGGATCGTCGTTCCCGAACGGGAGATCTATGCATCCCTGTTCGCCGCGCAGGAGAGTATTTCTCGCGCAACCAATCGTATCCTGCTGTTTCAGATCGCGGCGATCGCCGTTTCGCTTCTGATTGTTTTTGCGGCCGTGCTCGGAATTTCGAAGCGGATCACCGCGGGCCTCAGGGCGCTTGCCAGCGCCGCCCAGCGGCTCCAGTCCAAAGATTATTCAGTCCGCGTGAACATCCCGACGCGCGACGAGGTTGGAGCGGCAGGAATCGCTTTCAACCGGATGGCCGAGCAGATCAGCTTTCACACTGAAAACCTCGAGCAACTCGTCGACGAACGAACCAGGGAACTCGGGGACGCCAATCAGGAGATTTCCGCGCTCAACGAAAAGCTGCAGGACGAGAACGTCCGCCTTGGCGCCGAACTCGCGGTCGCCAGGCAGATACAGATGATGGTCCTGCCGAAACAATTCGAACTCGAAGCGATTCCGGGGCTGGAGATCGCGGCCTACATGCGGCCGGCCGACGAGGTCGGCGGTGACTATTATGACGTCCTGCAGAACGGGTCACGGGTCAAGATCGGCATCGGCGACGTGACCGGTCATGGTCTCGAGAGCGGCGTGCTGATGCTGATGGTGCAATCCGTTGCACGCGCGCTGCAGGAGACCAACGAGGGGGATCCGCACCAGTTTCTGGATCGGCTGAACAGAGCGATCTACAAGAACATCGAGCGGACGAACACCGGCAAGCATCTCTCGCTGGCCTTCCTTGACTTCGAGGATGAGCGGGTAACGCTATCCGGCCAGCATGAGGACGTTCTCGTCGTGCGTGCGGACGGGGACGTCGAACGTATCGACACGATGGATCTGGGTCTGCCGGTTGGCCTGGAGAATGACATCTCGAAGTTCATTGCCACGCGCGACATCCTGTTCGGCAGTGGCGACGTGATCGTGCTGCACACCGACGGTGTGACCGAGGCGGAAGACCAAGACAGAAGGCTGTTCGGGTTCGAGCGCCTCTGCCAGAGCGCGCGAAAACGTCAAGGCGGGAGCGCCGAGGAAATCAAAACCGGGATCATCGAGGATCTGATGGCCCATATCGGGATCCAGAAGATCCACGACGACATCACCCTCGTGATCATAAGGCACACATAGCCATGACAACGCTGTTCGGGACCCCTGACGTTGCAATCGGGATGAAGGAGAGCGTCAGTCGCGTGCGGCTGTTCGACGGACCTCTCGACTTGAGTTGGCGTCATTGTGCCACGACCTCGGACTTCATCGCCGATCTGTTCGCATTGCGCTTCCGGTCGTCCCGCAATGACTACATGGAAGTGCGGCACAGCATTGGATATCTGGTCAACGAACTCATCGAAAATGCCGTCAAGTTTCGCGCACCGGGTGAGATCTTGATCGAGGCGTCGATGGATTCGGAATGCTTCAAGCTCAAGGTGTCGAATGACGTCGATGGTGAAGATGCGTCCGAGTTCCAAAGCCTCCTGGAGGACATCACGGTTGGCGACCCCATGGACCTGCTGATACAGCGAATTGAAGCCAATGCCGCGAACCCCGACGTAGGAGGCTCCGGACTTGGATTGCTGACGTTGATGAGCGACTACGGCGCGCGCCTGGCTTGGATATTCAGCGCCGCCGACGAAAGCGATCGGATTTGCGTGGAGACATATGCCTCCATTCCGATCTCTCAAATTCACAATTAGAGGAAACGAAGCCAGGCTATGGAAATCAGGACAGACGACTACCGCGTGTGGATTGAAGGAAGCGAAATTTTCTTCGACGGTGCAATGCGGCTTGCCAGTTCCGACGCCGGTGCGCCTATCACGGCGTTGGCGACCAGTGTGCTTGCCTCGAATCCCGCTTCCATTACGCTCAATCTGAAGGACCTTCACTTTCTCAACTCTTCCGGCATCAACCTGCTGGCGAAATTTACCATTGAGGTGCGCAAGCATCCCGATGTTCGACTCGTCGTGCGTGGAGCGCCCGACATACCCTGGCAATCGAAATCATTGCCGAATCTGAAGAAGCTGCATCCCGCTCTGGTGCTTTTGATGGACTAACCAGGTCGCTCGAAATTAACCAAAGACTGCGTGGTGCAAGACCGCCGCAACGAGCGAGATATGTACGCCAGGACAAGTATGTGGATGCGAAGCTAACGACAATCCGGCCTGGTGCGCAGATGCTCGCAATGGCTCGGCGGGGGCTCGGCACAGGCGGCAGGCGTCCAGGTTGGGGGGATGTCGGGCTCCCTGTGCCGATCAGCCGCCGCTGCGCGATCAAAGGTGGCGTCATTGAGTAAGCGTGCCAAGGTGAACGGCGGCCGGCTGGAGTTCATTCCGCCGCAGATCCCGACTCGGGTCAAGGAGCCGCCCGAAGATGAGGGATGGCTTCACGAGGTCAATCTTGACGGCTACCGAACGCAGATCATCATCGATAAAGGCGGCGTGCGTCTTTATAGCAAGAACGGCCGTGACTGGACCACGAAATACTGGCCTATCGCGCTGGCTACCGAGCTGCCATGCCGGGCTGCCATTATCGACGGCGAGGTCATTGTTCCAGGCGAGCAGGGCGCTCCCCATTGCCCTGCGCTGGAAGCCGCGATCTGGCACGAACCGAGCCGGCTGGTGTTCGTCGCGTTCGATATCCTCCATCTCGACGGTCGCAATCTAGCCTCCTTGCCCCTGCTGCAGCGCAAGCAGGCGCTGTGGCAATTGGTTGAGCACGGCCTCGGCAAGATCCAGTACAGCGAGCATTTCGAGAGCAGTGCGCTAGACGTCATGTTCCGAGGCGGAGAACGGTGGCCCGCCCTTTCGTGCGATTAAAAGACGAGGGTTGCTCGGATGGGCCGAGCCGATCCTCACGCACGGAGAG
>NZ_JAMYQL010000034.1:0-72334 GCF_040320865.1 Mesorhizobium sp. M0598 | reverse complement strand
AACCCCACCTTGGCCAGCGGCCGCAAGGACCGTGCTCAAAGGCCGGACATATGGACGCAAGCGATCGAAAACGACGCAAAACAACCGTTGCAGGCAGGGCGCCTGCGCGACGTCGCTTCGCTCCTGCTCCGCCCTAGGATGACGAAGGTGTGGTGTCATATGCTAATCGCCAGCGTTGGAGATTGGCGGATGTAGCTGGTCGGCAGCGAACGTTTGCAGTTGCGACTCTCCCAGGCGTTAATCCCAACGTTCTCAGATCGTCTGCTTCTTGCCGTCCCTGGTCGGCATGAGGTCGATGCCGTTGACCTTGCCGATATGCGTGGCCAGCATCGGCACATACTGGTCGGCGGGGCCGGCCGCGAAGGCGCCGGCGAAGGCGTTCTTGGTGGCGTTGCCGAGCGGGTTGGCGATGCCGGCAGCACCCGCCATCGATTCGAGATAGGTGAGATCCTTGAAGGCGTTGGCGATGGTGAATTTGTGCGCGTCGCGGTCGCCTTCCAGCGTCCAGCGCATGAAGGTCTGATAGAAGCCGCAATCCATGCGGCCGTTGCGGATGACGCTGTCGAAGCGCGGCGGGGAGATGCCGACCTTCTGCGCCAGCGCCAGCGCCTCGGAATAGATCGCGGCGTAGCCGAGCGAGATGAAATTGTTGAGCAGCTTCATGCGATGGCCGTCACCGGTGTCGCCGATATGGACGATACGCCCGGCCCAGGTTTCGAGCACCGGCTTCAGCCGGGCAAAGACCGCGTCGGGCGCGCCGACCATGGCATCGAGCGTGCCTTCCCAAGCCTCCTTCGGGGTGCGGCTGAGCGGGGCATCGACATAATCGACGCCGAGCGCCTTGAGTTCGGCGGTCAGCGCCACCGTCGAAACGGGATCAGAGGTCGAGCAATCGACGACAACCGATCCCGGCTTCAGGCCTTCCTTGAGACCGCCTGGGCCGCGGATGATGGCTTCGACCTCGCGCGAGCCGGTGACGCAGATGAAGACAACCGTCGATGCCGCCGCGACGTCGCGCGAGGTCTCCGCTTCCTTGGCGCCGCGGCCGAGCAGGTCTTCCGCCGGCTTGCGGTTCTTGCGGCCGAGAAACGTCAGCGGATAGCCCTTGTCGACGATGTTCTTCGCTATCCCGTGCCCCATCAGGCCAAGCCCGATGAAGCCGATCTTTTCGCTCGCGGCGGTCGTGTTCATGTCGTTTCGTCCTATTTTGCAATGATGGATGACGGCGCTGCAGCTTGCCGGCGAATTGTTGAAGCGGGTTTTTGCCGCACGCCATGGCAGGCGATTGCAGAGTTCGATATTGTCTGACAATACACATGAATTCCAGGGAGAGCAAAATGACAAAGCGGATCATGTTCACCGGCGGCAGCGGCAAGGCCGGGCGCCACGTCGTGCAGTATCTGGTCGAGCAAGGCTGCCAGGTGCTCAACATCGACACCAAGCCGCTCGACAATCCCAAGGTGCGCACGCTGATCACCGACATCACCGACAGCGGGCAGGTGTTCAATGCGCTGTCGAGCTATATCGGCCTGCATGAATTCGACCCGTCGCTGCGTACGCAGCCGGTCGATGCCGTGGTGCATTTCGCGGCGATCCCGCGCATCATGATCACGCCCGACAATGAGGTGTTCCGCATCAACGCGCTCGGCACCTATAACGTGATCGAGGCTGCCGTGAAGCTCGGCATCCGCAAGGTGGTGATCGCCTCCAGCGAAACGACCTACGGGCTGGTCTTCGCCAACGAACCGCGCGATCCCACGCATTTCCCGCTCGACGAGGCGTACGACGTCGACCCGATGGACAGCTACGCGCTGTCCAAGGTCGTCAACGAGAAGACGGCGCGCGCCTTCGCGCTGCGCAGCGGCTTCGACATTTATGCCTTGCGCATCGGCAACGTCATCGAGCCGCACGAATATTCGCTGTTTCCGAAATGGTTCGCCGATCCGGGTTTCCGCAAGCGCATCGCCTGGAGCTATATCGACGCGCGCGACCTCGGCCAGATCACGCTGCGCGCCATCGAAAAGGACGGGCTCGGCTATCAGGTGTTCAACGCGGCCAACGACGACACCTCGTCCGACCTGCCGACAGCCGAACTGCTGAAGCGGTTTTACCCCGATGTGCCGGTCAAGGGCGACCTTGGCGAATACGAGACGCTGCTCTCCAACCGCAAGGCGCGCGACATGCTCGGCTTCCGGCCGGAGCACAGCTGGCGGAAATACGTCAAGACGAGCTGACGGAGGCAGCTGACGCGGAACCGGCACTGGGCCAGCCCCGAATTGCTGGTCATGAGGCCAGGCTCACGTGTTTGCCGCGCGCGGCAAACTCGAGCTACTTGTCTTTCCAGAATTCGGCCTGGAGTTGCGCCGCTTCATCGGCAAGCAGCGGGCCGACGACTTCAGTCGGACGCTGCCCGGCTTCGAAGACGATCCTGCAGGGCAGGTCGAGTGTGGGATTCTCGACATGTGCACCCGTTACCCGCTTGAGGTCATGTTCGCTCTGCCCAAAGACGACCCGTCCGATGCCCGCCCAATAGATTGTGCCGGAGCACATCGCGCAAGGTTCGGCCGACGTGTAGAGGGTGCAGGAGGCCAGCTTTTCGAGATTGACATTCATCCCCGCCCATGAGGCCAGCAGCCTTTCGGCATGAGCGGTGCGGTCGCCGCCGCCGGCTTTGTAACCGTTGGGCTGCTCGCGCAACACATTGCCGTCCTTGTCGGCGAGCAGCGAACCAAAGGGATGGTCGCCAGCATCGCGGGCCTTGCGCGCGACTTCGAACGCCTGACGGAGCAGCCGCTCATCATAAGGGCGTTGTGGCATCGGCAGACCCTCCGTCAGCTGCAGCGGGGTCTTTGCCGTCGTCAATCACTTCGTCGGCTTCCTCGCCTGTCGCAATGCGCATGACATGGACTGCGTTGCCGATCACATCGGCGGGGCGCTTCTGGCCTCTAGGACCGGTTGGCATAGGCTGGCTTCCCAAGTGTCCGGGCATCATTCATGCAGTCGGCCTTTATAGCCTCATAGTCCGGGCCCTGCCGTTCAACCGAGCGTCCGTCATAATGGCGACCGCTAAATCGGTACATGCCAGCTGAGATCTCGCCAGAGGTAAACGTCCAACCTTCCAATGCGTCTTGATTGTGATCGCTCACGATTGCTCCCATGCTTTCCGGTAAGCATACAGGAGCTCAGCCCGATATGGGAAATGCAGATTGCATTCCGTCAAATTTCAAACTGAGACACTACCGGCCGCTGGCGTCACTGGCAAGCTTTGGGAAATCAGTGATATCGTTGCGCTGATCCAAGCCAAAGAGGCAGAGAAGCCTATGGTTCGCGGCCAAAAAGCAGGGAGTGAGGACATTTGAAGTACGAGTGGGCGAACAATCCTCACTTGTTCATTCCAATAACAGCATGTGTCGTTGTCTTGGCCCTGAGTTTCGCAGCCATGTTCGTCGCACTCCTAAGCATAATTCTGCGCACCGATTTCTATGGGTCAATCGATGAGCAGAACCTTCCATGGGGCGAACGACTGGGGAAGCGAGACGCAAGGCTTCGTGCTGGATTTTGGTCAGCGCGCTTCCTGATACCGCGCCGGGTGATTGCATATGGTGCTGTTGTGTTCTTCTGCAGCTTCGGTGCGGTTGAGCTTATTTTAACCGTCTTCGGCCATCCGTCTTGATCGAATTTTCAAACTGACCCACTCCCGCCCAGGCTCAAGCCTCGTTGCGGCTAGGGCGTTGAGCCAGCCAGATGCTGCCGATGACGAAAACGACGCCGGCGATTTGAGGCAAGGTCAGCGTCTGATCCAGGAATACCCATCCAAGCAGCACGGCGGTCACCGGGCTGAGGAAAAGCAGCGATGACACCACTGCGGATTCCAGTCGCGCAATGCCCCGGAACCAGAGGACATAAGTCAGCGCCGCACCGATCAGGCCGAGCCACACCAGTCCAAGCAGGTTGGCCGCGGTCGGGAACGGGATGGGTGGTTCGAAAAGCAGAGCCACCGGAACGAGAAGGAGACCGCCGGCGGTCAGTTGCCATGCCGTAAAGGCGAGCAGCGATGCTGGCGGCTGCCACTTGCGGCTCAACACGCTTCCGAAGGCCATTGAGGCCGCCCCGGCGAGGCCGGCGGCAACGCCGACCGCATCGAGCGTCGCGTTCGGGGTCAGCACCAGCAATGCAACACCGGCGATCCCGACAAGGGCGGCGATAATCGCCAACCGGCGGACAGGGCTGGCAAGCAGGGCAGCAGCGAGGAAAATCACAATCAATGGCTGGACCGACAGCACGGTCGCCGCGACCCCGCCCGGAAGCCGGTAGGCGGCGACAAACAACATGCTCAGGAAGATCGAGATGTTGAGGGCTCCGAGGACGAAACTGCGCAGCCACCAGATGCCCGTTGGCAGTTGCCGAACGATCGCCAGCAGCAGCAATCCGGCGGGCAAGGCACGCAGCATTGCGACCGTCATTGGCGAGAAGTTCGGCAGGAACTGCGTGGTGACGATATAGGTGCTGCCCCATATCGCCGGTGCGATGGCTGTAAGCAGCAGATCGGAACGGTGCGTCTTCATAAGATTTCCAGAACTTCGGCAAGAGGGCGGCGCGGCTTTTGCGGCCAGTTTCCGGGCGCGGCGCGGCCGACCGCGATGAGCATCACCGGCATTTCATTGCGCGCAAGGCCAAACTCGCGGGCCACGCCTTCGGCATCGAAGCCTGCCATCGGACCGGAGACGAGCCCCAGCGCTTCGGCCGCGAAAATCAGCGTTGCGGCGCCAAGCGTTGCCGAGCGCACGGCTTCGTCGCGGGCCGCTAGAGGATCGGCATATTGGGCGCGGGCGCCCTCCCGCCACCCCGAAGCCATATCCGCCGGCATGAAGCCGGCTTCGACGAACGGACGGAGCCTGGCATCGAGGGCAGCGTGGTCGGGCAGTACGCCGCAGATGATGAAGGTGACGGCTGCTTCCTGCACCTTGGCCTGGCCATGGGCGAGGCTGCGCAATCGTGCCTTTGCCTCCGGCGTCCGCACCGCGATGAACCGCCAATTCTGAAGGTTGTAGGCGCTTGGCGCGCGCGTTGCGAGACGTGCCAGCTCCTCGATCTCGGCGTCCGTCAATTCGTGCGAGGCATCGAACCGATTGGCCGACATGCGCCGCTCGATAAGGGAAATTGCGGGGTTGGTCATCATGTCATTCCGAAACTGAGAAAGTCGTTCGGGAAGCAGATAGAGAATTTACCAAGGAGCGATAATATGCGAAAATTGAAAGACATTGTTTACTAGAAGAGAATGGTGAGATGGATCGCCTGACTGCGTTGCAGGTTTTCCGCCAGGTGGCGGAACTGAACAGCTTTGCCGAAGCCGGACGGCGGCTCGGTCTCTCGCCACCCGCGATCAGCAAGAACATCGCCGAGCTGGAGGCGGATCTGGGGGTGCGGCTCATCAACCGGACGACGCGGCGCATGGCGCTGACCGAAGAGGGCAGGATCTACCTGGAGCATGTCACGCAGGGGCTCGATGCGCTGGCCAGGGCCGACCAGGTGCTCGGCCCGATCAAGACGGCGCCGAGCGGCACGTTGCGGGTCAGCGCGCCGATGACTGTCACGTTGACGCGGCTTTCGGCTGCCATGCCCGCGTTTCTATCGCGCTATCCCGATTTGAAGCTCGATCTGCACCTTGACGACAGGCGCGTCGATATCGTGCGGGAGGGATTTGACCTGGCCATTCGCGGCAGCGACAATCTCGAGGATTCCAGCCTGGTCGCCCGAAAGCTTGCGGTCATGCCGCACGTGCTTTGCGCAGCTCCGTCCTACTTCGAGGAGCATGGCCGGCCCAAGACGCCTGCCGATTTGAAGGCGGCCAATTGCATCCGGTTCAGCCTCTCGGGGCATGCGGACATATGGGAATTCCGCAAGGACGGCCGCACCGAGCGGATCGCCATCGACGGACGATATACGGTCTCGTCAAGCCTTGCCGTGCGCGATGCGCTGCGCGCCGGCTTCGGCGTCAGCCTGATCCCTTATCCCTATGTCGAGAGCGACCTGAAAGCAGGCCGGCTGCAATCGGCTCTGGATGACTGGGAAAAGGTCGAAACCACGCTCTACGCGGTCTATCCGGCACGGCAGCATCTTGCCCCGAAAATCCGCGTCTTCCTTGATTTCCTGATCGAGGAATTCAGTCGGGACAAAGAGAAGCCGTTCGTGCCGCTCCGGCGTAAGCGCTCGGCAAAGCGCGGTGTCGGCGAGGGGACGGATGCGGAAAATCAAGCTGAGATATTGCCGGCGATTTCATCTCCTTGACACGCCTCCAAATCCGGACTTTGTGGAGCCATGCAGGGCGCGAAGCCGAACAAGGGAAAGACAGCGGCCGAGGCGTTCGCCGAACGCACGAGCGGTATTCGCCGGGCCGATGCGGCGCGCATACCGGGCTCGAGCGTGCATGCCTCGCTCGCCAATGAAATCGGGCTGAGGATCGTGCGCGGCGACTATCCGCCGGGAACCATCCTGCCCAACGAAGCCAAATGGTCGGAGACCTTCGACGTCAGCCGCTCGGCGGTGCGCGAAGCGATAAAAATGCTGATGGCGAAGAGCTTGCTGTCGTCACGTCCCAAAATCGGCAGCTGGGTCGAGCCGAAGGAACGCTGGAACCTGCTCGATCGCGACGTGCTGGCCTGGTATGCGACCTCGCCGGACCGTGAGGTGTTCCTCCGGACCGTGCAGGAGTTCCGCCACATCATCGAGCCGGAGGCCAGCGCCTTTGCCGCCATGCGGCGCACCGACGAGCAGATGGCCGAGATCAGCCAGGCCTGCCGCGAGATGGGTGAGGCGACCAACCTGCAGGAGCGGACGCGCGCCGACACGCGTTTTCATCTCGCCATCCTGCGGGCCTCGGGCAACGATCTGCTGGTGCCGCTCGGCGTGCTGATCGAATCGGCATTCGATCATCTATTTGCTTATACCACGCGGGAACTCGACGATTTGCAGCATGCGCAGAGGCTGCATGAGGCAATCGAGAAGAGCATCCGCCTGCAGCGGCCTGATGCGGCACGCAATGCGGTGCGCAAGCTGCTGGCCAATACCGACAGCGTCATCAAGTCCAGGTAACGGCCGTTCGGCATCAGGGTTTTAGCGCTCAATCGAAGGGTGCGGTCGCGAGATGCCGCCGGGTCAGCCCGATCAGCAGCGCCTGGTCGCGGGCGGCGTGTTCGGGTGGGTTGACGACGGCATCGCCATTGACCATCGCTGCCCAGAAGCCACGCATCTCTTCGACGAAGGCTTCGGCGTAACCGGCACGCAAATCTTTCTTCGACAGCGTGTGACCGTCCGAGGTCGTCACCGTCAGCCGGGTCGGATGATGGTTGAGCCAGGGCGAGGGGAATTCGAGCTCGAGGCTGGCATCGTCGAAGAACAGCGTGATCCGCTCCTTGTAGTCGGCGAGCTTGGGCACGGTGAGGTGGGTCATGGTCCACAGCGCCTGCCCATCCAGCAGCTTGACGGCGCCCTGGCCGCCGTCGCCATTGGCAAAGATCTGCGCGCCGACGACCTCGCCGTCCGGCACGCCGAGCGCATCGAGCAGGCCATGGACGGCATTGACATCGTGAATCAAGGCCGAGCTGTAAGCGCCGGTAAATCCACGGAAAGCGAGATCGGTCAGATGCACGCCGACGGCCTCTTCGACCTGGCGCTTCTGCTTGGCGGCGACAGTGGCGACCATGTCTTTTGGGATATCGGTACCGCGCCTGTAGGGCTGATGGGCGATGAACGGCCAGGCGTCGGGATCGTTTACCTCCACCGAGACCGCGCGCAGCGTGCTCGATGTTCCAGGCAGCGAAGCGAGCGCCAGCCGGTAGCTCGGGTCGAAGCGCTTCATATAGCCGACCTGAACGATTTTCCTGGCGGCATCGCGCGCGGCGATGATCTCGGCGATTTCCGCCAGCGAATAGCAGAGCGGCTTTTCGCAAAAGACATGCAGGCCGCGCGCCAGCGCCGCCAGCACCTGTTCGTGATGCAGCGGGTCCGGCGAGCCGATCACCACCGCGTCGAGGTGTTGGTCGAGGAGCTGGTCGATCGTTTCGAAATTGGCAATGCCATGGGTGTCGGTGACGAACTGCCGCGAAATCCTCGAGGGATCGGCGACCCCGACCAGCTCGAACAATTCACCGAGGCGCAGCAGATTGGGGATATGCTCGACCTGCGAGATCATGCCGGCGCCGACGACCCCGACGCGTAACCTGCTCATTGGATTATTCCCCGCAATGTCCGATTGTCAGCTCAAGGCGCCGCAGGCGGCCGGTTGCCGATCTGGGCGAGCAGGCCGGCAATCTCCGCCTCGACCGCCTTCAGGTCCTCGCCGCCCGACATGATCGAGATGACCTCGTCGCGCGAAATCTCGGACTTGGCGTAGGTGCCGCGATTGCGGCCGCGGTTGAGCAGCGTGAAGGTGTCGCCGACCGGATAGGCATGGTGGATGTTGTGGCTGATGAAGATCACGGCCAAACCCCGCATGCGCGCTTCGATGATGAACTTCAGCACCATCGCCGCCTGGTGGACGCCGAGTGCGGAAGTCGGCTCGTCGAGGATCAGCACGCGCGCGCCAAAATGCACGGCGCGGGCGATCGCCACCGACTGGCGCTCGCCGCCCGACAGCGTGCCGACGGCTTGCGTCGGATCGCGCACGTCGATACCGATATCGGCCATCGCCTGCCTGGCGATGGTGTTGGCGCGCTCCTTGTCGATGCGCGAGAAGGGCAGGCTGCTTTTGGTCGGCTCGCGGCCGAGGAAGAAGTTACGGGTGATCGACATCAGCGAGATCATGCCGAGGTCCTGGAACACCGTTGCCACGCCGAGCTCCTGCGCGTCGCGCGGGCTGCGGAAGGTGACCGGCTTGCCGTCGACCAGGATTTCGCCCTTGCTCGGCCGATAGACGCCGGACAAAACCTTGATCAGCGTCGACTTGCCGGCGCCGTTATCGCCGAGCAGGCAGTGGACCTCGCCCGGATAGACTTTGATGTCGATGTTCTGGAGGGCGCGCACCGAGCCAAAATTGACGCTGACGCCGCGCAGTTCCATTGCCGGTTCGGTCATTTGGGCCGGTTCGGTCATTTGGGCCGGCTCGGTCATTTGCCACCTCCGCGGCCGAGCGCCTTCAGCCTGATGTAGTTGTTGACCAGCACGGCCATCAGGATGACGATGCCGAGGAAGACCTTGAACCAGTCGGTGTCGATGCCGGTGTAGAAGATGCCCATCTGCACCAGCCCGAAGATCAGCGCGCCGAACAGCACGCCATAGACGGTGCCGTAGCCGCCGGTGAGCAGCACGCCGCCGATGACGGCGGCGATGATCGCCTCGAATTCCTTGAGCAGGCCGCGCGTGGTGTCGGCGGAGCCCGCCTCCATCACCTGGATGGTGGCAAGCAGCGTCGCCGCGCAGGCGGTGTAGACGAACAGGCTGATCTTGACGCGATCGACCGGCACGCCGACGTTGCGGGCTGCGATCAGGTCGCCGCCGGTGGCGAAGATCCAGTTGCCGTATTTCGTCTGGGTGAGCACGTAGCCGGCCAGCGCCGTCAGGCCGAGCCACCAGACGATCGACATCGGAATGCCGGCAACGAACGGGATGCCGTCGCTGCGGGTGGCGATCCAGCCCTGCGCGCCCATCCAGTGGAACAGGCCGGTGAGCAGATGGCCGTTGAAAATGCCGGCCGTCGCCGGATCCGGTGCGCCTTCGAGTATGTAGGGGATCTGGGTGCGGCCGGTGACGGCGCGGGTGATGCCGATCGACAGTCCGCGCAGGATATAGAGCGTGGCAAGCGTGACGATGAAGGAGGGCAGGCGCGTCTTCACCACGATCAGACCGTTGAGATAGCCGGTGAGGATGGCAACGGCGAAGGCGCAGGCTATGCCGCCCCATAGCGGCAGTCCCCAGAACTTCACCGTCAGCCCGATGACGACACCGGCGAAGCCGACCATGGAGCCGACCGAAAGATCGAACTCGCCGGCGATGATGAGGAGTGCTGCCGCGGTGGCGACGATGCCGAGCTCCGCCGACAGCGTCAGGAAGGTCATCGATCCCTGCAGCGAATAGAGGTTTGCCGCGCCCGGCAGCAGCGCAAAGATGATGATCGTCGCAAGCAGCCCGCCGGCCGCACCGGCTTCCGGCCGGCGCAGCCACTGGGTCAGCTTGCCGGTGCTGGCCAGCCGCTCGTCGGCGCCGGCGGCCCGCTTCGATGTCATGCCGAAGCGGTCGGTCGCCTTCAGTTCGCCCGGAGATATAGCCTTGTCTTCCACGACCGCCATTAGGCTCTCCAATCGCTCAATTCGCAATCTTCGAACGGAACGGGAGTGCGCTTGGCGCATTCTCCCGTTCCGTCGGAGCGCTTGCCTAGCGGATGCCCTCTTTGGCGAGCGCCAGGATCGCCTTGGCTTTTTCCGGCGAGTCTATGAACAGCGGTCCGGTATAGGCGTTGTTCTGCGGCCAAAAGCCGTGCGTCGCTTGCTCGACCAGATAGATCACCGGCAGATAGCCCATCAGATATTGCTGGGCATCCATGCCGAAGCCCATTTCGCCGGCGACGACAGAGTCGAGGACCTCCGGGCTGATGTCGAATGTGTAGAGCTTGAGCTTGCCGAACAGTTCCTTGTCGCGGAACATCGGGATCAGCGGGTTGGCGGCGGTGGCGCCGAGCGCAAAGACGGCCTGCGTGTCGGGATGCGCCGACAGATAGGCTTCCGTGCGGCGCTGGATGTCTGCGGGATCCGGCGCCACGGCCAGAACCTCGGTGCCGCCGCCGGAGGGCTTCAGCCCGTCATTGAGGCCCTGGCAGCGCTGGTCGAGGCTGACATTGCCGACCTCGTGGTTGATACAGACGACCTTGAGCGTGCCTTCCTTGGCCAGCCGCTCGCCGGCCTTCTTGCCGGAATCATATTCGGAAACGGTGCCGACATAGAGCGTCGTGCCGAGCTCGGCGCCTTCCTTTTCGCCGGAATCCAGAACCACCATGGGAATATTGGCGGCAAGCCCGGATTTGACCGATTTGCCGAGCGCATTGGCGTCGGCGATGGAGACGGCGATACCATCCGGCTCGGTGGCAATGGCGGCGTCAAGAAGCCGGGCCTGCTCGACCACGTCGAAGACCTGCGGTGCGTAATATTCGACCTTGGCGCCGGTAAGGGCGGCCGCGTCATCGACGCCGCGCTTGACCACCGACCAATAGGGATCGGACGCCGACCCATGCACCACGAAGGTGATGCGGACGTCCTTCGGATCCTTGAGGCCCGCGGCATGCGCAATACCTGTCATCAGGCCCGCCGAAACGAAGGCGCCCAATGCCACTTTCAGAAGAGTTTTCATCTTATTCTCCCATTTGTCGTTGCAGTTCCAATCCCTCTGGCGCCGTTTTCCGGCCGCGACGATCGGCTCACGTTGCGGATCGGGTGGCCGCTTTGCGGGCCTTTGCCGACGCCAATCGCTGTTCGCCCGCGGTGTTGCCGCGGGTTGATGATCGCCCGGCCGAGAGCGTGGCGCGAAGCTCCTCGCGCAACGGCTTCATGCCGATGACGTCGATCGGCTGTGCGGCGAGCCAGTCGCGAAAGCCCTGGTCGCGGAACAGCTCGTATTCTTCGGTGCGGATATAGGCGGAGCGCGGCTCGATCAGCTCGAGTTCACCGGGCGCGTTGCAATGCAGGCAAAAGAAGGTCAGGCCCTCGCGCACGCCGTCGATGAGCGCCTGGTAAGCCGGCTCGATCGGCCTGGAGCGCGGCCGGCCCCAGGTCGTCTGGATGGCGGCGTCGAAAATGGCAAAGCCGCCGGCACGGGCCAGCGCCACGCCGCGCTGGAACGCCTCCTCGGTGACGCCGACCAGATTGTCGTTGGGGGAATAGGCGGACAGCGTCTTGGTCAGCAGCACCGGCAGCTGATATTCGAGCCCGAGCTTGATGTAGATGTTGCAGAATTCCGGCGACAATGCCGCTCCCATATGCGCGTCGAGGTGGGTGACGTCGATGCCGGCGCGATAGGCGGTGTCGATCTGGGCGCGAAGCTCGGCCTCGACCGCCTGCGGCACCGCCTTGCGGCGCGTGGTCGCCACATCGGGCCAGAAGAAGCCGAACTCGTCGGTCAGGCCGGCCGCCCGCGACGGCGCGGTCAACGGCCGCCATTTGTAATGCTGCTTCTCGCTGTTCAGCGTCAGGTGGACGCCAAGGTCGAGGCCAGGTTTGGCGACGGCGCTCTCGGCCATTTCGAGGAACCACGGGCACGGCACCATCACCGCGCCGGAACTGCAGACACCCAGCCCGCTCAATTCGAGGAAGGCGCTGTTGGCGCCGTGGCACATGCCGACATCGTCCTCGTGGAGCACGATCCGTTTGCTGGAGCCGGCGGCGTTCACGACCGGCCGCCTTCCCGCCGGCGCGCCGGTTTCGAGGGTCTTCCAAAGTGTGTCCCGTATTTCATGGAACCAACCGTTTGCCCAACTGGCCGGAATGGAACGCCGAAAGCTGGGTTTCCGACAGGGCCACTTTGGCGAATTCGGATGGGTACGATTTGCCTGCCGGCTGAGACACTTAGCTGCCGATTTCCCCAATCACGGTTCAAAACCAGTCATAGGAACCGTCTTCCGGGCGCAGATGGCTTGGTCGAATAGCGGCGGAGTGGTTCTTTCAAACTGTGCCGACAAGCCTACAGCTGTCCACACCATCAAGCGACCACATTATCAAGTGACCCACACTATCAAGCGACTTGGAGGCCTGTCATGTACACCGCCGGCGAAGAGGAAATCGAAGCCATTGCCAGGGTAATCCGCTCGGGCGCGCTGTTTCGTTACGGCAAGGACAGCGAATGCGACCGCTTCGAGGCCCGCTATGCGCAGCATCTTGGCGTCGAGCATTTCGCGCTGGCCGCCAGCGGCACCTATGGGCTCGCCGCCGGCCTGATCGGCCTCGGCATCGGCCCGGGGGACGAAGTGCTGGTGCCGGCGCACACCTATATGGCGACCGCGACCGCGGTGCTGTCGGTCGGGGCCATTCCAGTCATCGTCGACATCGACGAGAGCCTGACCATCGATCCCATCGCCCTGCGCGATGCCATCGGGCCGCGCACCAGGGCGGTCATCCCGGTGCATATGTGGGGCGCGGCCTGCAACATGAATGCGATCATGGACATTGCTGCCAAGCGCGGCTTGCTGGTGCTGGAGGATGTCTGCCAAGGCATCGGCGGCGGCTATGAGGGCCGCAAGCTCGGCTCGATCGGCCATGCCGGCGCTTATTCCTTCAACTACTTCAAGAACATGACCTCGGGCGAGGGCGGCGGCATCGCCACCAGCGATCCGAAAGTGGCGGAGCGGGCGCGCTGCGCCATCGACCCTTGCCATTTCTACTGGCAGGGCAGAAGCGACAGCATCAAACCCTTCGCCGGCATCGGCGCGCGTGCTTCCGAACTGATGGGGGCGATGCTCAACGTCCAACTCGACCGGCTGGACGGCATCATCGAGGCGATGCGAGCCGAGAAGAAGACGGTGCTGGCCGGTACCCGCCACCTTAGCAATCTTGGGCTGACGCCGTCGCCGATGAACAGCGCGGACGATGATTGCGCCGCACAGGTGATGTACCTGCTGCCGAGCGAGCAGGCGGCGCAGACTTTTTCGAAGACCATTCCGAGCGTCGTTGCCGGCAAGACCGGCCGTCACAATTTCACCCAGTGGGACCAGGTGCTGATGCATGAAGGCGCGCATCATCCGGCGCTCAATCCTTACGCACTGCCCGAGAACCAGGGCCTGCGGCTGGATTATTCCGACGACCTCGGCAAGCGCTCGCTCGACATCCTCAACCGCACCGTGATGGTCGCCATGAACCCGGCGCACAGCGATGCCGACATTCAGGACATGATCCACAACATCGACGCGGCGGCGCGGGTGGCGCTGGAGAATGCTTCGCTCGATGATATCGAATTGCGCAAGGCGGCACCGGTTGATCTGCAGAAGTTCGACAGTGTGAACTAGACCAGATCCGGCGCGGTTTGCTACCCTGCGGTCGAGTTCCTTGTCCGGCGGCCGGGCGAGGATTCCGGCCGGCATAACCGGTCGCCAAAAAATCCGCAGGCCCGTGTCGGATAGGCCGGGCTCCGCTCGTCCTAGGGGGCATCGATCACCAACACGGAGGATTAACGATATGCCCGGCACCGTACGGCTGCACCGCGTTCTGACAACAAGCCCGGAGAAAGTCTACCGCGCGTTCCTCGAAGCGGACGCACTTGCCAAATGGCTTCCGCCGAACGGCTTCACCTGCACGGTTCATCACTTCGAGGCGAAAGTCGGCGGTACGTTCAAAATGTCCTTCCGCAACTTCACCACCGGCGACAGCCACTCGTTCGGCGGCGAATATGTCGAGCTCGTGCCCAACGAGCAACTGCGTTACACCGACCGGTTCGACGACCCCAACCTGGCCGGCGAGATCGAGGTGACCGTGACATTGAAGAAAGTGTCGGTCGGCACCGAAGTCAATATCACGCAGGCAGGTATTCCAGACGCCATCCCGGTTGAGGCCTGCTATCTCGGCTGGCAGGAGTCGCTGCGAAATCTGGCGAAGCTCGTTGAACCCGAGATCAACCAGTAGGATAAAGCGCTGCCCTGGCGGGTTGGCGTCGCTAACCGGAAACCCAGGGATGACGCCGTTCTTCCCACCCAACATGCGCCGGGGCCGGAAAGGCCGGATCGGCGAAGCAGCCGACCGCGACAGCGATCCATTCAGGCTTTCGCCCGGGCTCCCAGAAGACGCTTGAGCCGCAGCCCGGGTGGAAATGGAAAGTGACGTGGTGGCCGCTCCGAGCTGACCGCCTGTAGGTTCTGGCGTCGCCTTCGGCTTCTACCTTGTCGCGCGCAAAGAAGGCGGCGACGCCGTATGTGCTGCCGGTTCGTTTCTGGCAGTCGAGGCAGTGGCACTGTGCGATCAGTTGCGGCGCTCCGTTACAGGAGATCCTCAGTTGCCCACAGGCACAGGATGCGGTTCTCATGGCAATCCTCATGGTTCAGATGAATGCGTTGCCCGCCTATACCGGCGGTAGGCATGCTTCTGGTTTTCGGGGAGGTTCGGCCTTGGGAAGCGCGCTTTGCGCGAACGCCGAAAAACAAGGACCGATGCCCCATATTCCTAATCACTGCGGGCGATTGACTCAACCCCGCGGTGAACGAGATGGAGAGCCTGGCTCTAGCTTCTATCCAATCTTAGGAACGCGGCGCGCAGCGCCAGAACGGCGCGCAAGATCTGACGTTCGTCCATTGCCGCGTAGCCGAGCAGCAGGCCGTGCTCGGGTTCAGTAGAGTGGTAGTTGATGGAGATGCCCTGAACGTCGAGCCCCTCCTTGACGGCGGCGGCGACCACGTCGCTGTCCTTATAGGGCCTGACGAAGCTGGCCAGCAGTTGCATGCCTGAATCGTTTTCCGTGACGGTCAGCCATTCGGCCAGATGCTCCTGGCACAGCTTGACGAAGTTCGCCTGCCGGCGCGCATAGAGCCGGCGCATGCGCTTGAGGTGCGTGGCGAAATAGCCCTGCGTGATGAAGTCGTTGACCGTTGCCTGCAGGATCAGTGGCGCGAACTGGCCGGTGATGCTCACCGCCCGGTCGAACGGAACCGACAATTCGCGCGGCACGATCAGATAGCCGATGCGCAGCGCCGGAATCAGCGTCTTGCCGAAGCTGCCGATATAGACGACGCGGTCGGCATGATCGAGCCCGCGTAGCGCCGGCACCGGCCGGCCGCGGAACCGGTATTCGCCGTCATAGTCATCCTCGACGATCCAGGCGCCGTTGCGTTCGGCGATGTCGAGCAGCTGCAACCGCTCCTCGATGCGCATGATTGTGCCGAACGGCCATTGGCAGGATGGCGTCACATAGATCAGCCGCGGCGGCGGCAGCTCCGGATCGGCAAGATGCCAGCCGCGCCGGTCGACCTTCAACGGTGCCAGCCTGGCACCGCTGGCGAGAAAGGCGCTCTTGGCGCCGAGATAGCCGGGCTCCTCCATCCAGACATGGTCGCCTTCGTCCATCAGCACGCGCGAGACCAGATCGAGCGCTGCCTGCGCACCGGTGACGATGATCACCTGGTCGGCGGTGCAGCTGATGCCGCGCGACAGGCCGATGGTCGAGGCAATGGCCTGACGCAGGCCGGGGTGGCCGGCAAAGGAGAGATAACCAAGCAGGCTCTCGTCGCGGCTGCGTGCATTGCGCACCAGAAGGCTTGACCAGATGGTGAACGGAAACGATGCCGTTTCAGGCACGCCGGGATGGAAATTGATGACGCCGGCATTGCGTGGCGGCTGCGGGCCGTTGACGATGGTCTGGCCACGCCGCGACAGCTTTTGCGGCGCTGCCAGTCCGGCGCGCAGGGATGCTAAGGGGCGGTTCTGCTGGATCGGCGCCACCCAGGTGCCCGATCCGGCACGCGCCTCGATAAAACCTTCGGCAAGGAGCTGGTCATAGGCGGCGATGACCGTGTTGCGCCCGACCTTCAGATCTTCGGCCAGCGAGCGCGTCGACGGCAGCAGCGTGTTCTGCGGGATTTGGCCGTCAAGGATGAAGCGTCGCAAGGCGCCGTAGATCTGACGATGCATCGGTTCTTCCGAAGCGCGGTCGACCGACATGATGTCGAGGGAAAGGCGCATGTGGTCCGCCACGGCACTATCCCCCGACGAACCGGGCGGCGCGGGCGATCTTTTCCTCGTTGAGCCGGCAGACGGTGTCGAGCACCAGTCGCCTGGTTTCGGGGCTGATCTCGCGGCTGTTCTTCAGCGCGCGATGCACGGTGGCGGCGCCAAGTTCCGCCTTCTCGGCAATCTCCCGGATGGTGCAAAGCCGTTCCATGCCAAGCGCAGCTTCGAAAGCCATGTCGCTCCTCCTCGGTTGCATCAAGGCACGGCTTCCGGCCGGCCTCAAGCTTGAAAGTCGGGGTTTGAAATCCAGAGCCGGGATTCTGCGATCCGCGCCGCGCAGGGAGCAAGGCGGCGCGGATCGCCGGGCGCCTTCGCGTCGCTAACCCCATCGAGGCGCGCGCCCATTATGTTCCTCCGGCTCGCAATGCGGGCCGGTCATTCTGCCTGCCGAGTCGCCACTTCGAAGCCGGCCTCGCGGGTGGTGGCGAGCAGCGAGAAATAGCCTTTGCTGGCATAGGTCAGCGGATGCGCCTTGGCCGGATCCTGCTCGGCTTCGACAACGAGCCAGCCTTCATAGCCGCGCGCGGCGAGGAGTTTCAGCAATGACAGGAAATCGACCGAGCCGTCGCCGGGCACGGTAAAAATGCCGTCCATTACCGCCGCCATGAAGCTCATGTCCTCGCGGCGTGCCCGTTCCAGCACCGCCCTGCGAACGTCCTTGCAATGGAGATGCACGATACGGTCGAGATGCCGTTGCAGCAGCGATTGCGGGTCGCCGCCCGAAAACAGGCAGTGGCCGCTATCGAACAAAAGGCCGACGCTTCGGCCCGTCGCCGCCATCAGCCTGTCGACTTCATCGTCCGTCTCGACGATGGTGCCCATGTGGTGGTGGAAGGCCATGCCGACCCCGAATGCAGCCATGCGGTCGGCGAGGGCGGTCAGTTTCTCGCCATAGGACGGCCAGTCCCTGTCGGCGAGGCGCGGACGCTCGGAGATCGGTGCGAAAATGCCGTCATGGCGACCGCGCGAGGTGTCGGCGTAGACGACGATCCTGGCGCCGAGGTCGCGCAGCAACGTCAGATGCGGGGTAATCGCCGCGAATTCCTCTTCGACCGTGCGGTCGAGAATGCGGCCATCATACCAGCCGGAGACGAGTTCCAGGCCATAGGATGACAGGAGCGGCCCAAGCACTTCAGCCTGGCGCGGAAATTTGCCGCCGAGCTCGGTGCCGCGGTAGCCGGCCAGCGCCGTTTCCGACAGGCAGGTCTCCAAGGACGTATCCCCGCCAAGCGCCGGAACGTCGTCATTGCTCCAGGTGATGGGATTGATGCCGATCTTGACCGTCATGACGCCAGGCTTTTGCGGGCTTGGGAATACAAGCCGAGCCTGCAGACTGGCGGCAAAGAGGACCCGTCACTAGGTCCAGTTGAGCCGAATTTGGCAGAACCAGTCGATGGCGATCGATTCTAGTCTTCCTTTGGGCGGCCAAAAAGGGCGCGCAGCTCGTCTTTGGCGTCCTCCAGCACTTTCTTCTGCGCCGCCGGCAGGTTCTTGCCGGCGCGGTTGATGTAGAAATTCAGCATCGACATGGCGGATTGAAACGGCCCTGCCTTGCGCCGGTCGCTGTGCTCGGCCGAGCGCTTCAACGAGGCGGCAATCTTCTTGGGATCGTGGGATTCGAAGATGTGTTCCTCGAGGTCCAGCGCGTCGCTGTGCTCGGTGACGTCGGCGGACCATTTCCGTTGCGCGGTCATGGCAAACTCCTTCCACTAGGTCGTTGCCGGGAAAACGCCTTATGGCGCACCCCTGTTCCACTTCGGCCCGGATCCCTGGAGCCACGGATTTGCCTGTCGTGGCGCTGCTCGGCGATGCGAATGCGCCGATAGTGGTCAGAACCGCCGATTCAAGAACTGCGGACAGGAAACGCTCTTGACCCCAATCGTCTCAAGCCAGGCAGAAAGTTCCGGCATCGACAGTGCCTATGCCTGGATACGGCTGGGCATCTCGATGCTGCTGGCAACGATCGGCGGGGTCGGCATGTGGGCGGTGGTCGTGGTGCTGCCTGCCGTGCAGGCAGAATTCGGCGTCGATCGCGCCGCTGCCTCGATGCCCTACACCGCGACCATGGTCGGCTTTGCCGCCGGCAATGTGCTGTTCGGCCGCGCCATCGACCGCATGGGGTATTGGATCCCGGCGCTGATTGCCGCGATTACACTTGGCGCCGGCTTCCTGCTGGCGTCGTTGACCAGTTCGATCCTGCAGTTCACCCTCGTCCAGGGCCTGTTGATCGGCGTTGGCTCGTCGGCGATTTTCGGGCCGCTGATCGCCGACATCTCGCACTGGTTCAACCGGCGCCGCGGCGTCGCGGTGACGGCTGCCGCATCCGGCAACTATCTCGCCGGAGCGATCTGGCCGACGGCGATGCCCTATGTCATGCAGACCGAGGGCTGGCGCTTCACCTATGCCGCGATCGGCGCCGTCTGCCTGGTCACCATGGTGCCCTTGATCCTGCTGCTCCGGCGCGGCGCACCGCCCCAGGCGGCTCCGGGATCGCCGGGCAGCCGCGTGGTCCAGCCGATCTCGCTGTCGCCGGCGGCCTTGCAGGCGCTGCTCATCGTCGCCGGGCTCGGCTGCTGCGTGGCGATGTCGATGCCGCAAGTCCATATCGTCGCCTATTGCATGGATCTCGGCTACGGCGTGGCGCGTGGCGCCGATATGCTGTCGATCATGCTGGCGGCGGGCGTCGTCAGCCGGCTTGGCTCGGGTTTCCTTGCCGATCGCATCGGCGGCGTGAAAACCCTGCTGATCGGCTCGGTGCTGCAATGCCTGTCGCTGCTGTTCTATATCCCGTTCGACGGGCTTGCCTCGCTTTATGTCGTCTCGCTGGTCTTCGGCCTGTCGCAAGGCGGCATCGTGCCCTGTTATGCGATCATCGTGCGCGAATATATGCCAGCCAAGGAGGCTGGCCAGCGCGTCGGCATCGTCATGATGGCGACCATCTTCGGCATGGCCATCGGCGGCTGGATGTCGGGCTGGATCTACGATCTGACCGGTTCTTATGCCGCCGCGTTCCTCAACGGCATTGCCTGGAACCTGCTGAATATTTTGGCCATGGTGCTGCTGCTGTGGAAGGCCCGGCGCAGCGCTGCTGTGGCGGCCTGAAGCACAGCGGTACGGATACAGTCTCTCCGGCCGTCGCTTGACAACAGCCGAAGGCTGCGCGACGCCAGACAAGGTGTGGCAACGGGCCAGTTTGGCATGGCAGCAGTGGCAAAGACCCTGAACATCGTCTCACGGTCGCGTCTGGGCGGTTGCCCGGCTTCGGGACCAGTACGGTGATCAAGCCGCGCTCGCGCCGCGGCGGCGGCCGCCCGACCATCGCCGATGTCGCCCGCAAGGCCGGCGTCGGCGCCATTACCGTATCGCGCGCCCTGCGTGAGCCGGGGCGTGTCTCGGAAGATCTGCGCCGCCAGATCGAGTCGGCCGTGAACGAGCTCGGCTATGTGCCCGACCCGAATGCGCGGGCGCTGGCTTCGGCGCGCGCCGAGGTCTTTGGCGTTCTGGTGCCGTCGCTTACCAACAACGTCTTTGCCGAAGTGGTGCGCGGCATCTACGACAGCCTGTCGGACGGCCCTTTCCGGATCCAGCTTGGCAATACCCACTATTCCGGCCTTGAGGAAGAGCGGCTGCTGCAGGTGTTTGGCCCGCAACGCCCGGCGGCGCTGATCGTGGCCGGCATCGACCAGACGCCGGCGTCGCGAAAACTGCTGGAAACGGCGGGCTGTCCGGTGGTGCAGGTGATGGAGACCGGGCCCGATCCGGTCGACATGATGGTTGGTTTCTCGCATTTCGAGGGCGGCAAGGCGGCTGCGGAACATCTGATCGAGGCAGGCTATCGCCGGATCGGCTTCATCGGCGCGCGCATGGATCCGCGTTCGCAGCGGCGCTTGGCCGGCTATCGCGCGGCGATGGAGGCGGCCGGCCTGTTCGATGCGCGGCTTACCACCACCACGCCGGTGCCCTCCAGCGTCACCCTCGGCCGCGAATTGTTCCGCGACGCGCTGGCCAAGGTGCCGAGCCTCGATGGCGTGTTCTGTAACAATGACGATATAGCACTCGGGGTGCTGTTCGAATGCCACCGCGCTTCGATCGCCGTGCCGAAGACGATCGGCATCGTCGGCTTCAACGATCTCGACATGATGGAGGTGGCGTTTCCGTCGGTCACCAGCGTTCGGACGTATCGCTACGAGATCGGCCGGCGGGCGGTCGCCATGGCGCTTGCGGCGATCGAAGGCAACAGGCCGGAACAGCGGGTCGTCGACCTCGGCTTCGAACTCAAGCGGCGTGAAAGCACGGCGCGCTGAAGCGAGCTTCGACGCAATGGCGCTTTACACTACGTCATGGTAGCGCTACCAGTTATGGCCGGGCGGTACTTCGCCCCGACGATGGGAGGCTGTTTATTATACATAAGCGACAGCTCATGCTTGTTTATTATGTATAATATGATAGTTTTTGTGGGACTAGCCGGGCAGCAAAGGAGGGGATCGGGTCGGCATTCGGCCACCTGAACGCGCGACGGGTACGGCGGGAGGTGCCGGGCCGGAAACGCGCAAATTCATCAGCGTAACAACAAACAAAACTGCAACTGGGAGGAATATCGATGATCAAGTCACTCGTTGGCGGTATCGTTGCCGCCACTGCTTTCGTCATGCTGAGCTCGTCGGCGATCGCCGATCCTGAAATCGTCAAGGGGCCATCGGCCGAGCCTGACTGCTTCGCGCCCTGGTCGGCCGATACGCAGTTCTTCAAGTTCCCCAAGAAAGACGGCCCGTACCGTATCGCTCTGGCCAACGGCTATATCGCCAACACATGGCGCATCCAGATGGTGCAGACGGCGAAGGCCTATGCAGCGCAGCCGGCGGTCGCGGCCAAGCTCAAGGAATTCAAGGTGGTCTCGACCGGCGAGGACGTGCCGGCCCAGATTTCGGCAATCAATAATTTCATCGATTCCGGCTATGACGCGATTGTCGTCAACGCCCAGAACCCGACCGCGTTCGGCCCGGTCATCAAGCGGGCCAAGGAAGCCGGTGTGGTGCTGGTCGCTTTCGACAACATCCTCGACACCAAGGATGCCATCAACGTCAATGTCGACCAGAAAGGCCTTGGCGAATTGTGGGCCAACTGGCTGGTCAAGCACGTGCCGAACGGCGGCAAGGTGCTGGAAGTGCGCGGCGTCGCCGGCACGTCCGTCGACACCGATCGCCATAACGGCATCCACGAGGTTCTCGACGCTTCCGGCAAGAAATGGGATGTCACCGAGGTCGTCGGCAAGTGGGATGACGGCGTTGCGCAAAAGGCTACGGCCGATGCCATTGCCACCAACGGCCCCTTCGACGGCATTACCGGACAGGGCGGCGATACCGGCATCGTGCAGGCGATGATCGATGCCAAGCATCCGTTCGTGCCGTTCGGCGGCGAGACGGAGAACGGCTTCCGCAAATTCTGCGCCAAGTTCGCCGCTGACGGCCTGAAATGCTCGTCGGCCGGCACCGGCCCGGCTCAGGTCGCGGTTGCCATCAAGACGGCGATTGCAGCACTTGAAGGCCAGGTCGTGCCGCAAGCGGTCAAGCTGCCGCTGGCGATCGTCGAGGATCCGAACTTCAAGGCAGGCCAGGACTACTTCCCCGACCAGTCCGACAATTTCTTCGTCGGCAATTCCTTCCCGACCTGCGGCATCAATTTCACGGCGCAGGAAATCATGGGCCAGAGCAAGGAAAACCAGTAAGCTCCGACAGCCTGACGCCGCGGGAGATCCCGCGGCGTCGGTGCTCGACATCCTGATTGCCAAGCGCCTGGGGAGGGCCGATGGACGGTGCGGTTCCGCTCTTCCGCATGGAAGGCATATCCAAGCGCTATGGCGGCGTGCGAGCGCTGGAGAAGGCCGAACTGTCGGTCACTCCAGGCAGCATCCATGCCATTCTCGGCGAGAACGGCGCCGGCAAATCGACGCTGATCAAGGTCATGGCGGGGGTCGTTGCGCCCGACGAGGGCCGCATGATGCTGGACGGAAGCGAAGTTACCTTCGCTTCGCCGGCCGCCGCCAACCAGGCCGGCATCGTCTGCATCTTCCAGGAACTGTCGCTCGTCCCCGAACTCAGCGTCGCCGACAACATCGTCATTTCCGATCCGCCGAAGCGTTTCGGCATGATCGACCGCAAGGCGCAGCGCCGCGTCGCCGAAGAAGCCCTGGCTCGCGCCGGCGCTTCCGATATCCATCCGCTGGCGCTGGTCAAGGATCTTCCTCTTTCAAGAAGGCAGATGGTCGAGATCGCCAAGGCACTGGCGCGCAAGCCACGCATCCTGATCCTCGACGAGGCGACCTCGGCGCTGACCGCGGCTGACGTCGCCAGGGTTTTCGCCGTGTTGAAGCGGTTGCGTTCGGAAGGGCTGGCGCTGCTCTACATCTCGCACCGCATGAACGAGATCGCCGAGCTGGCCGACCAGTGCACGGTGTTCCGCAATGGCCGCAATGTCGCCAGCTACGCGGCCGGCACCAAGAGCGACAATGAAGTCGTCGAACTGATGATCGGGCGCGAATACAGCCACATCTTTCCGCCCAAGCCCGCGCGGGCGGCTGCCGCAGCCGCGCCGGTTCTCGAGGCGCGCAGCCTGTCATGGACGGATCGGCTGCACGATGTCTCGCTGTCGGTCGGGGCGGGCGAGGTGGTCGGGCTTGGCGGCCTCGACGGCCAGGGTCAGCGCGAATTGCTGCTCGCCTTCTTCGGTGTGCTGCGTGGCCTGTCGGGCCAGATCCTGATCGACGGCAGACCGATGGCGATCGCCAGTCCGGCCGCGGCGCGCGATGACCGGATCGGCATGGCGTTGATCCCGGAGGACCGCAAGACGGAAGGGTTGATGCTGCCGATGACGGTGCGCGAAAACCTCTCCTTTGCCGCCCTCGATCGGCTGTCCAGGGCCGGCATCATCGATCGCGCCGCCGAGCAGCGGCTGATCGACGATATGGTCGGTCTCCTGGCGATCAAGACCGCCGGCCTCGACATTCCGGTCGGCGCGCTATCCGGTGGCAACCAGCAGAAGGTCGTCATCGCCAAATGGCTGATGCGGCAACCGCGCATCATCCTGCTCAACGACCCGACGCGGGGCATCGATGTCGGCACCAAGCAGGAACTGTACCAGTTGATGCGCAAGCTTGCCGATCAAGGCGCGGCGATCCTCTTCTATTCGACCGATTATGACGAGCTGATCGGCTGCTGCGACCGGGTGCTGGTGCTCTATGACGGCGCGGTCAAGCGTGAACTGGTCGGCGCCGAAATCACCGAGCGGGCCTTGATCGCCAGCGCGCTCAACATTCATGAAGAGATGCCAAGGCAAGGAGCGGACGCGTGAAGGATTGGCGCTACTGGCTTGCCGAACAGCGCGGAACGCTGCTGGCGTTCGGCATCTTCGTCGTCATGTTCGTCATCTACACCTCGAACCATCCGGCGGGCTTCACCGCCAATGTCGTACAGACGGCCTCGAACAAGGGTGTGCTGCTCGCCTTCGTCGCCATGGCGCAAACGCTGGTGGTGATCACCGCCGGCATCGATCTCTCGGTCGGGATGATCTTCACGCTGACCAACTGCCTGGCCTCGTGGCTGGTCGTCGGCACCGGCATCGAGACCGCCTTCGGCGTCCTCGCCGTGCTCGGCACCGGGCTGCTGTGCGGGGCAATCAACGGTGCGATCGTCATCTATGGACGCCTGCAGCCGATCGTCACCACCATCGCCACCGGCGCGGTCTATTTCGGCATCGCGCTGCTGCTTCGGCCGTTTCCCGGCGGCTCGGTCAATGAAGGGCTCGCCGATGCGCTGACCGGGCGCCTGTTTGGTTTTGTGCCGGCGAGTCTGGTGACGCTGCTGGCGGTCGTGCTCGTGGTCTGGGTGCCGTTCAGCCGGTCGGTGCTAGGCCGCGCCGCTTATGCAGCCGGCTCCTCGGAGATGGCGGCCTACATGTCCGGCGTGCCGATCCGGCGTGGAAAGTTCGCCGCCTATGCGCTTGCCGGTCTGCTTGCCGCGATCGGCGGACTGTTCCTGACGTTCTTCACCTATACCGGCGATGCGGCCTATGCCAGCGGCAATGCCTATACGCTGTTTTCGATTGCCGCGGTCGTGCTTGGCGGCGTGTCGCTGTTCGGCGGCAAGGGCAGCGCCATCGGCGCGATATTCGGCGCGCTTGCCTTCCGCACCATCGGCGACCTGCTGTTCGTCTTCGATTTCGATCCGCTCTGGCAGCCCCTGTTCCAGGGCGTCATTCTGCTGATCGCGGTCAGCCTCGGCGCTTTCGCCCTGTTTCGGGTCCGCAACCGGCTGGAGTGGTTCCTGTGAGCGAAACGACTGTGAGTGGTCTCGCCGGCCGCATGCCGAAATTCCTCCGCCGCGCCGACCCGGCGGTGCTGACGGCGTTCGCCTGTATCGTGCTGCTGCTGTTCCTCGGCAGCCTCTATTCGCGCAGCTTCCTGTCGCCTGAATACCTTTTGCAGCAGCTCAAGGTGGCGTCGTTTCTCGGCGTCATCGCCACCGGCATGATGCTGGTCATACTGCTCGGCCAGATCGACCTGTCGGTGCCCTGGTCGGTGGCGGCCGGCGCCATGATGGCCTGCGCCGCGGCCGCATACGGCCCCGTCGGCGTGGCGCTTGCCATTCCGTTCGGCATCTTCTGCGGTGTTCTGATCGGCATCGTCAACGGCATCGGCGTCGCCTATCTGCGCATTCCCTCGATGATCATCACGCTTGCCACCAACGCCGTCGCGCAGGGGCTGATGGTGGTCTACACGGGCGGTTTCTCGCCGCAGGATTCAGCGACCGGTGCGATGCGCTATCTGGCGACCGGCTTTGCCGTTCCTGCCGTGCCCAACGCCGTCCTCATCTGGGCGCTGATCGGCGCCGCAATGGTGTTCGTGCTGACCCGCACCGGCTTCGGCCGCACCGTTTACGGCATCGGCAATCGCGAGCGTGCCGCCTATCTTTCCGGCATCGATACAAGGCGCGTGGTGATGATCGCCTTTGCGGTTTCGGGCGGGCTCTCCGCCTTCGGCGGCGTGCTGTTGGCCGGCTATGCCTCCAAGGCGGCGCAGTCGATGGGCGATGCCTATCTGCTGCCGTCGATCGCCGCGGTGGTGCTCGGCGGCACCTCGATCCTCGGCGGGCGCGGCTCCTATCTCGGCACCGTCGCCGGGGTAATCCTGATCACCCTCTTGCAATCCATTCTCTCTGTCATGCAGATGCCGGAGGCGGGACGGCAGATCATCTACGGCGTCGTCATCGTCGCCATGCTGCTGCTCTATGGCCGCGCGCCGGCAAGCCGCTGACCTGCATGACCGGTAAAGACGTGGCATATAAGCCGGCGAGCACTGTTCGAACGACACCCGCCATCGTGGTGATGGGCGTCGCCGGCTGCGGCAAGTCGGTCGTCGGCGAAGCGCTTGCAGCGGCATTGGGCGCCGTCTTTATCGAAGGCGACAGGCTGCATCCGCCCGAAAACGTCGCGCGCATGGCGAGCGGGCAGCCGCTTACCGACGCGCTGCGCGAGGGCTGGCTCGACGCGATCGGCCAGCGGATGGCCGCGTCGGTCGCAAGCGGGCAAGGTGTGGTCGCCGCCTGCTCGGCGCTGAAGCGCAGCTACCGCGATCGCCTGCGCGGCTTTTGCCCGGATATCGTTTTCGTTTACCTGGAGATCGACCCGGCAACAGCAAAACAGCGCGTCGGCGATCGCAAGGGTCATTTCATGCCGGCAAGCCTGGTCGACAGCCAGTTCGCCACGCTCGAGGCGCCAGCGGCGGACGAGGCGGCGATAACCTTGGATGGCACGCGTCCGGTCGCCGACACCGTCGCGACTGCCTTGAGCCTGCTCGCGCGCTAGATTTGCGACGTCAGTTCGACTGGGAAATCGTCATTGTCGGCGTCGCGCATGGCCGCGAGGCTGCGGTTGTCCAGCACCTCGGCGATCGCCTGCCGGACCTCCAGCATCATGTGCCGAACCTGGCAGGTCGCCTCGTCGCAATCCTCGCAGCGCTGGTATTGCGTGCGGCTGGCGCAGGGGATCGGCGCCAGCGGCCCGTCGAGGACACGCACGACATGGCCGATCTTGATCTCGGAAGCCGGCCGGGCAAGGCGGTAACCGCCTTCCTTGCCCTTGCGGCTCTGGACGAAGCCGGCGTTACGCAACTCGCCCAGGATGGCATCCAGGAATTTCTTGGGGATGTTATTGGCGACCGCAATGTCGTTGACGAATGCGAGCTGGCCGACCGGCAGGCCCGACAGATGCACGAGGGCCTTGAGGCCGTATTTGCCTTTTTTGGTAAGCATGCCCCGAGTCAACCCATGAAGCCCCAACCACCCGCGTCTGGCGGCTGTTTGTGTGCAAATCATGACGGTTTGATCACGCGAAGCCGTTCGCGAAAACAAGCCGTCCGTTCTCACGGTAGGCACAAACGCGTTGATTCTTTGTAACGTTTTGGACGGAATGCGCCCGGAAAGTGCCAGAAATGACCTTTCGCGGCGCGAAAGCAAAGAAGCCGGCAAAGCCGGCTTCTGTCAAAGTTGGAAGATCGCCTCAGCGGCTGCCATAAGTCTGGTCGAGCAGACCGCCCGCTGCAAAGTGCTCGGCCTGGACCTTGGCCCAGCCGCCGAAGACGTCCCCCACCGTCAGCAGGCGGACGTCGGGAAACTCAGCCTTATATTTGGCGGCGACCGCCGCGTCCCGGGCCCGCAGGCCGTTGCGGGCGGCGATGTCCTGGCCCTCCGGCGTATAGAGGAAGTCGAGATAGGTCTTGGCGAGATCGCGCGTGCCATGCTCGTCTGCAACGGTGTCGACGATCGCCACCGGAAATTCCGCCAACAGGCTGACCGAAGGCGTCACCTGCTCGAACTTGTCCTCGCCATACTCCTTGCGGACGCCGCGCGTTTCCGACTCGAAGGTGATGAGTACGTCGCCGATTTCGCGCTGCACGAACGTGGTGGTCGCGGCGCGCCCGCCGCTGTCGAACACCGGCACGTTGTTGAACAGCTTTGTCACAAACTCCTTCACCTTGGCATCATCGCCCTTGAAGGCTTCCTTGGCGTAGGCGGTGGCCGCAAGATAGGTGTAGCGCGCATTGCCCGAGGTTTTCGGATTGGGGAAGATCACCTGGACGTCGTCGCGCACGAGATCGTTCCAATCCTTGATGTGCTTCGGATTGCCGGCGCGCACCAGGAAGGACGGCAGCGAATAGAACGGCGAGGCGTTGTCGGGAAAGTCCTTCTGCCAGTCGGCGGAGATGAGGCCCTTCTTGACCAGGAAGTCGATGTCGATGACCTGGTTGAACGTGACCACGTCGGCGCCGAGGCCTTCGGCGATGGCGCGTGCTTGTGCCGAGGTTCCGGCATGCGACTGATCGATGGTGACGCCGGGGTGGCCGGCGACGAACGCCTTGTTGACCTGCGCAAACAGTTCGCGGCCGACATCATAGGAAGCATTGAGCAATCTGTCGGCCGACCAGGCTTGGGAGGATGCGAGGAACAAGCCGGCCAACGTGGCGACGCCAAGCAAAAATCGCTTCATGAAAACAGGCTCCAATGCCATGAGCTTAATGCCGGACCATAGCGGCAAGGCATCGTGCGCGACGAGGCACGCAGAGCGGCCGCTCGACATTATCGCGAGAAAAAGTAGTCCCGTTGTGGGCGATTTCTAGTTTTTTCTTTCAAGCAGAGTCTCAGGACAGCTTGGCAGCGGCGCCGATGCCGTCGGCGTGCACGATGATTCCCGGCCGGCCAACGCGGTGCAAGGCGATTGCATCGCCGCCCTAGTCTGGCATATACAAATAGTATATACAAGGAGCTGTTGTCATGTCTCAACACCGCCATTCAACAACCCCGCCGAAGGAGGCGAAGTTGTTTCGTAACAATCGCAGCCAGGCGGTGCGCATTCCTGTCGAGTTCGAACTTCCCGGCGAAAAGGTCTTGATCAGCCGTGAAGGCGACCGCCTGATCATCGAGCCGGTCCGCAAACCTGGCCTCACCGCACTGCTCGCGCAATGGGCGAAAGAGCCGCCGCCCGGTGCCGAGGAAGACTTTCCCGAAGTCGAGGATATGCCTGTCAAATCCGAGGAAATTTTTTGATGCGGTTCATGCTGGACACGAACATTGTTAGCGACATGATCCGAAATCCGGCCGGGAAAGCCGCAAGCGCTGTCCTGCGCGTGGGAGACGCCGCCGTGTGTACCAGCATCGTGGTCGCGTCGGAACTGCGATATGGCTGCGTCAAGAAAAGATCAGCCAAGTTGCACAAGAAGGTCGAGGAATTGCTGGCTGAGATTCCCGTCTTGCCGCTCGATGTGCCGGTGGATGCCGAGTACGGCGCGATTCGCGCAGAACTGGAAGGCAGGGGCCAGACCATCGGCCAAAATGACCTTTTTATTGCTGCCCACGCCCGTGCGCTTGGAACTACCCTGGTGACCGCCAACACCGGGGATTTCAACCGGATCAAAGGCCTGAAGGTCGAGAACTGGCTGGTGTAGCGCCTGATAGAGGATCAAGCAGCCGGAAAAAGCTTCCAGCGCCGCGGCCTGAAAGCCACGCGACTTTTCTGCGCCGCCGGATGATCGACGGGCAATTCGATCTCGACCCGCTGACGTTCGCCGCCGATTTCGAGCTCGACCCGCCTGGTGCCGGCGACGCGGCGGCTGGTGGCGACCGTGCCGGCGATGCAGCCGTTGCATTCTTCCACCAGATCGACGTCGTGCGGGCGAAAGAACAGCGTCGCTTCGCCTTGCGGTGCGTGCGGCGCGGAAAGCCCGATCGGCCCGTCGGCGATCCAGACCTGGCCGTCCTCGACCTTGACCGGAATCGAACTCGATTCGCCGATGAAGCCGTAGACGAAGGGCGAGTTCGGAGTGTCGTAGATTTCGTCGGCGGTGCCGACCTGCTCGATGCGGCCCTGGCTCATCACCACGACGCGGTCGGCAAGCTCCAGCGCCTCTTCCTGATCATGGGTGACGAAGACCGTGGTATGGCCGGTGGCGTCGTGGATGTCGCGCAGCCAGCGGCGCAGTTCGCGGCGCACCTGCGCATCGAGCGCGCCGAACGGCTCGTCGAGCAAAAGCACGGCCGGTTCGATCGCCATGGCGCGGGCCAGCGCCACGCGCTGGCGCTGGCCGCCCGAAAGCTGTGCCGGATAGCGTTTTTCCAGACCGGAAAGCTGAACGAGGTTGAGGAGTTCCGAGGCGCGGCGGCGGATTTCCTTCGCCGACGGGCGTGACGGCCCGTGCCGGACCTTGAGTCCGAAGCCGATATTGTCGGCGACCGTCATATGGCGAAACAGCGCGTAGTGCTGGAAGACGAAGCCGACATTGCGCTCCTGAATCGACTTTTGGGAGGCATCCTCTTCGCCGAAGAAGATCTTTCCGCGGGTCGGCCGCTCCAAGCCGGCAATCAGCCTGAGCAGCGTCGTCTTGCCGGAACCGGAAGGTCCCAGCAGGGCGATCAGTTCTCCCGACTTGATGTCGAGCGAAACGTCGCGGAGGGCCGGAAACCGCTCAAACTCCTTGCGCACGTTGGCAACGCGAACTTCCATGCAAATCCCTTTTGTAGTTGATGCATGCCGTTATCCCAAAACCGGTTCCCACTTTTGGGCGACATCAAATCTTTGTTTTATGCATGTCGTTGTCCAAAAACCGCTACACACTTTTGGGCGACATGCATTTGTCAGTGTCCGCGCGTCGCGGCGATCTCGGCGCCGTAGCGCATCTCGAGAAGTGTTTTCAAGACCAGCGTGACGAGCGCCAGGCCGGCAAGCAGCGAAGCGACGGCAAAGGCGGCGGCGGCATTGTACTCGTTATAAAGGATTTCAACATGCAGCGGCATGGTGTTGGTTAGCCCGCGTATGTGGCCCGACACGACCGAGACCGCGCCGAACTCGCCCATGGCACGGGCATTGCACAGCAACACGCCGTAGAGCAATCCCCATTTGACGTTGGGCAACGTCACGTACCAGAACGCCTGCCAGCCGTTGGCCCCGAGCGACAGGGCAGCCTCCTCGTCGCCATTGCCCTGTTCCTGCATCAGCGGGATCAATTCGCGGGCGACGAAGGGGAAGGTGACGAAGACGGTGGCCAGCACGATGCCCGGCACGGCAAACAGGATGACGATGCCATGCGCCTTGAGCCAGGCGCCGAGCAGGCCTTGCGCGCCGAACAGAAGTACATAGACCAGGCCGGAAATGACCGGGGAGACCGAAAACGGCAGGTCGATCAGTGTGGTCAGGAACGCCTTGCCCTTGAACTCGAACTTGGCGATCGCCCAGGCGGCGGAAATACCGAAGACGATGTTGAGCGGCACCGAGATCGCCGCGACCAGAAGCGTCAGGCGGATCGCCGAGCGCGTGTCCGGTTCGCTCAGCGCCTGTGTGTAGGCCTCGATACCTTTGGCGAAAGCTTCCTTGAAGACAATGATCAGCGGCAGGAGCAGGAAAATGCCGAGGAAGGCAAAGGTCACGATCATCAGCACGGTTCTCGCCGTGCGGCTCTCGGTCACCGCCGGCGACTGGCTTTCATGGTGCGGTGCGTAGGATTTGATCTCCGGGTCAGCCATAGCGCTTGCGGCTCCAGGTCTGCACCAGGTTGATGACCAGCAGCATGACGAAGGACAGCGCCAGCATGATCGCCGCTATCGCGGTCGCCGCGGCGTAATTATATTCCTCCAGCCGGATGACGATCAGAAGCGGCGCGATCTCGGATTTGAACGGCAGGTTGCCGGCGATAAAGATGACGGAACCGTACTCGCCGACGCCGCGCGCGAAGGCCAGCGCGAAACCGGTGACGATGGCAGGCGCCAGTCCGGGTAGTAGAACGCGGCTGATGATCTGGAAGCGATTGGCGCCGAGCGTGGCGGCCACTTCTTCTACCTCCTTGTCGATCTCCTCCATGATCGGCTGCACGGTGCGCACGACGAAGGGCAGACCGATGAAGACCAGCGCGATGACGATGCCGAGCGGCGTATACGCGACCTTAATGCCGAGCGGCGTCAGCAGGCTTCCGATCCAGCCATTCGGTGCGTAAAGCGTGGTCAGCGCGATGCCGGCAACCGCCGTCGGCAGCGCGAAGGGCAGGTCGACCATGGCATCGGCGATGCGGCGGCCTGGAAAGCTGTAGCGCACCAGCACCCACGCGACGATCGTGCCGAAGACGACGTTGACGGCGGCGGCAATGAAGGCGGTGCCGAAGCTGATTTCAAGCGCGTTGATGGTGCGGCGGTCGGTGACGATCGCCCAGAAGTCGGTCCAGCCGAGCGCCGCCGAGCGCCAGATCAGCCCGGACAGGGGGATGAGGATGATGAGAGTGAGGTAGGCAAGCGAGAAGCCGAGCGTCAATCCGAAACCCGGAATGACGCTCGGCTGCCTGAATCGCCACCTCGCCTTGGCGGGTGCTGTGGTCATGTCGTCCTGATCTAAATGCTACTGGGCCGGCTTGTAGATCTGGTCGAATATACCACCATCGCCGAAATGATAAGGCTGTGCCTTCTTCCAGCCGCCAAAAAGCGGGTCGTCGATGGTGATCAGCTTGATCTCAGGCAGCTTGGCCAAGTCCTCCGCCGGCACCAACTCGGGCTTCGAAGGGCGATAATGGTTTTTGGCGATGAGCGTCTGGCCTTCCTTGGAATAGAGATAGCTCAGATAAGCTTCGGCAACTTTCCGCGTGCCTTTGGCGTCGACATTAGCGTCGACCACGGCGACCGGCGGCTCGGCCAGGATCGAGGTCGGCGGGTAGACGATATCGAAATTGTCGGCGCCGAACTCGTCGAGCGCCAGATAGGCCTCGTTTTCCCAGGCGAGCAGCACGTCGCCCAGCCCTTTTTGCGCGAAGGTCACGGTTGCGCCGCGCGCACCGGTGTCGAGAACCGGGACATGCGCATAGAGATTGCCGACGAATTCCTTGGTTTTGGCCTCGTCGCCGCCATCCTTGGCGCTGGCATAGGCCCAGGCGGCGAGATAGTTCCAGCGCGCACCACCGGAGGTCTTGGGATTCGGCGTGATCACCTGGACGTCGTCCTTGACCAGATCGCCCCAGTCATGGATGCCCTTGGGGTTTCCCTTGCGGACGAGAAAGATGATGGTCGAGGTGTAGGGCGCCGAATTGTTTTCGAATTTCGTCCGCCAGTCGGGATTGATCCTCTTCGCTTTCGAGACAATGGCGTTGATATCGCCTTCGAGCGCCAGCGTCACCACGTCGGCGTCGAGGCCGTCGATCACGGCGCGAGCCTGCGCGCCCGACCCGCCATGCGATTGCTGGACGGTGACCGTCTCGCCTGTCTCGGCCTTCCAGTGGGCGGTGAAGGCCTCGTCGAATTGCTTGTAGAGCTCACGCGTCGGATCATAGGACACGTTGAGAATGGTGGTGTCGGCAAACGCGAAACCGAGCGTGCCGAACTGGACAGACGTGGCGACCAGTGCGCCGAGCAGTTTCCTGAAATGAGGTTTGGTCATTTCCGCCTCCGTTGAACTCGCGCCAAATCTACCGAATTGATAGAATTTAGATGCATTCAATGTTGCCTTTTTTGGCCTATTGAAGCAATTTTTCGCCTAGTTTCGGCGATGCGAGAAACTATTTTCCCGCATGGACTATGATCGCGCTCCCGACGCGATTATCTAGAGACGGCTAGCTCTTCGGCAATGGCTGCGTCGCGCCCGAAGGTTTCGGCCGGCTATTCGTCGGTAACGGGAAAGTTGAAGCGCTCTCTTGGAAACGGCTCGTTTTCCAGCGTGAAGTGCCACCATTCGCGTGCATAATTCCTGAAGCCGCCCGCGCGCATAGCCTCGACAAGTTTTTTGCGGTTTGCCGCCGCTTCACTGGCTATCGGTCGGTGAGCCGTTTCGCTCGCTGGATCGAAACAGTCGAAACCCGTGCCGAAATCGAGCGTGTCGGCATCGGTCGCGCCGCAGGCCGGTTTCGGAGCGCTCTTGCGGTCGGCTCGCGCGATCGCGACATCGACCGTCGATCCGCGCGAATGGGTGGACAGTTCGCCGATATAGCCCTTGGCGATGAGATCCTTGCGCTTGACCTTTGGGTACCATTGCGGGTCCGGTGGTCCACTCGTTTTTGTCCAGTCACCCATGTCGGAGACAGCCCGCGCAGGGCGATAGCAGTCGAACACGACCAGCGTCAGTCCTTCGGCGGCAATCGCTTTCTGCACTGCCGAAAGCGCTTGCGCCGCTTGCCTGGTGAGGACGCATACCGGCGCATCGTAGCCGCTTACCTTGCGATGTAGGAAATTTTCGAGGCCGGCATAGCGGATATCCTGCCGGATATTGGGATCGATGTCGGCTAGCCGAACAAAGCCGGCGGGCAGCGCGTCAGCAGACGCCGAGGAAATACCGGCGGCCGAAAGCAAGACGTAAAATCCAATCCCCTGAATCACCTGCCGGAAATTACTCAAGGGAAACTTTCACTCGACGAAAACCTTCACACTGGCCGCGCGTCCCGCCGCGTCGATCACGGTTAGGGTCGAATAGCCGGCGCCGTCCGGCTGCCAGGTCGCGGTGCGCCGCCGGTCGATGCCGACCAGCGGCTTGCCGTTGGCCAGCCAGCGGAATGGTGCGCGGCCGCCTTGCAGCTTGAGCACCAGCGGCGAGGCGTCGGCCGAGGAAGTGCCGAGATCGACGCGAGCGCCGTCGGGCGGAAAGATGATGGTTGGCGCAGGTTCGGTCGGCGTCGCCTGTACCAGCCCATCGGCGCCGGCGCCGAAGCGCGTCAGCGTCACCGGCAGCTCCTCGCGCTTCGGACGCCGGACGCCGGACGGCTGGCTCGGCAGCGGTACGGCGGCCAGGCTGGAACGGACAAAACCTTCGAACAGGATGGGCGCAGCCGAGACATAGCCGGACAGGCCGGGCACCGCGCCGGCGTCGGGGCGGCCGACCCAGACGCCGAGCACGTAGCGGCCGTCGAAGCCGACCGACCAGGCGTCGCGATAGCCGTAGGAGGTGCCGGTCTTGTAGGCGATGCCGCGTTGGGCGGCACCCTGGGGAGGCTTGACGCCTGACAGGATGTCGGTGATCTGCCAGGTCGCCTGCCCGTCGAGGATGGTGGTGGTCGAGCGTTCGGCATTCGCCGGCTCGGTGCCGTCATGCAGCGTGTGTGCCTTGCCGCCATTGGCAAAGCCGGCATAGAGTTGGACCAGGTCGCGCAGGGTCACCCCGACGCCGCCGAGGCCGATCGCCAGGCCGGGCGCTTCGTTGACGGGCAGGATAGGGGTCACATCGGCCTGGCGAAAGCGTGCCATCAGCCGGGCCGGGCCGACCGCGTCGAGCACGCGGATCGCCGGCACGTTGAGCGACAATTGCAGCGCCTGCCTGATGCTGACATCGCCCTGATAGCCCATGTCGAAGTTCTTCGGCCGATACCCGGAGAAATCGGCTGGGCTGTCCTCGATCAGCATCTCCTGCGCCACCAGGCCTTGTTCGAAGGCGAGGCCGTAGATGAACGGCTTCAGCGTCGAGCCAGGCGAGCGAACGACCTTGGTCATGTCGATCCAGCCCGAACGGCTGGCATCGAAGAAATCGGCGGAGCCGACCTCGCCAAGAATATCGCCGGTACGGGCATCGGCCAGTACCATGGCCACCGAGAGGCGAGGGCCGAGCCTGGCGGCCGCATCCTTGGCCACCTGCTCCAGCCCTTCCTGGACACTCTTGCGGATCGTCAGTTGCAGCTTCTGGGCGGGAACAGCCTTGGACAGCATTGTATAGGCCGCATGGGCAGCGAGCGCCGGCAAGGTCCGCCGCAGCCCCGACACATCGTCGAGCGCGGCACGCGCGGCCTCACGTTCGCCGAGCAGGCCTGCCGAGACCATGCGGGTCAGCACGCGGTCGCGGGCGGCATGGGCGACGTCGAGGTTGCGGTCAGGGCGCCGCTTTTCCGGCAATTGCGGCAAAGCGACGAGCAGGGCCGCCTCCGAGACCGTCAGCCGTTTCGGCTCCTTGCCGAAATAGGCAAGCGAAGCGGCGCGCACACCTTCGAGATTGCCGCCATAGGGCGCCAGCGTCAGATAGCGTTCGAGGATCTCGCGCTTGGAAAGCCGCCGTTCGATCTGGAGGGCGCGCAGCATCTGCTTGATCTTCGAGCCGAGGCTGCGGCTGTCGCGCGGTTCGATCAGCCGGGCGAGTTGCATCGGCAGCGTCGAACCACCGGAGACGATATGGCCGCTGGTCGCGAACTGGCCGGCGGCACGCGCCAGTGCCAGCACGTCGACGCCTTGATGATCCCAGAAACGCTTGTCCTCATAGGTGACCAGCATGTCGACGAACTGCTTGTCGACCTGGTCCAGGCTGGTAGCGAGCCGCCAGTAGCCATCCGGCGTAGCGAAGGCGCGCAGCAGCTGGCCGTCTCGGTCCTGCACCTCGGTTGAGACCGTCAAAGCAGCCGGCAGCGGCGGCGGAAAAGCGCGGTCGAGCTGCCAGAGGGCGGCGGCGGTGATTGCAGCGAGACCGGCCAAGGAAATGCCCGTGATGGCCGTTCGGCGCAGGAATTTTCTGGAGAGCATGGCGCCGCCCCTCATCCGCCTGCCGGCACCTTCTCCCCGCTTAGTGACGGGGAGAAGGGGGCTGTCGCGACCCTTGGCGCCTTTTCTGCGACGTTAAAGGTCGGCGAAAACTTCGGCGCATGGCTCTTTCTCCCCGTCTCTAGACGGGGAGAAATGCCCGGCAGGGCAATGAGGGGCAGCGCCATCGCCATATTCCTATCCGCCATTTTTTGCCTTACGGCGCCTTGACCTCCATCATGCCGGTGGCGGTGCGGGCCGAATATTGCGGCCGGTACATGTCCTCGATCGTTGCCGCCGGGTGGGCGTAGGTGCCCGGCGTCACCGCGCGCACGACGTAGGCGAGTGTGATGTTACGGTCGCCGTCGCCGTCGTTGGGATTGAACGCCGCGACGAAACGGTCGTCGCGGAATTCGAGATGGGCGGCATCGGTCTGCGCCAGCCAGGAGAAGTTCGTCAATTGGGCGCTGGAGACCAGGCCCGGATTGTCGATCTCGAAGCCGGCCGGCAACAGGTCGGTGATCAGCAGTCGCGAAGGCCAGGTGTTCTGCTCGTAAACCTTGAGCACGACGACATAGCGTTCGTTCTGCTTGACCTCCGTCACGTTGGCCTCTGTGCCGTCTAGCTTGTAGTAGGTACGGCTGATGGTAAAGCCGTTGCCGCCGGCCGGCAGAGGCTGGATCGGCGAGGCCACGGTGGTGACGACCGCCTGCAGCGGATTTCTGCCGGTGTTGACGATGGTCAGCGGACTGTCGGCCAGGTCGCCATCGGCGATCTGGTCCGAATAGCCGCCGGCATGCGGTGCGCCGTTGACGGTCAGCGCGATCGAATCATTGCCGGCCTTCAGCGCGCGGGCCGCCAGCAGCATCCAGGACTCGTCCTGTGTGCTGGTCCACCTGGCGTCGGCGCGTTCCCTGGTCACTAGTTGGATCAGCGCCGGCACGATGGTCGGCACCGGCTTGCTTTCCGCGGCAAGCGCCAGGATCGCCGCGCCGTCGCGCAGTGGCGAGCCATAGTCGGACCGGTAATAGTCATATTCGGGCGTCGACTTGGCCAGTTGCAGCGCGGCCTGGAAGGTTGCCTCCGAGCGCTGGGTGTCACCGTAGAGCGCGAGAGACGCCGCCAATTGGGCGACGGCCATCGGGCTGGTAAAGGCTTCGAGCTGGGTGTCGGCATAATAACGCAGATCGCCGACCGAGGCCTTCTTGTTGCGGGCAAGCACATAGAGCGCATAGGCGATCTCGCTGCCGCGATCCTGGACGTCCTGATCGTAGCCGATCGCGTTCTGCAGATTGCTCAGCGCCTGGTTCATCGCCAGGGCCGGTACGTCGTATTTCTGCTCGCGCGCCCGGGTGAGGAAATCGGTGACATAGGCGTCGAGCCACAGATCGCCGGAACCCGGACCCCACAGGCCGAAGCTGCCGGCCGAGGCCTGATAGCTCAGCACCTTGTAGATGGCGTCCTGGACGCGGCCATGCAGATCGGGGTCGCTGGCCATGCCTATGCCGGAAGCCATCTCGTTGACGTAGAGAAGCGGCATGGCGCGGCTGGTGGTCTGCTCGGCACAACCATAGGGATAGCGGTCGAGCGTCATCAGCAGCGACGGTACGTCGAAGGCAGCCGCCTGCGAAACGCCGACGCTGACCGAAGCGCCATCAAGCAGGCTTGCCGCCAGCAGTTCCTTGTCGACGCGCAGCGCGCCGCCATTGCCCTTGAGGTCGACGACCATGCGGGTGGTCACCGGCAGTTGCGCCGGGCGCACCGGCACATAGAGCGTCTGCTCGACGGCGGTGCCGTCGGCATGCGCAAGCTTGATGGTGATCGAGGCGTTGCCCGCGGTCTGCGCAATCAACGGCACGGTCAGCGTCTGCCGCTTGCCTTTGGCCAGCGTCAGCTTTTCAGGCAAGGCGGCACTGCCGGTAGACAGGTCGCCCGTCGTGTCGATGGTCAGCTTGTAGTCGCCAGCGGGGCCGTCGGTGTCGGCGACGTCGAGCCGCATGACGGCGGAATCGCCGGGCGCCAGGAATCGCGGCAGGCCGGCGGTGATCACCACCGGATCGCGAACGATGACGTCGGACTGGGCATGGCCGACTGCTTCCTTTGTCCAGGCGACGGCCATGACGCGCACGGTGCCGTTAAACTGCGGAATGTCGAAGTCGATCCGCGCCTTGCCGTCGGAGTCGAGCTGGACCGGGCCGGAGAAGAAGGCGACCAGCTTTTCGGTCGGCGGACTGCCTTGCGATTGCATGTTGGCGCCGTCGCCGCCGGTGCGCAGCTTACCGGTTGTGCCCAGCGAGCCGTCGATCAGCCGGCCATAGATGTCGCGAACCTCGAGACCGAGCATGCGCTGGCCAAAGAACCAGTTCTCCGGATCCGGAACCTTGTAGTTGGTCAGGTTGAGGATGCCGACGTCGACGGCCGCGACCATGACATAGGCGTTGGTGCCGGGCTGCACGCCGGCTACGGCCACCGGGATCGACAGCTGCTGGCGCGGCATGGTCTTGTCCGGCGGCGCCAAGCTGACGGCAAGCCTCCGTGAGCCGGGATCGAGCTTCAGCCATTTGACGCCGATGGCGCGCGCCGGCATACGTGTCTCTTGCGCATCGCCCGGCCTGAACAGCGTTGCCGTGACGTAGGCGCCGGCACCCCAGTCGTCGCCGACCGGGATGTCGACGGTGCTGCCGCCGGCCGGCACGCTGGCGGTGACGGTCTTCAGGAGCTTGTCGGCGCCGATGGTGACGAGCAGCTCGCCGGCAAAGTGCGGCGACACTTTGAGCTTGGCCACTTCACCCGCCGCATAGGTATCCTTGTCGAGGGCGATCTCGAGGCCGTCGGGCGTTTCGGTGGTGGTGGAACTGACATACCAGCCGGCGTCGAACTCGTAGCTGGTGGCCGGGCCTTCCGGATCCGCTGTCTCGATCTCGAGCCGGTAGCGGCCCCAGTCGACCGGCAGCGACACCGTCGCCTCGCCATCGGCGCTCAGGTCGACCTGGCCGTTGGCCGCCGCCTTGGTGAAGGTGACCGGCTCATAGTTCCAGGAGTTGCTCGAGCGGTACCACTGGTAGCTACGCTCGACCTTGACCAGCGACCACTGCGCGCCCTTCAGCGCCTCACGCTTGCCGTCTGGGTCGACAGCGATCAGGCTGAACTTGGCCGTGCCGCCTTGCGGCACCTCGTCGTCGTCGAAATCCGGGCGGATGCCGATCATGTGGCCCTGCGGGCGGATGCCGATATTCAGCGAGCGCTCGACGGCACGGCCGCCGGTTTCACGCATCCTGACAGTGACCTTTGCATCGACCAGCTTGGTGGTGGATGGCAATTGATCGACGGAGACCGGGAAGGTCGCCTTGCCGTCCTCGCTGACCACCGGCAGGCCGGTGAAGGGCGTCACCGTCGGTTCCGCCGACTGTTCGTCGGCCAGACCGAAGGAATAGCCTTTGAAGCGGTCCCAGTCGCGGGCGGTCGACAGCGTCAATTCGCCTTCGAGCGCGAGGCCCGCGGCCGGCGCGCCGTAGAGAAAGCGGCCGTCGACGGTAATGTTGGCGGTCTCGCCCTGCGCGATCTCCTGCTTGTCGGAGGACAGGTCGAACTCGATGCGGTCCGGTACGAAGTCCTCGACCAGGAACATCTGGCTGGCGACCGCCGCCTGCTTGGGATCGGTATGGATCGCCACCGTCCAGGTGCCGCGCATGGCGTTGGGTTCCAGCGGCAGGTCGACCGCGTGACCACCGGCCGATGCGCCATCGCTGACGATGCGGCGGTCCTCGACGCCGTCGGGCCGCGAGAAGATGAAGGTCAGCGGCAGGTTCTCGACCGCCTTGGCGGCACTGTCGCGGGCAAGGGCCGCGACATGGACATCTTCGCCGGCGCGGTAGATGCCGCGCTCGGTCCAGGCATAGACGTCGAGCGCGCCAGGTGCCGGCCGTCCGGCGACGCCACGGTCGGACAGGTCGAAGCCGGCGCGGCCCATATCGAGGAAGACGAAATCGTCGTCGCCCTGTTTGGCCATCAGCACGGCCGGGGCCATGCCGCTGTCGCCGCGCGTCAGGCCGGGATTGAACACCGCCCGCCCTTCCGCGTCGGTGGTCGCGGTGCCGAGGATTTCATTGTTCCTGGCCAGCAGCGTCAGCTCGGCGCCGGCGATCGGCTTGGCGGTTGCGAGCGAACGGGCAAAGACGTTCAGCCCATCCTGTCCGGTATAGGTCGACAGGCCGATATCGGAGACGACGAACCATTGCGTGGCGTGCGAATCATAGTCGTCGCTGCGATCGTTGACGGCTTGTGCGGTCAGCACATAGACGCCGGGCTTGCGCTTCGGCAAAGCCTCGTCGATTGGGAAGGAGGTGGTGACTTCCTTGTTGAGGTCGTTGGCGATGTCGAGCTGGCCTTGCCAGACCGGCTCGCCCATCTGTTCGGAGATGTTCGAAATGTCGTAGCCGTCAAGCTGGCGCAGGAACTGATATCCCGACAGAAGCTGGGCCAGCGAGCGGTCGCCGATGCGGAAGAGCTTCATTTCGGCGGCATTCATGTTGACGGTGACGACCGGTATGCCGCGGCGTGCGCCTGCGGGCAGCACGAAGCTGTCGCCGGTGAAGCGGGCCGAAGGCGCGCGGTCCTGCACGTAGATCGACAGAACCACCGGTGCCGCGGTGACTTCGCCAATGGCGGCCGGCAAGCCGGCGCGGAAGGTCACGTCGTAATGTTGGCCGTGCTCGAGTCCTTCGACGCAGATCTGCTTGTCCTTGGCTTCGACGCCCTTGGGAGCGGCGTTGTCGACAGTAACGAACTGCGAGTAGTCGACGCCGGTCTTGACCAGTTCCTCGGAGAACTGCGCGCAGATGCGTGGCGCGCTGGTGTCGGCATCGACGGTATGATCGATGACGCGGAAGCCCTTGCGGGCCTTGAGATCCTGATAGGCGGCCCTGACTGCCGGCGAATTGACGAGAGCGAGGCTCGCCTCGTAGGCCTGCAGGGCCGGCCTGTAGAGATCGCGGCGATCAAGGCCGTCCCCGAGCAGCGCCAGCACGTCGGCGCGCGTCTTGGTTGTGCGCAGCAATTTGTAGGCGTTGAAGGCGGCGGAAGTGGCGTTCGCCGGTAGGGTCGACGGCTCCGAGCTGTTGGCGGTCGGATGGACGGCAAGCGTTTCGCGCGCCAGCTCGAGCCAGAGCTGGCCATCATAAGGCAACACCGAAACCGCCGCTTCGTATTTGTGCATGGCCGAGCGATGATCGCCCGTCAGCGCCGACTGTTCGGCGGCGGCCCTCAGCGCCGTCAGCCCTTCTGTCGGCTTGGTGTAGGTCGGGCCAGTGAGCTTGTTGCGGTATTGCTGGGCCTGGTCGGCCATCCAGTTGGGGAAGAAGGCGAGTTCGGGTGGCGCGCCGATGTCGGGATCGCCATCGATGTTGACGATCTTGCCGGCGACGGCGCCGCCGAAGGGTTTCAACGAATTGTAATCGGATTTAAGGAAGCACCATTTGGCCTTGAGGTTGTAGGTGAAGGCGCGGCAGGCCGGGTCGCCGAGGCAGGTGGTCTTGCACTGGTCGAGGCTGACATTCTGGTCGGATCTGAGATCGAAACCGAAATAGTCGGAATTGTCCGATGTCACCACCCGCCGGGCTTCGGCCGCTTGCGCGACACCGCTCCAGGCAAAAAAGAGAAGGAAAAGAATCGATAGACCACGAGCCGCGCGCATTGCCATAAACCCCTCCAGACAAGTGCTTACGTCCAGAAATCTTCAAGCTTCAGTCGCGCTTGTCAACATCGGGACGCGGCAGGATCCGCCTGCCAACGGTTTGCTTTCCGGCCGGTGACCGGTAGTAGCTCCATAGGACAGGGGATCACGCTTTCTTGCGGCGACGCAGAAGGTGTGAGTTCCAAGCCCTGTCTATTTCAGCAATTGGATTGTGGCCCCTTTACGAGTGCTTCAGAACTTCATTCCAATTTTAGGTTTGCGAGCTAGGCTAGGAGCGTAATGCCGGCGTATGAAAGGCAGATGTCGGGAGGAACCGCGCCACGGCGCGCGCTTTCGCGCGCCCTGCTTTTCGCATTGTTGTGCTCTACGGCACTTGTTGCCGAAACCGGAAGTGCGGCAGCCTTCGAGATTTTCGGCATCAAGCTGTGGGGATCCAAAGACGAAGATGCCGATATCGTAGACCCGCTGCGCTATGCGGTGACGATCGAGGCGCCGGACGCCGACAAGGATCTCGCCGAGAAGCTCGAAAACGCCTCGGCGCTGAAGGCCGACGAGGAACACCCGGTATCCGGTTCTCTCGGCCTGCTGGCCAAGGCGCGCAGTGACCGTGAGCAACTTGTTGCCGCACTCTACACTGACGCCCGCTACGAGGGTGTCGTCACCATCACTATTCAGGGCAAGCCGCTCGACGATCTGCCGCCCGATGCCGAGTTTTCGGGTCCGCAGCCGATACCGGTGGTGATACGCATAGCAGCCGGGCCGAAATTCACGCTTGGCAACATCAGACTGGAAGGCGATGCGGCGGGGCTGGCAAGTGCCGATTTCGGCCTGATCGCTGGCGGTGACGCCAGTTCGGGCGCCGTGCTCAAGGCCGAGGCGGCGATCGTGCGGGCACTCAAGCAAGAAGGCAGGCCGCTGGCCAAGGTGACGGGCCGCGAGATCGTCGCCGAGCACGCCGGTTCGACGCTCGACGTGACGCTTGCCGTCGCGGCCGGCCCGGTCGCCGGCTATGGCGACACCACTGTCGAGGGCACGGAAAAGGTCGACCGCGACTTCACCGAATATATGACCGGCCTTAAGCGCGGCCGCCAATATTCGCCCGATGAGATCGACGATGCGCGCGACCGGCTGCTCGGGCTTGAGGTCTTCAACAGCGTGACGGTGAAGGAAGCCGACGCCCTCGACGCCGAGGGCAACATCCCGATCGGTGTCCAGGTAAGCGAACGCAAGCCGCGCTATTTCGGCATTGGCGGCAGCTTCTCAAACACCGAAGGGCTGGGCCTCGAAGGCTATTGGGGGCATCGCAATCTGTTTGGCCGCGCCGAAAAGGTGCGCATTGACGGCAAGATCAGCGGCATCGGCAGCAACGACTTGACCCAGCTCAATTACAATGCCGGCGTCATGTTCGAAAAGCCGGGCGTGATCGGGCCGGCGTCGAAATTCATTGCCAGCGTCAATACCGTGCTGGAGCACCCCGACGCCTACGACCATTTTTCGGTCAAGGGCAGCACCGGCCTATCCTTCGAACTCGACAAGAAGCAGACGGTTTCCGCGCAAGTCGCGCTGGATTATTCGAGGATCCACGACGCTTTCGGCAAGCACACCTATCTGATCGCCAGCATTCCACTGCAATATGTCTACGACAATCGCGACAGCAAGCTCAATCCGACCCGGGGCTTCAGGGTGCTGGCCTATGGCGAGCCGAGCTACGACATTTTGAGCGGGGCTGCGTTTGTCAAGCTGAAGGGCGAGGGGTCGGCCTACCAGTCACTCGATTCGGCCTCGAAATTCGTTTTTGCCGAACGTGTCGCCATCGGCTCTATCATCGGCGCCGGCCTTCAAGATGTTCCGGCAGATCGACGCTTCTACTCAGGCGGCGGCGGTTCGGTGCGCGGCTATGCCTATCAAGGCATCGGCCCGAAGGACAGCAATGGAGAGCCGATCGGCGGGCTTTCCTTCTTCGAGACCTCGCTCGAGATGCGCATCGCCCTCACCGACAAGATCGGCGTCGTGCCGTTCGTAGATGCCGGCACGGTGTCGACCAGGCAGGTCCCCGATTTTTCGGACATGAAGGTCGGCGCGGGTGTAGGGTTGCGCTATCTGACGGCGTTCGGGCCGCTGCGCGTCGACGCGGCGGTGCCGCTCAACCGCGGCCCCGACGATCCTCATTTCGGCATTTATGCCGGCATCGGCCAGGCATTCTGATGGCAATATTCAGGCGCATCCTCCGTATCCTTTTCTACACGCTGCTCATCGTCGTGGCAGCGGCGGTGGGGGCGCTCGTCGTGCTGACCAAAACCGAGCGCGGCCGCGAAAACCTTGCCGGCATCATCTCGACCATGGCCTCGACCGGTGATCGCAAGGTCACTGTCGTCGGCATCGACGGTATCTGGTCGGGCGCGCTGAGGGTCGATCATGTCGTTCTGGAGGATCGCGAAGGCGCCTGGATGGTGGCGCGCAACGTGGCCGTCGATTGGTCGCCGCTGGCACTCCTGTCGAAGAGCTTCAGCGCCGATCGCATTGGGGCCGAGCGTATCGAGTTGGCAAGGCTGCCGGTGGCCAATACACAGTCGAGCCAAAGCGGAGCGACGACGCTGCCGGTTTCCATCGACGTCAGGCAACTCGACCTTCCCGAAATTGCGCTCGGGCAGGCTCTGGCCGGCAGCGGTGTCGCCGAACTTGCAGCCAAGGGAGCGCTCAAGGCGGACGCCTCACCATTGGCGATCGAGACCAACCTCAACATCGTTCGCCACGACGGCAAGCAAGGCACGGTCGACGCCAAAGCCCATTTCGCGCCGGCCGACAACAAGCTCGACCTCGACCTTAAGGCATCCGAGCCGGCCGGCGGCATCATCGCCAACCTGCTCAACCTGCCGGGCGCTCCGCCGGTCAACATTGTCGTTTCCGGCACCGGACCGCTCGCCAACTGGAATGGCATCGGGACCTTCGTTGTCGACGGCCGGATCGTCACCCAGCTTACCGGTCGCCATCAGCTCACCGACAAGGGTCATTATGTCGAGGCCAACGGCGATGGCGAATTCGAGCGCTTCCTGCCCGAAACCCTGAAACCGCTGTTTGCCGGCAAGACCACCTTCGACCTCGCCGGCACGGCGACCGCGGCCGGCGGCGTCGATGTCGAGCGCGCCAATATCGACAGCGGCGCCTTGCACGCGACCGCGGCCGGCATTGTCGATCCGAACGGCGCCAGCGACCTTTCGGTGAAGCTCGCCGCAAAGGGGCCGCCGATCGTGCTCAGCCTCGGCAGCGAGGCGCAACCGATAACCGTGGCAATCAAGGATGCCACGGCCCGCGCTTTCGGCGATGGCAAGGCGCCGATGGTGGATATCGGCGCGTCGCTGGTCTCGGTGGTGGCGGGCGGCACGCGGGTGGACGACCTGATCGGGCAAGTGCATTCCGATGGTTTCGACATCCAGAACCGTAACGGGCCGGTCACCATCAAGCTGACGGCGGCCGACCTGAACACCGACGTCGCGACTTTGGCGCCGCTGATAACGGGCAGGGTCAGCGCCGGTCTCGCCGGCTCCGTCAGCAAGGAACAGATTATCGTCGACGAAGGCACGCTACGCAGCGACGCGCTCAATGCGTCCGTAACAGCCACAGTGGCGCTTGCCGATCTGTCGATGACGCTCAAGATGAATGCCGACGCGGCTTCGACGGCGCTGCCGCCGCAAATCAGCTCGGTTCTCGGCGAGCGCGTGCAGTTTTCCGCAACCGCGACCCGCGACCCGGACGGTGCGTTCGCCGCCAACGCATTGCAACTCACCTCGGGCACGCTTAGCGCCAGCGGCACCGCCAGTGCGCAAGGCACCGATATCCGCGCCGATATCAAGGGTACGCTGGGCGACGTGTCGGTGCTGTCGCCGCTGGTCGGCGCCAACGTCGGCGGCGCCGTCGGTTTCGGGCTTACCGCAAGCGGCGCGCGCAGCGCACCGGATTTCTCGGTTTCGGCCAACAGCGACAGCCTGACGGCGTCCGGCCATGCGGTGAAGCAGATCAAGCTGAGCGCGAGCGGCAAGGCCGATATCGCCAGTCCCGCCGCCGATGTCTCGCTGACCGGCTCGGTCGACGACCAGCCGCTCGACCTCAAGGCATCGCTGGTCACAACCGACGGTAAGCGCTCCATCAATGGACTTGCCGTCTCGTTAGCCGACAACAAGGTCTCCGGCGACCTCGGGCTCGACGACAACCTGCTGCCGCTCGGCACGTTGACCCTCGATGCCGCCGATATTGCTCCGCTGGCCGCACTCGCAGGCCAGTCGGTAGCCGGCGACGTGCGCGGCACCATCCGCTTTGCGAACGACAACGGAGCGCCGACGGTCGCGATTGATGCGACGAGCGCCGTGATTTCGCGCGGCGAACTGGCGGCGAAGACAATCGCCGTCAACGCGCTGGTCGCCAATTATCTCAAAGCACCGGCAATCGCCGGCAAGATCAAGGCCGACACGATCACCTCCGGAACCACGGTGATCAGCGGCATCGATGTCGACCTGAAGCGCAATGGCGACTGGACCGGCTTTAGCGGCGGCGCCACGGTCGCCGGCATTCCGGCCAGCGCGTCCGGGCGGGTCAGGGTTGCGAACGGCACCACCAGCATCGAGCTTGCCTCGGGCGAGGCGACCGTCCGCGGCATCAAGGCAGCTGTCGCGCAGCCATCAGCGCTGACAATCGCCAATGGCAGGGTGAGCATAGAGAAATTGGAGCTCGGTGTCGGCGGTGGTTCGGTTGCCGTGTCGGGTACGGCCGGCCAGACGCTTGATCTCGCTGCCACCTTGTCGGCGGTGCCGGCAGCGCTTGCCAATGATTTTTCACCGGGTCTCGATGCCGTGGGCGCGCTCAGCGGCACCGCGCAGGTCACCGGATCGTCGGCTGCCCCAGATATTCGCTTCACCGCCCGGCTCAGCGGCGCCGAAACCAGCCAGACCCGGCAGGCCGGGCTCGGGCCGCTGGATCTCGACGCGGCAGGCCGTTTCTCGTCGGCCAGCGGCCTGGCCATCGAGCAGGCGACGCTTGCCGGCGAGAAAATCTCCGGCAAGGCAGCCGGCACCATCAATCCGAACGGTGCCAGCGATTTTTCGCTCGACCTGGCCTCTACCGGTCCGAGCCTGCCGTTGTCGCTTGGCAGCAAGGAGAGCCCGATCAAGCTCGAGCTACAGGCGATATCGCTAACGGCGGCCGGGCAGGGCGCCCAGCCGAAGCTCGACATTTCCGCGACGCTGCCATCGGCCGCCACCAATCTAGCTATGATCGAGGGCATCACGCTTGCGCTGCACTCCGATCGCTTTGACGTGAAAGCCCGGAGCGGGCCGATCTCCGGCACCGTGACTGCCGAAAAAATCGGCCTCGACAATCCGACTATCGCGCCGCTGATCGCCGGCAAGGTCACCGCCAAACTCGCCGGCAGCCTTGCCGCCGATGCCATCGTCATCAATAGCGGCACGGTGACCAGCGACGCGTTGAACAGCGGCTTCAACGGGCGGGTCTCGCTGGCCGACGGCGCCATCGATCTAAATCTCAAGGCGGATGCCGCGTCGGCGGCGCTGCCGGCGGCGGTGCATGGCGTGCTCGCCGAGCGAACGCAACTCAGTGCCGCGCTGAAGCGGGATGCCAACGGCAATGTCACCGCCAACGCGATCAGGCTGTCATCAGGCGCGCTGACCGCAGACGGGCAGGCGAGCCTTGCCGATAACAAGCTGAGCGCCGACGTCAAAGGCGCACTAGGCGACGTCTCGCTGCTATCCAAGGACGCCAAAGGCGCTATTTCTTTCGCGCTGAATGCGCAAGGCGCCAGTACCGCACCGGATCTGTCGCTGACTGTCAACAGCGACAAGCTTTCGGTGGCCGCGCGTGAGATCACGGGATTGAAGCTCACCGCCACCGGCAAGGCTGATGCGGCCAACCCCGCCGCAAATGTGCAACTCACCGGAAACGTCGGCGGCCAACCGCTGCAGGGTAGTGCCGTGCTGGCGACATCGGACGGCAAACGCGCCATCAACGGGCTTTTGCTGTCGCTCGGCAAGAACCGCATTTCCGGCGACCTGGCGCTCGACGATGCCTTCCTGCCGGCCGGCACCGTGGCGCTCGACCTGCCCGATATCGGTCCCCTTGCGGCCCTGGCACTGGAAAAGGCCGATGGCGATGTGCGCGGCACGATCGCCTTCTCCAAGGCGGGTACCGTGCCGCAAGTCGCCGTCAAGGCGACGACGGCCTCGATCTCGCGCGGCGATGTCTCGGCCAAGGCCGTGAGCATCGATGCGCTGATCGCCAACTATCTGGCGGCACCGGTGATCTCGGGCAAAATCCGTGCCGACAGCGTAACTTCCGGCGGCACGGCTATTCGGGGCGTCAACGTCGATCTCAAGCGCGACGGCGAATGGACCGGTTTTTCCGGTAGCGCCACCGTCAAGGATATTCCGCTGAGGGCCGCCGGCCGGGTCAAGGCGGTCAAGGGCACGACGACGGTCGAACTTGCCTCCGGCGAGGCGACCATCCGCGGCATCAAGGCGGCCATCGCCCAGGCCTCGACCATCAACATCGCCAATGGAGTGACCAGCCTCGACAGGCTGGTGCTCAACCTCGGCGGCGGCACGGCGACGGTCACGGGCAAGGCTGGGCAGGCGTTCGACCTCAACGCGACGCTGGCCCGCGTCCCGATCTCGATAGCCAACAGTTTTTCGCCGGGCCTCGATGCCGCCGGTTCCATCTCAGGCACGGTGAAGGTGACGGGTGCGCCGGCCAATCCGGCCGTTGCCTTCAAGATCGACGCCGCAGGCGTTCAGACGTCGCAGACCCGTGGTGCAGGCTTCGGCGGCATGGGCGTTTCATCCTCAGGTACGTATTCGGGCAACAGACTGACCTTCGACGCCAACATGAGCGATGCCGCCGGCCTCGGCCTCAAGGGCGGCGGCACGATGACGACATCAGGCGCGCCCACCCTTGATCTCAACTTTTCCGGCAAGGTGCCGTTCGCCTTCCTCACCAGGACACTCGCCGCGCAAGGCTTGTCCCTGAGCGGCACGGCCGACGTCGATGTGCAGGTGCGCGGCCCGGCGACGTCGCCGGTGATCTCAGGCACGGTCCGCACGTCAGGCGCCCGGCTGCTCGACGCGCGCTCGGGGCTTGCGATCAACGACATCACTGCCGATGTCGCCGTCGGTGGCGGCGTGGCAAGGATCAATCGCCTGACCGGCACGCTGTCGACACGCGGCAGCCTTTCGGCCAGCGGCACCGTCGGCATCGATCCGGCTAAGGGTTTTCCGGCCGATCTGTCGATCAAGCTCGTCGACGGCCGCTATACCGACGGCAAGGTGGTCACTGCCAATCTTAGCGGCGACCTGACCGTCAAGGGACCGCTCACCTCCGCGCCGGTGATTTCCGGTACCGTCAACCTGGCCAAGACCGTCATCACCGTACCCGAAAAGCTGCCCGGCTCGCTGGCCGAGCTCAACGTCAAGCACAAGAATGCGCCGGCCGCCGTACGTGCGCAGGACAAGGCGTTGCGCCCGGCCGCTGCAAGCAGCGGTGGCGGCGGCAGCGGCCTCAATCTCGACGTCACAGTCAATGCGCCTAGCCAGATCTTCATCCAGGGCAGGGGTGTCGACGCCGAGCTCGGCGGTTCGCTGCGGCTGACCGGCCCGGCATCGTCACCCCAGGCGGTCGGCACCTTCACCTTGCGGCGCGGGCGGTTGACGATCCTTGCCAAGCGGCTGACCTTCACGGAAGGCACCGTCGGCTTTTCCGGCTCTCTGGTGCCCTACCTCAATCTCACGGCGCAATCGAAGACGACCAGCGCCACCGTGACCATCGTGGTGTCGGGCGAGGCGACCAACCCGAAATTCACCTTCTCCTCGGTACCCGCGTTGCCGGAGGATGAGGTGCTGGCGCAGCTGATCTTCGGCCGTTCGATGTCGAACCTGTCGCCGCTGCAGATCGCGCAGCTCGCCGAGGCTGCCGGACAACTGGCCGGCGTCGGCGGCTCGACCTCCCTGCTGCAGAACCTGCGCAGCGCGATCGGCGTCGACGACCTCGACGTGATCACCGACGAACAGGGCGGCACCGCCGTCTCGGCGGGCAAGTATCTCAACGACCGCACCTACGTGACGATCCAGAAGGGCGACAGGCCGGGCTCGGGCAAGGCAACCGTCGATCTCGACGTGGGGCGCGGCGTCAAGCTGCGTGGCGAGGCAACCGACGCAGGCGAAGCCAAAGGCGGTGTTTTCTACGAACGGGAATATTGAAACCGGCCGTTCGCGCAGAACAGTTGGTTGTCCGAAGAACGAACGGCGCAGCGGCGAATGTCCCAGTTTAATTGCCCGTGGGGATTTCGGACGAAATCCCTGGCGCAGTAGCAAATTTGCGCCAAGACTGTCGTTATCGCGCGAACCGCCCTGCTTTCAAAGTTGCACATTCCTTGGCATGTTCCCAATCCCTGCCGTCTTTGACATCATGGCGCGGATGCGGAATGTTAAAAGGCAGAAAGCCAACAATGGGAGTTAGTCATGACGATCTACAAGAGTAACGGCGACCGCGTTCCCGATCACATCCTGGCCATGGCCGAAGATGCCAAGGCAGGCAAGATGGATCGTCGCGAATTTCTGGCTCTCGCCAGCGTCTTCGGCGCGTCGACGGCGATGGCTTATGGCATGCTTGGCCTCGCAGACCCCACGCCGGCCAAGGCGGAAGAGGTGAAGGGCAAGAAAGGCGGCATACTGAAGGTCGCGCAATGGATCAAGGATCCGAAGGATCCGCGCAAGTCCGACTGGTCGGAAATCGCCAATGCCGAGCGCCAGGCGCTCGAGCCGCTGGTCAAATACACCACCGAATACACGTTCCGCCCCTATCTGCTGGAGAGCTGGGACGTGAATGACGACGCCACCGAATACACGCTGCATGTGCGCAAAGGCGTCACCTGGAACAACGGCGATCCGTTCACGGCAGACGACGTCATCTTCAACCTCAAGCGTTGGGCCGACAAGAAGGCCGAAGGCAATTCCATGCCAGGTCGCCTCGGTTCGCTGGTCAAGGACGACAAGCTGGATGAGAGCGCGGTGACCAAGGTCGATGACCACACGATCAAGCTGACGCTCAGCAAGCCGGATATCGCCCTCATTCCCAACGTGTGCGACTATCCCGGCCTCATCGTCCACAAGACGTTCGACGAAAAAGGCGGCGACTTCAAAGCCTGCCCGATCGGCACTGGGCCGTTCGAGTTGGTCTCCTACGATGTCGGCCAGAAAGTGGTCTACAAGCGTCGTGAAGACAACAAGTGGTGGGACGGCGAGGTCTTCCTCGACGGCATCGAGTTCATCGACTACGGCACCGATCCGGCGGCCATGGTCAGCGCCTTCGAGGCAGGCGAAGTGCACACCAACTTCGAAACGTCGGCCGACTATGTGTCGATCCTCGACGGCATGGATTTGGCGAAGTCGGAGGTCGTCACCGCGTCGACGATCGTCTGCCGCACCAACGTGAGCAACAAGCCTTACGGCGACCAGAAGGTTCGCAATGCGCTGCAGCTCGCGGTCGACAACAATGTCGTCCTGCAACTCGGCTACGGCAATGCCGGCACGGTTGCCGAAAACCACCATGTCGCCCCGATCCATCCGGAATACTACGAATTGCCGAAGGTTGCTCGCGACCCGGCCAAGGCAAAGGCGCTGATGGCGGAAGCCGGCCAGGCCGATTTCGAGCACGAGCTGATCACGGTCGACGAAGACTGGCACAAGAACACCGGCGATGCGATCGCCGCGCAGATGCGCGACGCCGGCATCAAGGTCAAGCGTACGGTGCTGCCGGGTTCGACCTTCTGGAACGACTGGACGAAGTATCCGCTGTCGATGACCAACTGGAACATGCGGCCGCTCGGCGTCCAGGTTCTGGCGATCGGCTATCGCACAGGTGAGGCCTGGAACGAGACGGCCTGGTCGAATCCGGAGTGGGATGCCAAGCTCAACGCTGCGCTGGCAGTTGCCGACGCCGCCAAGCGCAAGGAAATGATGAAGGATATCGAGCAGATCCTGCAGGATTCCGGCATTATCATCCAGCCTTATTGGCGCAAGCTCTACAGCCATTCGGTCAAGGCGGTGCAGAACTACAAGATGCACCCGACCTTCGAGCGCGACTACGGCAAGGTCTGGCTCGACCAGGCCTGACCGGACGATCCGGAAAGGGGCGTCTCGCCCCTTTCCCTCGCTCTTTGCATGGTCCTTGGACCGGAAGTCGGCGCAGCAAAAAGTTGCGGACTCTTCGGCCTGGGTCTGCAATAAAAAGGGTATTGCATCTGGGACTGGTCTGAAGGCTTGTTCTGCCGCTGGCGGCAGCGCACGGCTTGCAAACCGGTTCCACCCCCCAACCCGACCGGCAGGGGACCGCCATGCTTTCTTTCGTTATCAGGCGTCTCGGCACCATGGCAGTGACGATGCTGTGCCTGACGATGATCGTCTTCTTCCTGGTCAATCTCGGGCCTAATCTGAAGAAGCTCGCGATCAGCCAGACCGAAATGCACACATCCGCCGAGCAGCTTGAGGCTTGGCTGGTCAACCATGGCTATCGGCAGAATTTCTTTATCCGCTACGGCCAATGGCTGGGCATCATGCCCAAGCAGCCGGTGACCGACCCGGCGACCGGCAAGCCCGCACAGCGTTTCTCCTTCTGCAACGATCCGGTCGTGCCGACATTCTCCGGCATCCTGCAAGGCGATTTCGGTTGCTCGACCAAGTTCAAGACGACGGTCGCTTCGAAACTCTTTCCGGCGCTCAGCGCCACCGGCATCCTGATGCTCTGCGTGCTGGCCGTCATGGTGCCGGTCTCGCTTCTGATCGGCATTCTTGCCGGCATGCGCGAGGGCTCACGCACCGACCGCACATTGTCGGTGGCGTCGATCGCCTCGACGGCGACGCCCGAATATGTTTCGGGCGTCATCTTCACCGTGATCTTTGCCTCCTGGCTCGGCGTGCTGAACGGTTCGGCGGCCTCGGCCAGCCAAGGGATCACCTTCTACAATTTCACCTTGCCGGTGATGACGCTGGCGATCTACGGCATCGGCTACATCGCCCGCATGACCCGCGCCTCGATGGTGGAGGTGATGACACAGCAATATATCCGAACCGCCCGGCTGAAGGGCCTCTCCTTCGGCAGCGTGGTGATAAAGCACGCTCTGCGCAACGCGCTGATCGCGCCATTCACGGTCATCATGCTGCAGTTCCCCTGGCTGCTCACCGGCGTCGTCATCGTCGAGGTGATGTTCCGCTACCAGGGGTTCGGCTACACCCTGGTCGAGGCCGCCGGCAACAACGACATCGATCTTCTGCTCGGCTGCTCGCTGGTCTCGGTGTTTATCGTCCTGATCACACAGCTCATCTCCGATGTCGGCTACGCGTTCCTCAATCCGCGCATCAGAGTTCAATAGGAGACCGGCGGATGCAGGTCGAATATCTCAGCGCCTTCAACGTCGTACTCGGCGTGCTTACCCGCTTCTGGCCGGTCTGGATCGCTCTCGCCCTGGTGATGGGGGCGAGCTTCGGCTACAAGAAGAAGCTAGGCCTTTACGGCCAGCTTTTCGACAGCGGCGTCGGCATCGTCGGCGTCGGCATCTGCCTGTTCTGGCTGTTTACGGCGATCTTCGCGTCGACCATCTCGCCCTTCGATCCGCTCGCCCAAGTGCCGATCATGAAGGACGCGCTGCCGGGCGCAATCGAGCCGGCGTCGAAACTTGTATACTATTTCGGCGGCGACAAGCTCGCCCGCGACGTGTTCTCCCGCATGGTCTATGGCAGCCAGATCGTGCTGATCATCGCGCCGGCGGCGACCGGTTTTGCGCTGATGGTCGGCATTACGCTCGGCCTGCCGGCCGGCTATTATGGCGGCAAGATCGATACGGTGCTGTCCTTCCTCGCCAACCTTGTGCTGGCCTTCCCGGTGATCCTCCTGTTCTACCTGCTGGTGACGCCGGGCATCATGGACACGCCGATCCCCTACGCGATGGCAGGGCTGTTCTTCCTGTTTCCGATCATCTTCTTCAGTGTGCTGTTCTGGACGCGCTACAAGAACCGCCCCGACCGCCTCTATATCCTGCTTGGCCTGACGTTGGTACTTGGCGGCTGGATATATGCAGGCCTTGTCTTCGATGCCGATCCGTTCAAGATCATCCACATCGATCCCAACCAGCTCAATATCTTCGTGGCGGTGGTGTTCGCCTCCAGCCCCGGCGTGTTCCGTATCGTGCGTGGCCTGGTCATGGATATCAAAACGCGCGACTATGTTGCGGCGGCACAAACGCGCGGTGAATCGCCCTGGTACATCATGCTGTGGGAGATATTGCCCAATGCGCGCGGGCCGCTGATCGTCGACGCCTGCCTGCGCATCGGCTACACCACGATCCTGCTTGGCACGCTCGGCTATTTCGGGCTGGGACTGGCGCCGGAAAGCCCGGACTGGGGCACGGCGATCAAGGATGCCAGCCGGCTGCTGCGCTCCTTCATCCACCCGGCGCTGCCGCCGACGATCGCATTGATGTCGTTCGTGCTCGGCCTCAACCTCCTGGCGGATTCGTTGCGCGAACAGTCTATGAAAGATTGATGCCGGGAAGATCGATGCCGGGTTCGGCCCGACATGCCTGAAGAACAAGGATTGGAGCGACCCATGAATGAGGCAGTTCGAAATCCCGCCAAGCCGACCAATGGGCCGACCAATGGGCCGATCATCGAGATCGAGAACCTGTCGATCTCCTTCTTCACCCGCAAGGGCGAGATCCCGGCCGTCATGGATTTTTCCTGCACGGTCATGCCTGGCGAGGCGATGGGTATTGTCGGCGAATCCGGCTGCGGCAAGTCGACCGTGTCGCTGGGCATCATGCGCGACCTCTCCAACATCGGAAAGATTGTCGGCGGAAAGATCAAATTCCAGGGCAAGGACATGGGAGAACTGTCCGACGAAGAACTGCGAGCTATCCGCGGCAACAAGATCGCGATGATCTACCAGGAGCCGATGGCCAGTCTTAACCCGGCGATGAAGGTCGGCCAGCAGCTGATGGAAGTGCCACTGATCCACGACAAGGTGTCGAAGGACGAAGCTTACAAACGCGCCTTGGAAATGGTGCGCGCGGTGAAGCTGCCGGATCCCGAGCGCATGATGCGTTCCTACCCGCACCAGCTTTCCGGCGGCCAGCAGCAGCGCATCGTCATTGCCATGGCGCTGCTGTCGAAGCCTGCGCTGCTTCTGCTCGACGAGCCGACGACAGCGCTCGACGTGACGGTTGAGGCCGGCATCGTCGACCTGGTCAAGGGGCTGGGCGAGAAGTTCGGCACCTCGATGATCTTCGTGTCGCACAATCTCGGCCTGATCCTGGAGACCTGCGACCGCATCACGGTGATGTATTCGGGCGAAGCGGTGGAGACGGGCAAGATCAAGGACGTCTTCGACCGGATGCGCCATCCCTACACGCAAGGCCTGTTCCGCTCGATCCCGCTGCCGGGCGCCGACAAGAATTCGCGGCCGCTGATATCCATCCCGGGGCAGTTGCCGCTACCGCACGAGCGGCCGAAGGGCTGCAATTTCGGCCCGCGCTGCCACCATTTCGTCGAGGGCGTCTGCAACGCCGCCGAAATTCCGATGATCGCGGTCGAAGGCCATGACGGGCATTTCTCGCGCTGTGTGCGCTTCAACGAGATCGACTGGGAGGCGCTGCCACCCGGCGCCAAGAAGGTCAACGAGCGGGTGGTGCCCGGTGCGCCGGTGCTCCAGATCGAAGACCTCAGGAAGTACTACAAGGTCGGCGGCAGCGAAGTGTTCGGCTCGAGCGAGGGCCGTGTCGTCAAGGCCAACGAGACGATCTCGTTTATGGCGCGCGAATCCGAAACCGTCGCGATCGTCGGCGAATCCGGCTGCGGAAAATCGACCCTGGCCAAGGTGCTGCTCGGCCTCGAAACGGCAAGCTCCGGCCGCGTCAAGCTCGGCAACAAGGAGATCCAGTCGACCGGGATCGAGAAGCGCAGCGTCGACACGGTGTCGTCGATCCAGATGGTGTTCCAAAATCCGTTCGACACGCTCAATCCCAGCCATTCGGTCGGTTCGCAGATCATCCGTACGCTGGAAAAGTTCAATGTCGGCGACACGGTGGCCGACCGCCGCAAGCGGATGCTGGAACTGCTCGACCTGGTGAAGCTGCCGAGGGCATTCGAGACGCGCAAGCCGCGCCAGCTTTCAGGCGGCCAGAAACAGCGCATCGGCGTGGCGCGTGCCTTTGCCGGCGATGCCAAGGTGGTGGTGGCCGACGAGCCGGTCTCGGCGCTCGACGTGTCGGTCCAGGCGGCGGTGACCGAGCTTTTGATGGACATCCAGCGCAAGAACAAGACGACGATGCTGTTCATCAGCCACGATCTGTCCGTGGTGCGCTACATCGCCGACCGCGTCGTCGTCATGTATCTCGGCTATATCGTTGAGCAAGGCACGACCGACCAGATATTCGCGCCGCCCTATCACCCCTATACCGAGGCATTGCTGTCGGCGATCCCGATCGCCGACACAAGCGTGGTCAAGAAGCACATCGTGCTGGAAGGCGACATCCCTTCGGCGATGAACCCGCCGTCCGGCTGTCCGTTCCAGACGCGCTGCGGCTACAAGAAACTGGTGCCGGACAACCTTTGCGAAACCACGGTGCCGCCAGTCAAAAATCTCGGCGACGGCCATATGAGCTTGTGCTGGCTGTCCGACGACGTGCTGGCGAAAATGGAGCCGGTGATCAAATTCGACAAGGAGCACGCCGCGAATGAGGGCGTGCCGGATGATGCGAACCACGGTGTTGGCCCGGGCTTTGCCGGAGATCCGCCCAAGCGCCCGCATGGAAAGACTGGCAGCGTTGAAGCCGATGCCGAGGGCCAGGCAGTGGAGAATGCCGAAGCGGTCGCCAAAGCCCGCCGTCACGAGGTTCGGGACGAGGTTTCAGAGACCGGCACCTCAAGCTCTGCCGACAGCGCGGTGGCACCAATCATGCCGCCGACTGTCGGCGACGGCCGACAGGCCGAGGACGCCACGCGCAAGCCGCGCAAACCCAAGGGCGGCTGAGAGCCGTTAATAGGCTAGGGCGCGCATTGCCGTAGCTGCGTGGCGTAGTCCTGCGCCATCTGTTCGGTGGCATGCGCATAGCGCTGCACGTCGGCGTCGCCGCGACTGCCGCGCTTGTAGGCATTCCAGCCGAGATAGTAGGCGAGATACAGATTGTAGGTGTCGTTGCGGGCGACGCCGAGCGTGTCGGCGGTCTTGGAATGATACCAGCCGACAAAATCGACGGCATCGGCAAACCTGGTGCGGCGCGCCGCCCAGCTGCCGGTCTCGTTCTGGTATTGCGCCCAGGTGCCGTCGAGCGCCTGCGAGAAGCCGGTGGCGCTGGAGATATGTTTCCAGGGAATGAAGCCCAGCAGCTTGGTGCGCGGCGGCCTTGCGTTGCTCTTGAAGCCGGATTCCTTGCGCACCGTCGCCATCAGCACGGGAACCGGCACACCGTATTTCTGCTCGGTTCGTTGTGCCGCCGCCTGCCAATTGTCGAACCAGCCGTCATTCTGGTCGAAAACGGCGCACACATCGTTGATGTGGTTCGGCGGCGTCGCGCAGGCCGAAAGCGCCAGCGGCACGGCAATCGCCACAATTTTACTAAAACTCAACCTACGCATTGCAAGAGCATTAGGCCGAAAACATAAAAGGAATCTTGCTGCGTTCCTTAACGGCTGGTCAGCCGCTTTAGCAGGCGCTGAGGAAATATGAACATTCCGACGTTTGTTGTCGCTTTTACCGACGTGAAATTCCCACAATGGCGTCTTGGCTAAAATCACGCCCGCAGGTGGCGGATTCTTGACAGCTCGATCCTCATGCCGGCGCTTTGATGCGCGGCATGAGCGAACCAAGACGCAAGCGCGGCGCCGAGCGAACCAGCAACAGGGGACCGACCGCCATCCCGCAACTGCCGCTCAGGCGGGTGACAAACCCTTATCCGCCGATGGCGATGCTCTCGGCCGACCAGATCGAGGCGATCCACCAGGCGTCGATGCATATCCTGGAGAATTTCGGCATCGAGGTGATGAGCCCGCGGGCGCTGTCGCTGTTCGAGAAGGCCGGGGCCAAGGTCGATCATGCCACGATGAACGTCCGCATCGATCGCGGCATGATCGAGGAAGCGCTGAAGACGACGCAGTCCAGCTATACGCTGACGCCGCGCAATCCCGCCCATGCCGTCCACCTCGGCGGCAATACCATCAACTTCACGCTCGTCGCCGGACCGCCGAATGTGCACGACATGGAGCGCGGCCGCCGTGCCGGCAATTTGCGCGATTATTCCGATCTCGTCCGGCTGGCGCAGCATTTCAACTGCATCCACATGCTAGGTAACCAGGTCTGCGCGCCGGTAGAATTGCCGGCGAATTCCCGTCATCTCGACACCTATTTCGCCAATCTGACACTGACCGACAAAAGCTTTCACGTCTCGGCAATCGGCAGCGGCAGGGCGCTCGACGGCATCGAAATGATGGCAATCGCGCGCGGACTGACGCTTGACGAGATGCGTGACGATCCCGGCGTTACCACGATCATTTCGGTCAATTCGCCGCGCCGCTTCGACGAGATGATGGCCGAGGGGCTGATGACGATGGCCGAGTTCGGCCAGTCGGTGGCGGTGACGCCGTTCACGCTGATGGGAGCGATGAGCCCGGTGACGCTTGCCGGCGCGCTCGCCCAGCAGAATGCCGAGGCGCTGTTCGGCGTGGTGCTGACGCAGCTCGTCCGCCCCGGCGCGCCGGTGATGTATGGCGCCTTCACCTCCAATGTCGATATGAAATCGGGAGCGCCGGCGTTCGGCACGCCTGAAAACACCAAGGCGAATATCGCGTCCGGACAGTTGGCGCGGCGTTACAACCTGCCTTATCGCACGACGCCGGGCTCGGCTTCCAATGCTGCCGACGCGCAAGGCGCCTATGAGACGCTGATGGCGCTGTGGGGCGCGGTGCTCGGCCATGGCAACCTCGTCTACCATGCCGCCGGCTGGCAAGAGGGCGGACTGACAGCGTCGTTCGAAAAGTTCATCATCGACGTCGAGATGATCCAGCACATGATGGAGTTTTTGCGCCCGATCGAGGTCAACGAGGCCGAGCTTGCTGTCGAGGCTCTGGGTGCGGTTCCGACCGGCGGCCACTTCTTCGGCGAGCCGCACACGCTGGAGCGCTACGCCACAGCCTTCTACCAGCCGATGCTGTCCAACTGGCAAAATTTCGAGGCCTGGCAGGAGGCTGGCGGGCTCGATGCCACGGCGCGGGCGACGAGGCTTTGGAAGAAGGCGCTGGAGGACTATGTCGAGCCGGTGATGGAAATCTCCAGGTGCGAGGCGCTTGAGGCGTACGTGGCCAAGCGCAAGGAAGCGATCGGGCAAAGCGAGCCGTGATGATCGAAGGCTCGCGCTCGTGGGGCTCGTCCTCCCCGAATTCATCGTTCCCATCCAACTCGTTGACGTCAGAGAGAATCCCATGAAATCGCATGCAAAGGTCGTGGTTATCGGCGGTGGCGTTGTCGGGTGCTCCGTGCTGTTCCATCTGGCCCGGCACGGCTGGACAGACATCGTGCTTCTGGAGCGCGATGAATTGACCTCCGGCTCGACCTGGCACGCCGCCGGCGGCATGCACACCATCAATGGCGATCCCAATGTCGCCAAGCTGCAGAAATACACAATCTCGCTCTACAAGGAGATCCAGGAACTGTCCGGCCAGGCGACCGGCGTGCATCTGACTGGCGGCGTCTTGCTGGCGGCGACCGAGGCGCGCCTCGACTGGCTGCGCGGCGTCGTCGCCAAGGGCCGCTATCTCGGCATCGACCTCGAAGAAATATCGCCTGATGAGGCGGCCGAGCTGATGCCGTTGCTCGACCCCAAGCAGTTCGTCGGCGCCGTTCGCAACAAGGAGGACGGTCATCTCGACCCCTCCGGCGTCACCCACGCCTACGCCAAGGCCGCGAGGAAGCTTGGAGCCGAGGTCGAGCGTTTCACCAAGGTCGAGGACATCGTGCGGCGCGCCGACGGGTTGTGGCGTGTCATCACCAACAAGGGTGAGGTGGTGGCTGAGCATGTCGTCAACGCCGCCGGCCTGTGGGCGCGTGAGGTCGGCCGCATGGTCGGGCTGGAGCTGCCGGTGCTGGCGATGGAGCACATGTACCTGATCACCGAGGACATGCCGGAAGTCGCCGCCTGGAACCAGAAGACTGGTTCCGAAATCATCCATGCCGTGGATTTCGACGGCGAGCTGTATTTGCGCCAGGAGCGCGGCGGCATGCTGATGGGCACTTATGAAAAGGCCAACAAGCCTTGGTCCGAGTTCCAAACGCCATGGAATTTCGGCCACGAGCTGCTCGAACCCGACATCGACCGGATCGCGCCGTCGCTGGAGGTCGGCTTCCGGCATTTCCCGGCCTTCCAGAACACCGGCATCAAGCAGATCATCAACGGGCCCTTCACCTTCGCACCGGACGGCAATCCGCTGGTCGGGCCGGTGCGCGGCCTGCCGGGGTTCTGGGTGGCCTGTGGTGTCATGGCCGGGTTCTCGCAGGGCGGCGGCGTCGGGCTGGCGCTGTCGAACTGGATGATCGAAGGCGATCCCGGCGCCGATATCTGGGCGATGGATGTGTCGCGCTACGGTGACTGGGCGACGATGGCCTACACCAATGCCAAGGTGCGCGAAAACTATTCGCGGCGGTTTTCGATCCGCTTCCCGAACGAGGAACTACCGGCCGGCCGGCCGCTCAAGACGACACCGGTTTACGACCTGTTGTCGGCCAAAGGGGCGCAATGGGGGGTCGCCTATGGGCTGGAAGTGCCGCTGTGGTACGCGCCCGAAGGCGTCAAGGACGAATTCTCCTGGCGGCGCTCGAGCGATTTTGAGCATGTGGCGAAAGAAGTGGAGACGGTTCGGCAGGGCGTTGGTCTCTCGGAAATCTCGTCATTCGCCAAATACAGAGTGACAGGCAAGGGCGCTGCAGCCTGGCTCGACCGCCTGCTTGCCTGCAAGTTGCCAAGGCCCGGCCGCATGACGCTGGCGCCGATGCTGAAGGAAGACGGCAGGCTGATTGGCGATTTCACGCTGGCCAATCTCGGCGGTCCAAATTCGGAAAGTGACGATTGGTTCCTGGCCGGCTCCGGCGTCGCCGAGCAGTACCATATGCGCTGGTTCGAGGCGCATCTGCCGCAGGACGGCTCGGTCAGTATCGAAGCGTCGGGAGCAAAACTCACCGGCCTGTCGATCGCTGGCCTCAAGGCGCGCGCCGTGTTGGCAAAAGTTACGCGGGCGGACGTATCGAATGCCGCGTTTCCGTTCATGGCCATCAGCAAGATGGATATCGGCATGGCGCCATGCCTGGTCGGGCGCGTCAGCTACACCGGCGATCTCGGCTACGAAATCTGGGTCGCGCCGGAATATCAGCGCGCCGCCTATCAGGCGCTGATGGCCGCGGGGGAGGAATTCGGCATCGGCCTGTTCGGCTCGCGCGCGCTCAACGCATTGCGGCTTGAGAAGAATTACGGCTCATGGGCGCGCGAATACCGTCCGATCTATGGGCCGCTGGAAGCCGGGCTCGACCGCTTCGTCGCCTACGGCAAGCAAGCCGATTTCATCGGCAAGCAGGCGGCGTTGGCCGAGCGCAAGCAAGGCGGCAGACTGCGGCTGCGGGCCTTTGTCGTCGATACTGTCGATGCCGACGTCATCGGCGACGAGCCAATCTGGTATGGCGGTGCCGTGCGCGGTTGGGTCACGTCGGGCGGCTACGCGCATCATTCGAAAAAGTCCGTCGCCATCGGCTATGTGCCGAAAGAGATTGCCGACGAAGCCGACGGCTTCGAGATTGAGCTTCTGGGCAAACGCCACGCCGCGCGCATGCAGCCGATCCCGCTGTTCGACGCGAATTTCGAGCGGATGCGTGGGTGACGTTTCAGGCACCGCGGCGGTTGTCCAGCGCCAGGGCGCCGGCGCCGGCGAACACCAGATAGAGGAAGATGAAGCAGAACGAGATCGCCGCATCGCCGCCATTGTTGACCGGGAAGAAACCCTGCGGCATGTGCGCCATGAAATAGGCGATCGCCATTTCGCCGCAGAGAAGGAACGCCACCGGCCTGGTCAAAAGCCCCAATGCCAGCAGGATGCCACCGGCGAATTCAAGTAGGGCAGCGGTCAGCGTCAGCCCGGTCAGAGCGCCCGCGTGATCGCCGACGGGGAAATTGAACAGTTTCTGGGTGCCGTGCTCAATGAACTGCAGCGCCGTCATGATGCGCAAGGCGGCAAGGGCGAACGGTTGATAGCCGGCGAGGCCTTCGAAAAACTTCATCTACGACTCCATTTTCACCTAGCCCGGCCATAGGTCATCGCCAAAGGCCGGACCATTCACATAGTCCGGCCTGCATTCAACTGTCGGTGAGTGAGTCGTGAGGCGTGCTGCAGCCTTGGGGCCGCACGATGGCGGCCCCGCGATCAGCGCGGCCGTTAATGCCCGGGCGCTGTCAGAGCAAAGTGCGCGCCTTGCGGGTCTGTGCACTGTACGATCCAGCTGCCGCCGGGGACCTCCATCGGACCCATCAGGATCTTGCCGCCATTGTCGGTGACGCGCTTGGCTGCCGCGTCGATGCCGGGCACGTTGAAATAGAACTGCCAGACCGGCGCCGGGATCTGCTCGGGCTTGTTCATCATGCCGCCAACGGGCTCGCCGCCGAAGGCGAAAAGCTGGTAGACGCCCATCGGACCCATATCCATGGCGTCGCCCTTCTCCCAGCCGAACTGGCTGGAATAGAAATCGAACGCCGCCTTCCAGTCTGACGTGTAGAGCTCATGCCAGCCGATGTTGCCGGGGGTCGCCAACGGTAGCGGCGGCTGGTCGGGGCCGCTGGGCTGCAGGAAGTTGAACATCGCGCCTTGCGGGTCTGCAACGACGGCGAAGCGGCCGACGCCAGGAATGTCGTCGGGCTCGCGGTGAACCGCGCCACCAGCCTTCTTGAGGGAGGCCGTTGCGGCATCGACGTCCCTGGTGAGGATATAACCGACCCAGGCCGGCGGCATGCCCATCTTGCGCGCGTCATCGGGCAGCGTCATCAACCCGCCGACGCCGCGCTCGCCGACATTCATGACGATATAGCGCGGCATGCCCTGGGCCCCTTCGAAAGGCTGCCCCCTCCAGCCCACCACGGAGGTGTAAAACGCCTCGGCGGCGTCGAGATCGGTGGTCATCAGCTCGTACCAGAAGAAGGGCATGGGGGACTGTGGCATTGTCGTGCTCCTTGCGGTTTGTACATCGATCATGCGCGATCCATTCTAGGACGATCTTCACGACGAAAATCCGACAGCCAACCAAAAAAGATGATGGCAAATTGGAAATGTTACCGGGTTGCGCGCCCTGCGGTTTTCGACTTTGCTCGCAGTCAACGAGGGGTTGTTGATCCATGCGCCGGATGTCGCTCACTTCCCTGACCAGAGCGGACCATCACCAGTCTAAGGCCTATCCCGCTGCCCGGAATAGTTGTGGAAGGCGTGGTGCGAAGCGAGGGGTCAGATCCAAGCAGCTATGGCTTCACGAGCAATCACCTCTATCGTGCATTCGAGACTGAGCAATAGGAAATGCGAACAGTCGTCTGTCGGCCCGGGTATTGATCGCAACCAGTGCGAGTTCTCGACTCGGAGGAGGGGCCATCTATAGGAGGCTTGCCCGCCAGAGCCAATCAATGGGATTGAGCTGCTAGCGCTGACATGGGTCACGCCCAACATGTCGTCATGAGCCGAAAGTGCTAGCACTCCGTGGAAGTTGATCTTGAGGGTTCGTTCGGATGCCCCGACGAAGAAGTCGCCTTCGACGGCCAATTCAAAGTAGTTGTCGGATTTCAGACGCCACACCTGACAGGCAGCCAGCGGTAAATCTTGCACAGGCTCCCACCGCTGAACCGCCTCCTGAACAATGTCCATCACCTTCTCCAATGTCTGAAAATCGCGCACGATGCTCAAGCGCCTACCGCCCCGTAAGCGCTTTCGAACAGCTTGTCGCCACTGGTAGCCAATTCTGGGCGCCGCATCCATTGAGGCGCAACGGACGGTGCTCAAAAACATGAGTGCATTTATCATGTTTTTATCGAGGGGTTTCAGCGGCTTGCGCCGAAAATTGACCAATTGATAAAAAAATAAAACGTGCTAGCCTTCCCCAAAACAAGAACATGGGGAACTGACGATGCCAGAAGGCCAGTTCAAGCAAGGCATTGCCGGCGGGCGGCTCTCGCCAGACCAATATGCCGACAATTTCGCCGACCTGCACCCGCCGCTCGATCATCACGAGGCGCTGGTCGAGTCCGACCGCTGCTATTTCTGCTATGATGCGCCGTGCATGAATGCATGCCCGACCTCGATCGACATCCCGCTGTTCATCCGCCAGATTTCGACGGGCAATCCGATCGGCTCAGCCAAGACTATTTTTGATCAGAACATTTTGGGCGGCATGTGCGCCCGCGTCTGCCCGACCGAGACGCTGTGCGAAGAAGTCTGCGTGCGCGAGGTGGCCGAAGGCAAGCCGGTGCAGATCGGTCGCCTTCAGCGCTACGCCACCGATGTCGCCATGGCCGAAAACAAGCAGTTCTACGAGCGCCCCGAACCGACCGGCAAGACGGTCGCCGTGGTCGGCGCCGGACCGGCCGGGCTTGCGGCCGCGCATCGGCTTGCCCGTCATGGCCACGACGTGACCATCCTGGAAGCCCGCCCGAAGCCCGGCGGCCTCAATGAGTACGGTATCGCCGCCTATAAAAGCGTCGACAATTTTGCCCAGGCCGAAGTCGACTATGTCACGTCGATCGGCGGCATCGACATCCAGAACGGCAAGGCGCTCGGCCGTGATTACCAGCTGTCGGACCTGACCAGGAATTACGATGCGGTGTTCCTCGGCATGGGGCTTGCAGGCGTCAATGCCTTGCGAGCGGATGGCGAGGAGGTGCAGGGCGTCACCAACGCCGTCGAGTTCATTGCCGAGCTTCGTCAGGCCAGTGATCTGGCCAGCCTGCCGGTCGGCCGGCGTGTTGTCGTCATCGGCGGCGGCATGACGGCGATCGACGCGGCGGTGCAGTCGAAGCTGCTCGGAGCCGAAGAGGTGACGATCTGCTATCGGCGCGGCCCGGAGCACATGAATGCCTCCGAATTCGAGCAGGATCTGGCTGCCGCCAACGGCGTCATTATCCGGCACTGGTTGCAGCCGAAGCGGGTCATTGCCGACGCCGGCAAGGTGTCGGCGATCGAGCTCGAATACACCGCGATGCACGGCGACCGGCTTGTCGGCACCGGCGAGCGGCTGACGCTCGTCGCCGATCAGGTGTTCAAGGCGATCGGCCAGAGTTTTGTCCCGGCTGCGCTCAACGGCAGCGGGGCTTTGCTTGACCTGGAAGCCGGCCGCATCAAGGTCGACGCCGAAGGCCGCACCTCGCTGGCCAATGTCTGGGCTGGCGGCGACTGCATTTTCGGCGGCGATGACTTGACTGTTTCAGCCGTCGCGCAAGGCCGCGATGCTGCGGAGAGCATTCATCGGGCACTGACCTCGAACGGGAGGGCATGAGCATGGCAGACATCCGCAATAATTTCGTCGGTATCAAGTCGCCGAACCCGTTCTGGCTGGCTTCGGCGCCGCCGACCGACAAGGCCTACAACGTCATTCGCGCCTTCAAGGCGGGCTGGGGCGGCGTGGTATGGAAGACGCTCGGCGAAGAGGGCCCGCCGGTGGTCAACGTCAACGGTCCGCGCTACGGCGCGATCTGGGGCGCCGACCGTCGTCTGCTCGGCCTCAACAACATCGAGCTGATCACCGACCGCGACCTGCAGGTCAATCTGCGCGAGATCAAGCAGGTCAAGATGGACTGGCCCGACCGGGCGATCGTCGTCTCGCTGATGGTGCCTTGCGAGGAGCATGCCTGGAAGGCGATCCTGCCGGTAGTCGAGGAGACCGGCGCTGACGGCATCGAACTCAATTTCGGCTGCCCGCACGGCATGTCGGAACGCGGCATGGGTGCGGCGGTCGGCCAAGTGCCGGAGTACATCGAAATGGTGGTGCGCTGGTGCAAGGCCAACACCCGCATGCCTGTCATCACCAAGCTGACGCCCAACATCACCGACATCCGCAAGCCGGCACGCGCTGCCCTTGCCGGCGGCACCGACGCGGTGTCGCTGATCAACACCATCAATTCGATCACCGGCGTCAACCTCGACAATTTCGCACCGGAGCCGACGATCGACGGCAAGGGTTCGCATGGCGGCTATTGCGGTCCGGCGGTGAAGCCGATCGCCATGAACATGGTGGCCGAGATCGCGCGCGATCCGGAAACGCATGGCCTGCCGATCTCCGGTATCGGCGGCATCACCACCTGGCGCGACGCCGCCGAATTCATGGCGCTCGGCGCCGGCAATGTGCAGGTGTGCACGGCGGCGATGACCTATGGCTTCAAGATCGTGCAGGAGATGATCGCCGGCCTGGAAAACTGGATGGACGAGAAGGGCCATGCCTCGCTCGACGACATCGTCGGCCGTGCCACGCCCAACGTCACCGACTGGCAGTATCTCAACCTCAACTACGTCGCCAAGGCGCATATCGACCAGGAGGCCTGCATCAAATGCGGCCGCTGCCACATCGCCTGCGAGGACACCTCGCACCAGGCGATCACCGCAATCGTCGATGGCGTCAGGCATTTCGAGGTGATCGAGGCCGAATGCGTCGGCTGCAATCTCTGCGTCAATGTCTGTCCGGTCGAGAACTGCATCACCATGGAGGCGCTGGCGGTCGGCGTGATGGACCAGCGCACCGGCAGGCCGGTGTCGCCGATCTATGCCAACTGGACGACGCATCCGAACAATCCGATGGCCAAGGTGGCGGCGGAATAGAGACGGACGAGGATCGCCTGCCTCGCACTGGCAAGAGAGGAATCGCCAAGCAACAAATGCGGCTGGCCCGCAGAACTTGGGTTCCTCGCCCCACAAAGTGGGGAGAGGTGGCCCGGCGAAGCCGGGACGGAGAGGGGCCTTCGCTGCGGCTGGGAACTGTTCAAGGGCCTGAAGGCGTTCTAACATGCTCGCGTCCCGTTCCCCACCGGGTTTGGCTTCGCGAATGTCGTCCCCCTCTCCGTCCCGGCTTCGCCGGGCCACCTCTCCCCCGCTCCGCGGGGGCGAGGAACCCAAGTACTGCCAACCTGCGGCTACGGGGCAATAGAGGGCGGCGCAACGATCTGAAAGGATCAATTCCGGAACGTCACAAACCCGCCACCGCACCGCCAAAGTGGTATATTTCTATTGCAGATGAATTTTATCCATGATAAAAAATATCCATGAATCGGAGATCATCGAAATGAAGCTGGGCGAAGGCGTCGAAGCGGCCATCCACTGCGCCGCGATGCTCGCCGGCGTTGATGGCGCCGCGACCTTGCCAGGTGCTGCCATGGCCGAAGCGTTCGGGCTGTCGCCGAGCTATCTGCTTAAGCATCTCAACGCGCTGACTGCGTCCGGCATTCTGGAATCAGTGCCGGGGCCGTCCGGCGGCTACCGGCTGGCGCGGCCGGCGGAACGCATAACGCTGCTCGATATCGTGCTGGCCGTCGAGGGGCGTGAACCGGCGTTCCGCTGCGCCGAAATCCGCCAGCGCGGCCCAGCGAAGCTCGATGCCTCGGTCTATGTCAAACCCTGCGGCATCCACGTAGCCATGCTGAAGGCCGAGCGTGCCTATCGCGCCGCGCTCGCCGACGCCCGGCTGTCCGACATCGTTGCAGAATACACGGCCGATGCCGATCCCCGTTCGGTCGCCGCGAACTGCGCCTTCGTCGAGCGCCATCGGCGGCCGCAGAAATCAAGTTCAACCAAGCAAGCATGAAAGGCTACAGACGATGAAACAGAGGCTGCAATTTTTCGGCGCGGCGCCGGAGATCATGAAGGCGGTGTCGGCGCTCAACAAGGCAGTCGACGAATGCGGGCTCGAAAAAAGCCTGTTGCATCTGATCAAGCTCAGGGCGTCGCAGATCAACGGCTGCTCGTATTGCGTCGAGATGCATAGCCGCGAAGCGCGCCGCGACGGCGAAAGCGAGCAGCGGCTCTATCTCGTCTCCGCCTGGAAGGAATCGCCGCTGTTTTCAGAGCGCGAACGCGCGGCCTTGGCCTGGACCGACGCGCTGACCAGGATCGCCGACAACGGTGTTTCGGACGAACTCTATGCAAGGACGCTTGAGCATTTCTCGGAACAGGAGCTGGTCAAGCTGTCGGTTGCGCTCGGCATGATCAACACCTGGAACCGGCTTTGCGTTCCGTTCCATGCAATCCATCCGATGCCAGCGGTCTTGGCCGCCTGAGGACCAGGTGCGCGGCCTTGCGCCGCGCGCCTCTTTTCTGCCCGAGGACCAACAGCATGTTTTCAAACTTTGACAGTGAGATCCTTTTCGCCGCCCGCCTGCTGCTTGGCGGCGCCTTTGTCTTTGCCGGCCTGCGCAACATCCAGAATGCGGCGTTGGTGAGCCAATTGATGACGACGCGCGGCGTGCCGCAGGCACGGCCGGTGCTGTGGCTGGGGATCGTCCTGCAGATCATCGCCGGAGCACTGGTGATCGCGGGCATCTGGACCGCTCCGGCGGCGGCATGCCTGATCCTGTTCCTTATCGTCGCCACGCCGATGTTCCATAACTTCTGGGATCATCAGGGCCTGGAGCGCGCGTCCCGCATCAATGGCTTTGTCGGCAACGTCGCGCTGGCCGGAGGATTTCTGGCGCTGATCGCGCAGTCGCTTTGACACGCCTCGTGGAGGCAGCCGCCTTACGCCGCATACCGCAAGCCGCCGTCGCAGGTCAGCACCTGGCCGGTGACGAAGCTGTTCGAAACCAGGAACGCAATTGCCTCGGCGACGTCCTCGGCGCGGCCGATACGGCCGACCGGTGTCTTGCCGGCATAATCGGCAAACACCGCATGGCGCTGTTCATCGGGTAAAAAGTCCCACCAGGGCGTGTCGATGACGCCTGGCGCCACGACATTGACGCGTAACGGCTTCAGCTCCATTGCCAGGATCGGCACCACGGTCAGCAGCATGCCGTTGACGGCGGCGATGCCGGCTATACCCGGCGCCGACAGTTGCGCCGACACCGCCGAGATGAAAGTCACCGAGCCGCTCTTGTTCAGCGTCGGCAAGGCGGCCTGCAGGCAGGAGAGCTGTGGCCGGACCTTCTCGTCGACGCCACCGCCGATGTCGGTCAGGTCAAGTGTTTCGAACGGGCCGAGCCCCTTGCCGCCGCTGGCGGCCAGCACCAGGTGATCGAAAGGCCCGAGTTCGTTGAAGAACCGGCGAACCTCGTCCGGCTTCGCGGCATCGAAGGCAGCTTTTCCGACAGCGCCGCCAAGGCTTTGCCATGCGTTGTCGAGCCTTTCCCTGCTGCGCCCGGTGATCGTCACCTTCATGCCCGGGCCAAGCAGCTTTTTCGCGGTGGCGAGGCCGATGCCGGAGGAGCCGCCGACGATCACGGCGTGCTGCGTTTTCTCGATCATGAATTTTCTTTCTTCGATGTTGCGGAAGCGGGTGCGAGCCCGACAAGGCCGAGGCTCAATTCACGCAACTGCTGCCTCGCCTTCGCGTCATAGGCTTGCGCATCGGCGCGGGATTCCCTTTGGCCGTCGAAATAGAGGCCGCTTCGCCCTTCCAGCGTGGGCGATGTGGCGAGATTGATGATGGCTTCGGCGCCGGTTTCGACCGAACTCCAGGGTGTGACGCCCGCCTGCCGCACCATCGTGGTGTTCATGTAGCTTGCCGGATGCAGGCTGTTGACCGTGACGCCGGTGCCGTTCAGCTGTTCTGCCAGATCGATGGTGAACATGATCTGCGCCAGCTTGCTCTGGCAGTAGGCACGAACGCCGTCATAGGAGCGGGTCAGCATGACGTCGTCGAAGTCGATCGCCTGCTGGCCGGCCGAGGCGACGTTGACGATACGCGACGGCGCGCTGGACTTGAGCAGCGGCAGCACCTCCATGGTGAGCAGGAAGCCGGCGAGATAATTGACGGCAAAGCGCAACTCGTAGCCGTCGGCGCTAACCTGCCGTTTCGCGTTGGGGCCGGCTGTGCCGACGCCGGCATTGTTGATGAGGATATCGAGCCGCTTGGTCCTTGCGCGCACCGCCTCGGCGAGGCGGCGGACCTCGGCCAGGGAGGAGAGATCGGCGACAAGCAGCTCGGCCTTGCCGCCGGCGGCTTCGATTTCGGCCACGATCGCCTTGCCCCTTGTCGCGTCGCGGCCATGCACCAGGATGCGGGCGCCGCCGGCGCCGAGCCGTTGCGCGACAACGCGGCCGACGCCGTCGGTCGAGCCGGTGATGAGGATCGTCTTGTCTTTCAGTTCCATGTTCAGAGCCTCCATGTCATCGCTCTGAGCAGAAAGATGGGGCACCAGACGCATGCCAAACAGTTCAAACTTTATCCTGGTATCGGTACTGCTATAATAGCGCCGATGGATTCCACCACGCACTCCGCCGAAGGCAGCCGTCGCCGCGAGCTTGGCGCCTTTCTGCGTTCGCGGCGCGAAAGGCTGACGCCTTCGGCCACCGGCATCTCGACCGGCCTGCGCCGGCGCACACCCGGGCTGCGCCGCGAGGAGGTGGCGATGATCGCCGGCGTCGGCACGACCTGGTACACCTGGCTGGAGCAGGGGCGCGACGTCAGGCCATCGGTAGAGGTGCTGACGGCGCTCAGTCAGGCGTTGCGCCTGGACACGGCCGAGCAACGGCATCTGTTCATCCTTGCCGGCCGGCCGCAGCCGGAGCGTCGTCTCGATGCGCCGGAAAAGGTCGATGGCCCGTTGCTGCACATGCTGCAGAGCCTGGTCCTGCAGCCGGCCTATGTCGTCGGGCGGCGCTGGGACGTGCTGGCCTGGAATTCTGCCGCGGCAGCCGTGTTCGGCGACTATGGCCTGCTGGAGGGCGATGCCCGCAACATCGTCCATATGGTTTTCACCAGCCCGCAGCATCGGCGCCTGCTCGTCGACTGGGAGGAACTGGCGCGTGCCGTGCTGGCGTCGTTCCGGGCAGAAAGCGCCAGATACGTCGGCGATCCGGATTTCGAGCGGCTGATCGCGCTGATGACGCGCTCGAGCCCGGAGTTTCGCGCCTGGTGGCCGCTACGCGACGTGGCCCGCAACCTGTCGGGTGTGAAGCATGTCAGGCATCCGACGGCAGGCGCCATGGCGTTCGAGCATATGAGCCTGTCGATCGACGACGGCTCGGACATGAAGCTGATCGTCTACACGCCGCTCGCCGAGCAGAACTCGATCGCCAAGCTCGAACAGCTGCTGGAGACGCTTCCGGCCGAGCGGCGCAGCGCGTGAACCCAGCTTCGTCATCCTGGGGCGTAGCAGCCGCGAAGCGGCGTCGCGGAGACCCTGGGATCCATATGTGGACGGCGCCCTGCCTGCAACGGTTGTTTTGCGTCGTTTTCGATCGCTTGCGTCCATATGTCCGGCCTTTGAGCACGGTCCTTGCGGCCGCTGGCCAAGGTGGGGTTCGCGACGCCCGTTCCAATCATGCCAGCGGTTTCGTTGGCCAATGGATCCCTCGGAGTTTCGCGCGTCACGGATCGATCGATCACGCCATCTTCCTTCCGTTGCAAGAGCTTGTGTTCGGTGTTCCTCCGTTGCGGCCTATCCGGGCATGTCAGCGCCGTGCTGAGCCGCGGTCAGGGCTGGCCGCAGGCCACCGCCGTAGGCGGCGCGAAGCGGCCTTGAGGGCGGCGAGGAGGCGTCAGGCTGCCCGCCAGGCCGCAACGGTACGGCTCGCCGGTGATCATCATCTTCCAGGCCATACGGGCGGTCTTGTTGGCGAGCGCCACAGCCGCCAGCTTCGGCGGCTTGCGCGCAATCAACGCCGCCAGCCACGGCGAGGCCTTGGCGCGGCCGCGACGCACCTGCTGGATGTGGGCCGTCGCGCCCACCACCAGCGCCTGCCGCAGCATCTCGTCGCCGGCCCGCGTGATCACCCCCAGCCGGTTCTTGCCGGCGGTCGAATGGTTCTTCGGCGTCAGCCCCAGCCACGCCGCGAAGTCGCGTCCCGAACCGAACGCTGTCGCATCAGTGACCTTGACGCCGAGCAGGCTCGCCACGACCGGCCCGACGCCGGGCATCGCAGCCAGCCGCTGTCCAGTCTCGTCCTTGCGGTGATGGGCCAACAGCTTCTTGTCGATTGCCGCGTATCGCGCGCACACCGCGCGGTATTCCTCGCCGAGCGTCTCAAGCAGTTCCTTTGCCAGCGCCGGCACCGTCGCGTCGCCGGCAATGCGGGCCAGCAGTGGCTCGATGCGGGCAAGGCCTTGTGCGGCCACCAGGCCGAATTCGGCTGCGTAGCCGCGGATCGTGTTGGAAAGCTGCGTGCGCCGCCGCACCAGCTGCTCGCGCACCCCAAACA